>JABFXA010000028.1 GCA_013361955.1 Nocardioidaceae bacterium
GATGGCATCCAGAGGTCGCAGGTTCAAATCCTGCCCCCGCTACCATCGCTGGCCTGGGGCTTTGCCCCAGGCCAGTTCTCATTTCCTCCGTCTGTCATCTCGGTGCGTCCCGAAATGCGTCCGTCGGCGTCCGACCCCATGATGAGCGCCGGTACCTGTCCGCCGCTGCACGGTCCATTCCGGGGATCACACGCGTGCACGTCTGCAGCGTGAATGCCGGCGTGGATTGCCCCAGCCGCCGGTTGATTACCTGGGCGCGATCCCAGCCTTGAGGGCGCCCGTCGCGGCGGCTGTCGTTCGCGCATTTGAGCGCGCCAGACCCGATGGTGCGCTCTGGCAACAGTGGCCCATTGCCAGTTCCCTACCGCGGGTCAGCGACCGGCCAACGCGATGCGCAGACCATCTGCAAGAGGTGTGTTGGTGTCGGCGGTCTACCAACATCCATCCAAGGTTCACGGACAGCGGTGGGGTCTTGCGCGTGCGGCCTCCGTGACCTGCAGGCATCAAATGGTCAGGTGAGGAAGCGGTTCGGGTCGAGGTGCTCGATGGGCAGTGACGTCTTGCCGTCCACGGCGAGCTCCGCGGCGACCTGGCCGAAGGCCGGGGCCATCTTGAACCCGTGGCCGGAGAACGCGCCGAGGAGCCATACGTTGGCGGTTCCGGGCATCTCACCGACAAGGGCGTGCCCGTCGGTGGTGTAGGCGTCCATGTAGGCGGCGACCCGCACAGGGGTCGGCACCAGGCCGGGGAACAGTTCCGCAACCGCAGCGTTGATCGGCTCGAGGTCCGATGCGGCGACATTGTGGTCCAGGTGGTCGGCGTCGTCCATCTGGCCGAACGACGCGTGAGGGGCGACCTTGACGGACCCGCCGTCGAGAGTGGGGATGCCGAAGACGTGCACGTCATCGGTGTCCCGGATGAAGATCGGGAACCGGTCGGGGAGGTAGTCGGTGACGGAGCCGCTCGGGTGGTACCAGGTCATCACGAGTCGGCGTGGGTGGACGTGCTGCGCGAGCGACGGCACGAACCGGTTCGTCCACGGTCCGGCGGTGACGATTGCCTGCTCGACGGTCCAGGTCCGGTCCCCACAGTGGATTCGTACGCCGTCGCCGTGCGGCTCCACGTCGGTGACGTGCGTGCCGGAGACGACCTGCGCGCCGCGCTGCTGGGCGGCGGTGGCGGCGGCCAGGACCGCGAACTCCGGCCGCAGCACGCCGGCCCACTCGTCGAAGAAGGCGATTTCGCCGTCGCGCATCGCGTGCTGGGGGTACTCACGCCGCATCTCCTCGACGCCCAGGACGCGGTGCGGCAGGTCGAAGTTCCGGGCGGAGGCGAGGACGATGCGCATCGGCTCGGACTCCTGGTGGCCGATCATCAGGCCGCCGTTGAGGGTGAGCAGGTCGAATCCGGTCTCCTCCTCGAGCTCTCGCCACAGCTCGCGGGCGCGGAGCAGGAGAGGGACGTACTGAGGGCCCTCCAGGTAAGCGGTGCGGAAGATCCGCGACTCGCCGCCCGCGGCAGCCTGGTCGTGGCCGGGGGCGTACTGCTCGAAGCCAATGGCGTCGACGCCGGCGCGGGCGAGTTGCCACAGGGTCATCGACCCGATGCTGCCGGTGCCGATCACGGCGATCTTTGCGTCCATCTTGGGGTCCCTTCGTCGAGTGGTCGGTGCGGTCAGCTGCCGACGGGTGTGGCCAGGTCGGCCATCACGGTGCGCAGGTCACCGAGCCCGTGGTCGTCGAGTGGCCTGCCGGGCGTGAGGTGCGCGACGGGGAGCGTCGTGCCTCCCTCGAGGACCTGGTCCGCCACCGCGGCTCCGACCGCCGGCGACATCTTGAAGCCGTGCCCGGAGAAGCCGCAGGCGAGGAACGTGTGCGGGACGGCGGGTGCCGGGCCGACCACTGCGTGGTGGTCACTGGTGTAGCCGTCCATGTAGGCGCCGACGCGCACGGGTTCGGGGAACAGTCCCGGGAGCTGCTCGGCGACGGCCGCTCGGATCACGCCGAGGAGCCGGTCGTCGACGGTGCGGTCGAGCAGGTCCGGGTCGGGCACCTGGTCGTAGCCGTAGTTGACGGCGACCTTGACGCTGGTCGCGTCGAGCGTGGGCCAACCGGAGATGTCGAAGCCGTCGCTGTGTCGGATGAAGATCGGGAACCGGTCGACGGCGAACTCGGCCGGGTCGCGAGCGGGGAACCAGGTCATCACCAGCCGCTGTACGGCGAGCGGCGGCACCACGTGGGGCAGCAGGCGGCGGCTCCACGCCCCTGCGGCGAGCACGAGCTCGCGCACCCGCCAGGTCCGGTCGGCGGTCACGACGGTCACCCCGTCGGTGTCCGGCTCGAGCGCGAGCACCGGCTGGTGCCGGACGATCCGGGCGCCGAGGGTCTCGGCGCGCCAGCCGGCGACGGTGACGGCGAGCTCGGGACGGAGGAAGCCTGCCTGCTCGTCGAGGATCATCGCCTCGCCCGGTCGTAGCCGGTGCTGGGGGTAGGTCGCCGAGGCCTCGTCGTGGTCGAGCTCCCGGTGCGGCAGGTCGTGCTCGTGGATGCTCGCGCGCACGCTGGTGAGCAGCTCGCCGTCCGGTGCGCCGATCATCAGTCCGCCATTGAGGGTCAGCAGGTCGTGTCCGGTCTCGGCCTCGAGCTCGCGCCAGAGCCGTTGCGCGGCGAGCAGCAGCGGGACGTACTGGGCGCCCTCGAGGTAGGCGGTGCGGAACAGCCGGCTCTCACCCCCGGCGCCAGCCCGGTCGTGGCCGGGCGCGAACTGCTCGAAGCCGACGACCGACGCGCCGCGACGGGCGAGCTGCCAGCAGGTCATCGCGCCGACGGTGCCGACGCCGACCACGCCGACGTCCGCGTCGTATGCGGCCATCAGGGCTCCCGGACGGCGGCGGCGGTGGCCGGGGCGGTGGCCTCGACGGGGGTGAGATCGTCGCCGGCGCTCGCCGAGGTGAGTGCGAGGTGCCGGGTCTCGGGGGCCCAGGCCCAGGAGACGACCGCGCCGAACAGAAGCACGAGGACACCGATCGCCATCGTCGTCTGGTTACCGAAGTGGTCCAGGCTCAGCGGGAGGAGGAAGGTGCCCACGGCAGCCCCGATCCGGCTCATCGACGCGGCGAACCCGACGCCGGTGGCGCGCAGCTCGGTCGGGAACAGCTCGGAGGGGTAGACCGTCTCCAGGTTGCCGGCAGCCGACACGGTGAACGCGAACACCGCGAAGGAGGCGATGACCACCGTCGCCGACGGGGACGACGCCAGCGCGAGCGGGAGCAGCGACAGCGCCAGCACCACGAACGACCAGATCACGAAACCGCGGCGCGCGAGCCGGTTCATCACCACGACACCGACCACACCGCCGGCGAGCTGGAAGAGGTTGAGGGTCAGCCCGCCGGTGAACTCGTCCGCGAGGCCGAGGGCCTTCAGCACCGTGGGTGCGAAGGTGAACAGGGCGAAGAACGGCAGCACCTGACAGAACCAGAACAGCGAGGCAAACGCGGTCCGCCGCCGCCACCGTGGGGTGAACAGCTCCGCGATCCGCGCCCGGCGCGGCGACGGCGGCTCCGGGCCGAGCACCACGTCGGGGCCGAAGAACTCGCGCAGCACCTGGTCGGCCTCCTCGTGACGGCCCTGAGCCGCAAGCCAGCGGGGCGACTCCGGCGTACCCAGCCGCAGGCACAGCACGACGATCGCGGGCACGGCCGAGGACGCGAGCATCCAGCGCCAGGACTCGTCGCCGAGGTCGCGCATCAGGTAGCCGACCACGAAGGCGACGACGAAGCCCACGGTCCACACCGCGTTGAGACTGGCCAGCAGCGGTCCCCGCTGGCGCCGGGGCAGGAACTCGGAGAGCAGGGCGGCACCGATCGCATAATCGGCGCCGATGGCGATCCCCATCACCAGCCGCAGCACGGCCAACTGCCAGGGCTCGTCGACGAAGAACTGCAGCGCCGAGCCGATGATGAAGAGCACCAGGTCGGCGAGGTACATCGTCTGCCGGCCGACCCGGTCGGTGATCGGGCCGAAGACCAGCGCGCCGAGAAAGATGCCGACCAGCGCTGAGGCGCCGATGAGCCCTTCCCACAGCGAGGTCAGGCCCACCTGTGGCGCCCACACCGCGAGCGCGATGCCGATCATGCCGAGGATGTAGCCGTCGCAGAACATCCCGCCGGTGGTGTACGCCGTGACCCGCAGGTGGAACGACGAGAGCGGGACGTCATCGAGGAGCACGCGGTCAGCCATCGAGGGCCTCCAGGACTGGGGGGGTGGTCGCACCAGTGAAGGACCGCCGCGATGGATACGTCCAATACCAGTTCGTGCGCC
The DNA here is from genome assembly GCA_013361955.1 of Nocardioidaceae bacterium. GTDB lineage: Bacteria > Actinomycetota > Actinomycetes > Propionibacteriales > Nocardioidaceae > Nocardioides_B. The sequence continues at coordinate 4,320 of JABFXA010000028.1, forward strand.
CATCAAGACGATGTCGATATGGTTCCCGGATGGAGCTGCGGCATCTGCGCTACTTCGTGGCGGTGGCAGACGAGCTGAGCTTCACCCGCGCGGCGCAACGGCTGGGGATCGCCCAGCCACCGCTGTCCCAGCAGATCGCCCGGCTCGAGCGCGAGCTGGGCGTGCAGCTGCTGGAGCGTAGCTCGCGCTCGGTGGGCCTCACCCAAGCCGGCCGCGCACTTCTCGACGAGGCCCGCACCCTGCTGGCGCGGTCCGAGGAGACCAGGCGGATCGTGAGCCGGGTCAGCGCCGGCGAATCGGGCGCGCTGCGCGTCGCCAGCGTCGCCTCGGGTTTCTCGGGTCCCCTGGTCGAGTCGCTGCGCGTCTTCCGGACCACCTACCCGGACGTGCTCCCGCTCGTCTACGAGATGGAGGCGACTCCCCAGCTCGAGGCGCTCGAGCACCGCACCGTCGACATCGCCTTCCTGCGCAGTCCCGGCCCCTACTCGGGCCTCGACATGTGGCCCCTGGCCGACGAGACCCTGGTGGCGGCAGTGCCCGAACGCCACCCGGCACTCACCTCGTCGCCGACCACTCCGCTACCGCTGTCCGCGCTCGCGAGCGAGCGCTTCGTGCTGTTCCCACGTGCGAGTGCGCCGGACGCATTCGACACCATCGTCGGCGCCTGTCGCACAGCCGGCTTCACGCCCGACGTCGTGTACGAGGCCCCGAACGACCACGTGCTCGTCTCCCTCGTCGCCGCGGGGCTCGGCGTCTCGCTGGTGCCGCACAGCACGAGCAACCTCAACGTCCCTGGAGCGCACTACCGCCCCGTCACCCCGGCGTGCCAGGCGGCCACGCTCGCCGTGGCGCTCCCGCGGGTCAGCCCAGCGGAGCCGGCGCTCCATCTGCTCGAGATCGCCCGCCGACTGGCCGGACGCCCAATCTTCACGGCAGCGGGGTACCGGCGGCAGGCCGAGCCCGAGTGACTCGGTTACCCCCCGACTGATGCTCCGCCATCAACAAAGAGCGTCTGCCCGGTGATGAAGTCGGATCCCGGACTTGCCAAGAACACCGCGACAGGCACGATGTCGTCGACGGTGGCCATCCGGCCGAGCGGGACGAGGTCGCCAAGGTAATGTGCGCGGTCGGGGTCGTGGGCAAGTCGCTTCATCGGCGTGGCGGTAGCGGTGGCCGCCGGCGCGATCGCGTTGACCCGGACCCCGCTGGGCGCCCACTCAGCCCCCAGGGCTGAGGTGAGCTGATCGACACCCGCTGTCGCCGAGCTCTACGCGGCGCGTCCCTGGCCGACCCGGACCGCCCAGTGGGAGCTGACGTAGAGCTCGACGTGGGTGAGTTGGATCCCGACCAAGGGATCGAGGGCGTTGGCTCGCACCAGGCGAACCAGCGGCGAAGCTGAACCGCATACAGGGCATGGGTGTGCCCGGAGTACCGGGCGAGATGGGAGACCGCAGCAAGCTGTGCCAGCGACATGGCTTCCCGCTGGAACGCGAGCAGGGTGGTGGTCATCGAGATTCACCTGGCGAGAGGCCAAGCCTCACCACTGTCCGGCGCACACGTCGTGAGGCTTGCCCAGACGTTAGGACTGCCGTGAGCCAAGGTTGTTGCGCCATGCGCCGCGGATGGTGTTCGAGGCCCGGGTCCAAACGGTCTCGCCGCACGCAAGGCTGCCACCACGCCGCGGATTGATGCAGCGCCGGACTCGGCAGCTCGCTGCGTCCGGCTGGTCACCGGACCACAATGCGTGGCGGACTCGACGGCGACAAACGAGGGCTGGCGTCGCGCAAGAAGTGCTCGATGGACGCGACCCGAATACGTGGGCTGACTCGACAGGGGCGTCGAGTCCGATGAGCGACGGTCAGCGGTTCCTCAACCGCCGCGAGAGGCGGTTGAGGTCGGTGACCATCGCGCGCTTCATGGTCATCGTCATCACCGGCGCGGCGGCCCTGGCGAAACCGCTGGGCTGGCCACGGTTGCGGAGCTTCATAAGGGTCCCGCCGGGACGTTGCTCCCAGGTGTAGGACGTCTCCATCGGGAATGGTCCGTCCGTCGTTCGCATGACAAGCCGTCGCCCGGGCTCGAGCTCGACAATTTCGTAGGTGTAGGCGAGTCGGCGGCCGAGGAACGTGGCCTCGAAGTCCATCTGCGACCCGATGGCTATCGGGGGCGGCGTCCGCCAGTTCACCGATCGGATGTTGGCGTACCACTCGGGTGCGTTCGACGGGTCACCCGCGTACAGGGCGACATCCTCAAGTGGAAACGGGATGAGCGCCTCGACCTCGACGTCGACGTCCATGCCGTGAGTATGCCTCGGCGCCGTCCGATCGTCGGGAGCGTGCTTGTTCACGACTGACCATGGGCCCATGTGCGAGGTCATACGAGACCGAGCTTCCGGCGGGCGTCTGCACATGCGGATGGACGTCCGTCCGGAATCGCCGGTCAGATTCGTCAGACGTCTAGGACGTAGGCGGTGGGAGTTGGACGCCGAGGCAGTCGAGGTAGGCCCTCGCACCTCGGGTCCTGGGAACGGTGTTGGGCTCGTCGCCCTGCCAAAGTGAGCGGCCATCGCCTCAACCCGAAGCTTGGGTGCGCGAAGCACGGCACGCTCGCGAGCCGGTTTCCGCATCTGCTGGCCGCTCGGCGGACGTGACCACTCGTTGTCGACGGCTGGCGAAAGCTCGCGGTCGCGAAGGGTGAAGGGTCATGACTGCGTGCTCGGGGACCGTGCAGCGGGCTCAGCGTAGGCCGGGGTATGGAAGGGCCTGACGGCCGAACTCGACGTACAGGAACTGCATCCGCTCGCCGGCCGGGTCCTTGTGCACCGCGTACCCGAACGCGCTGAAGAAGCGGCGGTCGGGGTGCGCGAGGCGGACGTGGACGTAGTCGCCCCAGCGTGAGTACATCAGCGGGGTGCCGTCCGGGTTGGTGAGCAGGTTCCCGTCGTCGTCCTGGGCCTGGCGGAGAGACGTCTCGTCACTGGCCTCGCCGTACCAGACCACGAAGTCGCCGAGGATGCCGACGGCGTGGCTGCCGTAGTACTTGCCGCCACCACCCCAGGCCAAGGAGATGCCCACCTCGTCGTCGGCGTTGGTGGTCAGAGACGGGTAGCAGTAGGCGTGGTCCGGGTTCCAGACCTGGGTCTGCTCGAGAAGCTTGTAGTCCTGGGTGAGGTCGAACTTCGCGATCTGCACGTGCGCGTGCGGGAACTTGAAGCCGCCGCCACCTCCGTCGCCGGTGCTGGCGCTCCAGGCGAACCAGAGCTCGTTGCGACGCCTGGTGGCACCGATGATGCGATGGTCCTCGCTGACCCAGTCCTTCCAGTCCGGTGCCGCAGAGACGATGTCGTTGTCGGTTGTCATCGGCCAGTTGGCGAGGTTCCGGTCGCGCCAGTCGTAGTTGGGGTCACCACCGCGGGAGTGGAAGATCCGCATCGTCGAGTTGTTGATGTGCCCGGCGAAGTAGCTGTCGTCACCGGAGATGTTCTGGATCGGCGAGCCGACGCTGTCGGTCAGGACGGCGAACAAGAAGCTCAGGCTGCGTCCGGCGGCCAGGTCGGCGAGGGGCAGCTCCCAGAACAGCTTGCGGGACGTCCCGGCGATCAGGTTGGTGTTCACGAACAGGTAGTTCTGGCCGTAGCTGAGGTCCGGGAAGTCCAGCCAGGTGGCGCCGAGGCCGAACGTGTCACTGGTGAAGTTCCATTGCCGTCCCCAGGCGGCCTTGCCGCCCTTGTGCTTGATCAGGTCGGCGGGACTGGCGAGGGCGAGCTTGACGACGTTCTGGTTCTTCCTGGTCCCGGACTTCGGGGCGTAGGACTGCACGTACAGCACGAAGCAGTCGATCGACGGGACATAGATGACCACCTGGTCACCGGCCCAGCCGCCGTACGTCGTGTCGGCGGCGAACAGTTTCGTGAAGTCCAGGTCGGTGAACGTGACTCCGCGGTCGACCGACAGCTTCAGCCAGAGGTTGCCCGACATCAGCACCACGTCCCCGCCGCGGGCGCCGCTGCAGTCCGGTGGCCAGGTCCCGCTTCGCTCGCTTCCAGTGAACGTGCGGAACGTGACCGGACCCTGGGCACCCGGAGCCGTGGTGCCCTGCATGAACTGCTGCGGAGAGGGCGTGTGAGCCGAGGGCTCGATGCGACCGACGAACGGGCCGTAGGTGAGCGTCGGCAGCTCGTCGTCCGCTTCGTGGTGCGGCTTGTCCTGGATCCGCCAGGCCTTGTGCGGCCGCTCGGACACCTCGAGGGCGTCCACGTAAGCGCGAGACTTCACCGACCAACCGGTTCGACCCTCATCGTCCTCGCGTGTGCGCTCCCCGCGGTAGTGGCAGGGACCGCAGTCGTCCTCGGGCGGTGGCTGCTCCGGTGGACAGCACTCGTCGACCCGGCGCCGGAGCTCGGCCAACCGGTCGAGCTCGAGCGCTGCAGCCGGATTGGCACTGCGAGCGAGCTCGCGCATCTCCTCGAGGATGCGTCGGATAGTCACCAGCTCGGCGCTCTGACGTTGGGTCTCCCGGTAGGTCCGGCACGTGTCCCGGGCGATGTCCTCGAGCAGGCAGAACAACGCGTCACGGTCCTGCGACGCCGAAACGCGACCGGCGAGCTCAGGGCTCTGGTCGTCGACCGACATGGCCGGCTCCTCTCATGCCGCACAGTCGAACAGGCTCGAGGTGGTCGCGGGCGGCTCCTGGTCGTCAGGACCGATGGGGGGCCACGCGACCCCGGAGGCGGACGTGCTCGCGTCGGGCGAGCCACGCAAGCAGCAACGTGCCAGCCAGCCACACCAGCGCAAGCAGTCGTTCGGCGGAGCCGGCACCGTCGTCCGGCGAGGCCCCGAGCAACGACTCGATCCAGGTCGGCCAGACCAGGGCAGCGACGGTGAGGACGCCGCAGACAACAGCCAGACCCGCCTCGACCCGCATCAGTACCTGGCGACCCACATCGGACTCCCGACCGAAGGCAGCAGCACAAACAAGGCGGCCCGAGCTCCGTCGTGTGACAACAACGATCCACCAGTCTTTACCGTCGTGTTGAAGACGGACAATGACTAGATGAGGCCATAGCGTCGTGGAGCGATAATCCGGGCTTGCTCGAAGATCCCGCCTGGCTGACGTGGACGCGAAGCGCACATCCGCGTCCGAGGGATGTACGCGGTGGTAAGAACGCAGGTCGGCGAGCGCGCGGATCGCGGCTCCAGGTGGCCGTAGCCGCCCACAACAAGACACGACCGGATGTCCGCTGGAGGATGGGCAAAAGGAATCCTTACAAGACTCAGCCTGTACGGCTTCGCGCAGGCCACGAACCCGTCGGCCGTGTGGGAAGTACAGGACGTTGCACGAATCGTCCGACTCAGCCATGGGCACTCCCTCTTCTTGATGGCGCCTCCCGTAGACGTCATTCGGCTCACATGACCGTGCGGGACGCCGTATCCGCGTGCGGGGCGCCTTTTCTGGTTGGCGCCCAAATCCGATGGATCTGCCCCCTTATCCGAGTCCGCGGATGGGCAGCACTGCGACCGAACCCGGCAGGCGGCGGCATGACGTAGCCCGCGGTCGGCACCGGATATGTGCCGATCGCGAAGGGGAAAGCAACCTCTCAGACGGTTCCCAGCGAGGATGGGGGCTCGGGGACGCCACCGACGGCGGTGAGTGCCTCGCGAAGTCGCGTTTGGACGATCTAGCAGCCAGTCCACATAGTCGTCCCACTCATCCTTCGCGTTCACATCCGCTGTTGAGCGATATTCAGCGATCCGGGTCGACTTGCGCTGCGGAAGGTCTTGCCAGTCCAACGGAGCGCCGTAGAGACGCTCGAAGTCGTCCCGGAGTGTGAGCAAAGCTTCGAAGCGGCTCGAGTTGACGTCCGGATTCGGAGACTCAAAGACGAGCTCGCTTGACAATCCTCGGCGAGTCCAGGAGGTGTAGTAGGTCGCGCCGGAAACGCCGGTCGCTGTGACGAACCACGAGTCAGCTGGTGGACGGGTCGCGCGGGACCATCCGGGGCGGTCGCTGTGCATTCGGTCCAGGTAGCGCGCCCAAGAACTGCGGTAGAGCTCTTGCCGTTGGGACCGCGCACCAGCCTGGGTTGTCGCCGCCCGGACGGTCTTCTCCCAGTCGGGTGGGCTCAGCCACGAGTTTGAAAGCGGGGGCGGGCACCGAGTCGTCGATCTGCACTACACCCAGTTGCACGCCGAAGAACCTCGTGTCCTCGTCCGTGCGGTTGTTGAGCCAGTCGAGAGCGGCCCGATGCTCGGGTCGGAAGGATGCGGCGATCCAGACAATCGTGGTCGGTTCGGTTCCGGCAGCGTAGGTCAGCAACTGACCGAGATGGGTGTGGTCGGACACTTCGAGTTGATTCTCCACGATGACGACGTCCCCGGAGCTCTCATCCTTACCGATGAGGTCCAGGCTGAATCCGCCGACGGGGTGCTCGGCCACTTCAAGCGCGAGGTCCATCCCGAGCAAATCGCTGAGAACGTCCGCGTTCTGCAACAACCACGGAGTGAAGTGCTGCGCCTCGTTCGCCCATACCTCTCTCGGCGGTACGACGGTCATGCGGCTCAATCGCGGCAAACGGCCGGGCATGCACCATGATCCCACTCCTGTGGCGTTCCGCCACGGCGCCGGCGCCGCGCATCGTTTTCCTCAACATCTGCGCCCCTCCGCGTCAAACCGGGAGGGCGAATTGCGCGCCGCAGACGGACTGCCCCGGTACTCGGTCTCGGCATAGGGGAGTTCGTATGGGGGGCGCCTACCAGGCTGTGCCTGGACGCATGCACGCGAGGATGTCCCCTTGCGGCGCAAACTCCGCCACTCGGTCACCGCGGCGCTCCGATCGAGATGACAGCCCGGACTTCATGGCAACGAGCCGCGGTTGCGATCCTCCCCGCCAGACTCCACGCTGAGTCTTGTGTTGACGACTCCGAAGGCAGGCGCTCTTCGTCGTTTCCTCGTGAGTGTCGTGCGCGACGAGGGCGGCCGGCTGGTCATTTATGGATAAGTGAGCCGAGCCATCGGCCACCCACCGAACTTCCTCACGCCATACCTGGACGAGGTCGCTCAGGACTGGGAGCCTGACCCGGTAGCCCGGACACCTTGAAAGGCGTCGCGTCGGGCTGTCGTTGCTTACATGGGTAGGCCCCGACCATGGGACTATCTAATGGTGTCAACTGAGGACGCCTGGGTGTCGGAGCGTCTTCACGTCGGCGGAATGGCCATTCACTCTCAACGTAGTTCGGGTGGCGACGGCATACCGATCGTCCACGTCCACGGCTTCGCGATCTCCGGTGAGTACCTCATGCCGACCGCTCGTCTGCTTGCCCAGCGGTGGGTCAACGTGGTGCCGGATCTTCCGGGCTACGGCCGAAGCGCCAAGCCGGACCACGTCATGGGCATCCCTGCCCTCGCCGAGGCACTCATGGCGATTCTTGACGCCCTCGGCATTAGGAAGGCCGTTCTGGTCGGCAACTCGATGGGCTGCCCGGTAGCTCTTGAGGTGGCGCACGCGGCCCCCGAGCGGGTGCACCGCCTCGTGCTCGTGTCGCCCGCGGGCGGCGCTCAGAACCGACCCCTATCCCGAGCGCTCGGCCAACTGGTGCTCGACGGGCTGCGGGAGAGTCCGAGGATGCTGCCCGTGGCGGTGCCGGACTATGTGAGGTTCGGGCCGCTGAACGGACTACGTCTGTTCCGCGAGCTCACCTTGTTCCCATCGTTGGAACGCCTCGTACGAGCGCCGACGCCCACGCTCGCCGTGCTCGGTCGGCGAGATCCCCTGATGCCCTCTCCAAGCCGCGTCCGCGAGGTTGCACGACAGTCTGCGCAACTCGTCGTGGTGGCGATCGTTGACCAGGCGGCGCACGCCGTGAACTTCAGCCACCCACTGGAGCTGGCGGCCACGGTCGAGGCGTGGTTGGACGACAAGCTCGGTTCGGACGCCGCCCTCCCCAAAGGGGTCCAATTGTTTCAGGTGCACGGGGAAGACGCCGAGGGTTAACTGTCGCGGTCTCCTCCACGCTCGAGCCCAGCGGGCAGCTCTGCAGTGCGCAGTGCTCGCTCCGCCACATCCATGGGGATTAGGGGGCTGCGGAATGCAGAACAAGGCGACACTGAGGGCTAGGTAAGGCAGCAGGACGACGTAGCCGAGACCGGCGGTCGACGTCGTGTGAGCGACGGATCGAGCGATGCAGATGCCCAACAGGAGCGGTACGCGGAAGACGCGGCGGATCACGCCGGGGCGCCCCCGGAGTCGCCACAGAGAAGGGTGCGGGGAGGACACGGTGAGTGGAATAGTCAGTGGCTACCCGGTCTATCGAATCCGAGGCGACCGGGTGGGCGATATCAACAGCGGCAACGGGTATACCGGATTCGAGAGTGGGCAGAAAACGACTACTCAATTGCACGAGGTACGGCTTGGTTCGCGCCATGCGGCGGAATGACCCATTCCCAGGGAGCCTCGCGGCCCGAGCGCATGCGGAAGGCACACGTCACTTGGCGCCGTCAGTAAGTCATTCGCAACGACGGTAAGACGCGCAGTTGAGCAACCCACGGACGGCGGCAGCATCTGTTGCCATGCGCGTACTACGCGTTCTGTGCGACAGCGAGCTTGATCAGGCGCTGCTGCTGTTCCGTCGAGGCATGGTGCGTGGACGACGCAGCGGTGTCCGCGCCGTTGTGGACGCCCGCGCTGCATCCGCTCTGGCACACTGACGCGGCATGACCTCCGAGACCCGGCCCGTCGAGCAGCAGTCGGACCACTATGACCGGTTCGCCGAGGCGTACGCGCGGGAGAACGAGAACGGTCTGTTCAACCGTTGGTACGCCCGACCAGCGGTAGTGGATCTGCTCGGTGAGGTGACGGGGCGCCACATCCTGGATGCTGCCTGCGGCTCGGGGCCGCTCGTCGCCGAGCTGCAGGACCTGGGTGCCAGCGTGGCCGGGTTCGACGCGAGCCCCGCGATGATCCGGCTTGCCCGGGAGCGACTCGGGGACGGGGCCGACCTGAAGGTGGCCGACCTGACCCGGCCCCTTCCATATGCGGACGTTCTTTTCGACGACGCGTTGGCGGTGCTGGTGCTGCACTACCTCGAAGACTGGTCAGGGCCGCTGGCCGAGCTGCACCGAGTGCTGAAGCCTGGCGGTCGGCTGATCGTGGTCGTCAACCACCCAGTGATCCCGCCGGTGATGTACCCCGAGGTCGACTACTTCGCGACCGTGCCGAACCAGGAGGAGTACGACTTCGACGGCGTCTCGGCGACACTCACGATCTGGTACCGCTCGCTGAGCGCGATGTCGGAGTCGTTCACCGCCGCGGGCTTCAGAATCTCGACAATCAGCGAGCCGCCGGTGTCCGCGGACACACCGCCGGAGCTGCTGCCGCCGAGCCGAACCGACCCCACCCGGTTCCTCGGCTTCATCTTCTTCGCCCTCGAGGCCATCTCCTAGCGTCTCGCCTCCGGATCGCGCCCAGTTGGCGCGGGCCTGGAGCGGCGGCTCGACACGCACGCTCATCGTCTGTGAGTGCACGTCGGCGACGACGTCTTTAGCCGACAGGCGGCGGAGCGTCGCAGGCGCTCGGGGCTGACGCCGGGGCGCCGCATCCGCGCCTCAGGCTTGTTCCTCCACTACGTCGTACCAGACAGTGCTGGACGGTCCGTCCTCGAGTCCGGCGAGTTCCGCGCGGGTTGCCTTGAACGTCTCATCGTCGTGCCAGTTGGCCCAGTGCTCACGGGTCTGCCACGTGCCAATGATGGCGCGCCGTCGCGGCTCGCTGGCGTCCCGAAGGAGCTGCACGGCAACCCATCCATCCATGCCAGACGCTGCCCGGACGCGCTCGTGCATCGCGCGATCCCACTGGCTCCTTGCCTCGTCTTTCAAGGTCACTGTCGTCACGATGGTCATCATGGCTTCGGCTCCTCGCGTCCCTGTCAGATCTGCAATGACTATGCCCAGATCCTGCAGCGGCACGCCCACGACGGAGGCGAGTCGACCAACAGGCCACCGTTCCGAGGAGGTTGGGATGTCGCACGCGGCGGTGGTAAGACGCACATTGCGGGGGCTTCCTGGGACGCGCGGATCGCGGCTGCCGGACTTCTCATTAGCGGTGTTTGACGAAACCCTTTGAGGCCCTGCGTGTACTCGGGGGCGTGCGCGATCTCGGGGTTGGCAGGTGCTCAGGTGCGAACGTGGATGATTGTCTTTCCCGTGAGCCGTTCGCGCGAGTTGAAGGTTGCGACGGCGTCGTCGATGGAGGCCGTGACTCCGATGTTCGTCCGCAGCCGTCCGTCACTGACCCGCGCCGCGATCTCGATCAGCTGTGCGCGGTCGGCCTCGACGACGAAGTCCACGGCCCGGCCGTGGGTGGGGTGGGCCTCGGCCGGGCCGACGATGGAGACGAGCGTGCCTCCATCCCTGATCAGGGCCGCGGACCGCTTCTGGACCTCGCCCCCGATGACGTCGAAGACCACATCGACATCGCCGATGGCTTGCAGGTTCTCGTGCTCGAGATCGACGAACTCCTGGGCGCCGAAGTCGCGCGCCTTTCCTCGGTCGGCGGCGCGTCCGGTGCCGATGACGTGGGCGCCGGCCTCGGTTGCCAGCTGGGTCACCATCGCTCCGACTGCGCCGGCCGCGCCGTGGGCGAGGACGCGCTGCCCGGGCTGAAGGCGTCCGTGGACGAACAGTCCCTGCCAGGCGGTCAGACCCGAGATCGGCAGGGAGGCGGCGACGGTGAAGTCGACCTCGTCGGGCAGGGGCGCGAGGTTGCGTGCCTCGATCGCCACGTACTCCGCCAGTGCGCCGTCGCGGTGCCAGTCGGCGAGGCCGAACACCCGCTGTCCTACCGAGAGCCCCGTCGTGCCGTAGCCAAGGGCCGTGACGACGCCGGCCAGCTCGTGGCCCGGGATCGAGGGTGTCCGGTCACGGTGGGCGCGATCGGTCCAGGTCGATGGCCACTCGAGCTCGGTCGAGACCCATCCCGCTGCGTGGACCTGGACCACGACGTCGTTGATCGCTGCCATCGGCTCGGATCGCTCTGCAACGGTCATCCCGGCCGTTCCCGCAGCCTGATCCGTCACCACGATTGCCTTCATGTGAGACACCTTCTCCCTGCGCCCTCTCTGCGCCAGTCCTCGCTTGACCACGATGGCTGCTTCTGCATCGCAAGAGAGCAGTTCCGTTACGGTGACTGTATGTAACGTTTCTAGTTAAGGCAAGACGCTGTAACGGAACTGGCTACGATGCGGTGCAGGCACTGATTGCGAGGTGGTACATGACCCCGAGTGAGACAGCGAGCGGGCCCGACGGCACCGAGTCTCGCGCCGGCGGACGGCCGCGAGACCCCACCCTCGACGAAGCGATCATCCTGGCTACCCGCGCCCGCCTCGTCCGGGACGGCTATTCGCGGATGACGCTGGGCGACATTGCGGCCGACGCGGGTGTCAGCCGCCCCACGCTCTACCGGAGGTGGGCCAACAAGCTCGACCTCGTGGCCGACGCACTCGACTACGGCTTCCGCAAGCAGCGCGACCTGTACGACATCGACCTCAGCGACTTGCAACCACGCGAAGCTCTCGTCGAGGCCGTCCGTCGTTTGGACCCCGCGTACTTCAACCCGGACGCGATGGTGCTGATGGGCAACTTCGCCGGTGAGGTGAGCCACACGCCGGAACTGTTCGAGATGCTGCGCAAGCACGCGGTCGAACCTCGGGTCACACTCGTCGAAACTGTGCTGTCCCAGCTACAAGAACGCGGGGCCGTCTCCGACATCATCGACAAGCACACCATCGCGACCATCTGCTTCGGAAGCTACTTCGGGGCGTTCTACCGAGGCGATCGCAGGGAGCAGATCCCCGAGAGTGTCGTCGCCGTCATATGGCCCGCGATCGCTGCCTGACGGACGCAACAATCGCACATCGGCTATGAGTGCGTTCGGGAAGGCCGCTGACACGCGGCGGAACGACACGGTCGATGGCCGAGCCGCCAGACGTCGGCGGGTGCCTTCAGAGCTGGACCGCCACCCGCTGGTCAGAGCCGGTCCCGTCACCGAAGTCTCGTCCGCGGACGTGGATCTCCGAGGCCGTGACGCGCGCCCGGTACAGCACGAACGGCTCGTGCCGCAGGGTCTCCGGGGTGTAGGAGAGCTCGTCGTCGACGTCGCGGAACGCCTTCGCGCACGCGTCAGCGAGCTCGTCGTCGGGCACCCGGCCGGCGGTGGCCTCCAGGTAGACCGCCTGCCCTGTGTGTGGGTCAGCATCTGAGCTGTAGACCACCATGCTCACCTCGGGTCGTTGCTCGACGTTCCGCGAGTGGTGGGCGACGGGCGACGACAGCCAGTACACATCCCGCTGGTCGACCAGCGAGAACCACACCGGCGACACCCGTGGCCGACCCGACGGGTCGACGGTTCCGAGGACCATGAAGCGATTGCGAGCGAGCGTCGTGCGGGCGAGCTGTGCAAGGTCGGCCATGGGGTCAGTCTGGCTCGCCGGGCCGCGGGATGTCCTAGCACGCTCCGTCCACGACCCCGGTGGGCCGAGGCATGCGCAAGCACCAGTTCGCGATCGGCGCCATGACGCGGCGATACGACGCTCGCTCTGCGAGAACGTGACTCACAGAGGTGGACGTCGATCGCAATCTCCGCCCCTGCGGATCCCACCGCGATCTTCGGGCCAAACCTGCGTGGGGGTCACTAGGACGCGTCGCCCTCGCGAGGATGCTGGCGGCCCGGCTGGGACAACGCCTGCGGTCCCACGCTCAGACGTGGTTCAACATGCAGGTCGGCCGGCGCGGCGGTCGGTCAGCGCCAGCCCAGTTCCGGTGCGACGTGCCTGACGATGCTGTCCAGCAGGTGCGCGTTGTAGTCGACGCCGAGCTGATTCGGGATCGTCAGCAGCAGCGTGTCCGCGGCGGCGATGGCCTCGTCCCCGGCGAGCTCCTTGACGAGCTGGTCGGGCTCCCCGGCGTATGTCTTGCCGAATCGGGCCGCGCCGCCGTCGATGAAACCGACCTGGTCCTCACTGCGCGACTCCGCGCCGAAGTACGCGCGGTCGGTGCTGTTGACGATCGGGAAGATGCTGCGGCTGACGGACACCCGTGGCTCGCGCTCGTGGCCGGCTTCCTTCCATGCGCGCCGGAACATGTGGATCTGCTCGGCTTGGAGTTGATGGAACGGCACCCCGGTGTCCTCGGTGAGCAGCGTCGAGCTCATCAGGTTCATGCCCTGCTCCGCCGTCCAGACGGCGGTCTTGCGTGTGCCGGCACCCCACCAGATCCGGTCCCGAAGGCCGGGCGACTGCGGCTCGATACCCAGTAAGCCGGGCGGGTTGGGGAACATGGGCCGCGGGTTCGGCTCGGCGAACCGGTGTCCGTTGATCACGTCGAGGAACACCCGGGCGTGCTCGCGCGCCATGTCGGCGTGGTCGTTGCCCTCGCCCGGGTCGTAGCCGAAGTACTTGTAACCCTCGACCACCTGTTCCGGTGACCCCCGGCTGATGCCGAGCTGCAACCTGCCGCCGGCGATCAGGTCAGCGGCGCCGGCGTCCTCGGCCATGTAGAGCGGGTTCTCGTAGCGCATGTCGATGACGCCGGTGCCGAGCTCGATGCGACTTGTCCTTGCGCCCGCCGCCGCAAGGAGCGGGAACGGCGAGGCGAGCTGCCGGGCGAAGTGGTGCACGCGGAAGTAGGCGCCGTCCGCGCCGACCTCCTCGGCAGCGACCGCCAGGTCGATGGACTGCAACAGAACGTCGGAGGCCGTCCGCGCCTGCGTGTGCGGCGAGGGGTTCCAGTGCCCGAAGGACAGGAAGCCGATCTTCTTCATGTATCAACAACCGGCGACGCCGGCACCTTCTTCCCACCGCCCACGAGACGTGAGCCTCGCACGAAATCCGGCGTACCCTGTCGAGTCGCGCTAGCCGACTGGCGGCGAGACGACGCAATACGAAAGGAGCGCCAATCGCGGCGACCCGAACGCGGGAGCAGTCCTACGAGCGCTCGAATGTGAGGTCGAAGTCCTTCCGCCACGTGGATCCCTGATCCTCAGATGCTTCCCAGCGGCCCGCGATTCGGTCCCGCTCAACATCAGCAATGAACCGCTGGAACATGTCGGGGTCCTCGCGACTCAGGATCCAGCGCGACCCGTCGAACGCCATGGCGAAGATCCGGCAGACACCTCGTTCGTCGTGGTAGAGCGCCGTAAAGGCGTCACGCGCGTCGCTGCGACCGAGAACCAGCACCATCTCACTCGTGGCCGGTCCGACATCGCCGCCCATCGTCCACCGAAAGACCACGAACGCGTCGGAGAGCCACTCGACTGTCGCCGAGCCCGGCACCTCTTGGTCGGCCGGCTGCAGAAACCACGCGTTGCGCATGGTCGTCCGCCACCTGCCCACCAGCGCGTCCAACTGCGCCATCGCCTCGCTGCGCACCCGCTACCTCCTCAACGCCAACGCTGGTCGCATGCTCTCACCCGAGAGACGCGCGGAGCGCCTTCCGATGCGACACGTCTCCCAAAGGCCAGCCAGTCCTGACCCACGTCCGGCCCAAGCCATGGACTCCGCAGCTCGTGCCCGAGCCAGTGAGGACGCAGGGGGAGCTCATCTGGTGAACGCCCATGGTGGCCGCCATTCCCGGAGCGCACCCCGGCAACCTGTCGTTGGTGCCGTCTGTGAGTCATGCGCAAGCGGCGGAGGGATGACGCACATGTCGAGTGTCCGAAGGGTGCCGTCACATAGGTGTCCGAGACGTCTCGTCACCACGCAAGTGACGTCCGCGCGTGGCGTGTGCGGGTCGAGCTCAGGTGCGCGGTGCTTGTTCACGGGCCCATTGCCAACGCGTCTAGGCTCGACCAGTGCTGATTCGACCGGCCGAGCTCGACGCCATCCGCCGCGGTGAGATCGACCTGGCCTTCCGTCGCTGGGATCGGCCGCGGGTCAAGGTAGGGACGCGCCTGCGGACCGCGGTGGGTCTGCTCGAGGTGGTCAGCGTCGACCGGGTGGCCCTCTCGTCGTTGCGTGCCGAGGACGCTCACAGGGCCGGAGCGCGGTCGCTGTCAGCCCTCAAGGACGCGCTGGCGGCCAAGTCCGACCGGCCGATCTTCCGCGTCCGCCTCCGGTACGCCGGCGCCGACCCGCGAGACGCCCTCCGTGAGAGCCTGCCTGAGCCTCAGGAGCTGCACGGCATCGTCGACGCGCTCGACCGGCTCGATGCCGCGTCGCCGATCGGGCCCTGGACGCGCCAGACACTGCGCCTTATCGACGAGAACCCAGAGGTCCGGGCGCCGGAGCTTGCGGCGCGGATGGCGAGACCGACACCGGAGTTCAAGCGGGACGTCCGCAAGCTCAAGGAGCGCGGGCTGACCGAGTCGCTCGCGATCGGCTATCGCCTGTCGCGGCGTGGCGAGGCGGTGCTGGACCACGAGGAGGGACCGCGTCAGCGCGCGCCGCGCCGTGAGGGTACTCCGCTGCCGCGCAACATCGGGGCTGCGGCCACCGGCGCCCTGCGCCTGGTCGGGGTGCACACGCTCGAAGGAGTGAGCACCTGGTGCCGCCGCGACCTGGCTGCGCTGCACGGCGTCGGGCCGATCGCGCTTGACCGGCTTCAGGCCGCGCTGGCAGAACGAGGGCTGTGCTATGCCGACGAGTGAAGCTCGGCCCAAGGCGCGGATGACCGGCGCGGTTCATTGCCGCCACCTCGGGTCGGTGTCCAACGCGCGATCGCAGTCGGGGCGTTCCGCGGCGGCGTTCGAGGAGCAGGATCGCCAGTCGACCGAGGACGTCCCGCTGGCTAGCGACGGAAAGACGCATGCGCGGGCGGCCGGTGAGGATATGAGGCGTCGCCTGAACCGGCCGTGCGGCGGTGGCGACGGCCATCACCGCCAGCCCGACAGGGCCTCGGGTTCCGGACCGATCGTGGTGGGCTCATGACGGGCGTTGGAGAGCGCCCGGGGTCCTCATCGGACGACTCGAAGCGGCGGTCGGCGGGTGCAGTCGCGTCGGCTCGGGCGCCGTGACCGGCGGTCTAGGTTGGGGGGATGGCACAGCACTGGATCGCGCGCCGGCCGGGTGACCTGGACGTCTTCGTGTTCGAGGAGTACCAGGTTCGTCCGCCACAGCCGGGGGAGGTCAGCATCGTGGTCCGGGCGGCTGGCATGAATCCCGCCGACGCCAAGCATGTGGCCCGTGGCGACGCGCGGGACTTCCCGAAGGCGATCGGCTACGAGGTCGCGGGCGTGGTCAGCGCGGTCGGCGCGAACACCGAGATCGGATCGGGGCGCGTCGCGGTGGGCGACGAGGTGCTTGCGTATCGCATCAGCGGCGGCTGGGCCACCGAGGTGACCGTCGCGGCGCGGGACGTGTTCGCCAAGCCGGCGTCACTGTCGTTCGGAGAGGCGGCCAACCTGCTGCTCGCCGGGTGTACTGCCTCCGAGATGCTGCACGTGACCGACGTCGGCAAAGGCGACGTGATCCTGGTGCACGGCGCGTCCGGGGCGGTCGGCGTCAGCGTGCTCCAGCAGGCCGCGATGCTCGGCGCGCGGGTCGTCGGGACAGCGAGCCGGAACAACTTCGAGGTGGTCACCCGGTACGGCGGGGTGCCGATCGCTCACGGCGACGGGCTCGAGCAGCGGGTGCGGGAAGCGGCGCCCGAGGGAGTGGTGGCCGCGCTGGACTGCGTGGGCACCGACGAGGCGGTCGATGTCTCCCTCGCGCTGGTCGCCGACCGCAACCGGATCGTCACCATCGCCGCCGCCGAGCGGGCGAAGGCCGCGGGCTTCACCGCCATCGCGGGAGCGATGCCGGCCAGCCAGGCCTACCGCGACTCGGTGCGAGCCGATCTGGTCCGGTTGGCCGGCGCGGGGCGGCTCGTCGTGCCCGTCGCCCGAACCTTCCCGCTCGTCGACGCCCTGGACGCCACCGAGCTGCTGATGAGCCAACACCCGGGCGGGAAGCTGGTCCTCGAGCCGTGACATCGCTGAGAGCGGGACGGGACCCGGCTCCGAGGCAGGGGTGAACCTGGACGCGTCGTGCTCGGATGGTGGGTTCGGCCCCTCGCCCCGGGACGACCTCCGCGCCAAAGGCTCCGGACGTTCCGTCAAGCCGATCGCGGCGGTACGACGCATCCTCTCGGCCGCGCGGGCCGCGGCAGATCGGCACACAGCGGCCAGAAGTGTGGGGCGGTGCTGGGCCTGGCCCGCTGCCTTCTTGACAAGCTGGCGAATCCGCTTCTCCTCGGCTGGCCGACCTCGATCACCGCGTCAGAGGTCACCCACATCGCGCCGTCGTCGAGCGGGCAGCCTCCTCGAAGCCGAGGGTGGTGTCGGCTCTGACGTGGCTGGAGTCGTGCCAGCCCGCACCAGCCCGGGGCGCGTCGCCGGAGCGGTGCACGGAGACCATCCAGCACTGCCAGCGGCAGCGACAGTCGCCCATCCCGGCCGGATGCCAGGTCCCGTCAACGAGGACCTCTGCCTGCATCTGCCCGCCGATCGGGAGCCTGACGCTCATCGAGTGGTCCACGACGCAGGAGGCCAGCCGCGGAACCGACGCGACAGGTAGGAACCACCAAACTCGAGCGGCTCAACCTGTGCGCGGTGGAGCGACGCAGCTCTCGGGGTGATGAGGTGGCGAGCGGCCCCATGGGCTGCACGGGCCGCCCGCCCCCACCACGTGCCGGACACGGGACAGCAGCAGATGCCCGGTACTGACGCGCACTCCCAGGCCGTCACCGGAGTGATCGCACCCGACGCGCCTGGGGTTACGTTTGCGACGAAACCGGTCAAAAGTCACTCACCTGGACCCAGCTCGGAGCCCAGTCGGCATGGCAACGGCCCCGACGACAGGCAGGTGGGCGGGGGCGCTGCGGAGAACCCCACCGCGGGCATGCGGGTCGTGCCGCGGGCGGTTCGTTGCCCAGGCGCGAGAGCGGGGATCAACTCGGACCCGGACCGGACCCGACCGCCGAGCTAGGGGGGAGAAGACCGGCGAGTGACGCCCCAACGCGTCACCCCTCGAGGAGAACCTCGGGTCGGCCGATCTCGAGCTCACCGCCGAAGACCTCATCGAGCTGGACCACGCCTCGGCCACTGTCCAGGTCCAAGGCGACCGCTACCCGGAGGCCATGCAACGCATGATCGACCGCTGACCGCTGACCGCTGACCGCTGACCGCTGACCGCTGACCGCTGACCACTGAGCGCCTGCGGATCGCCTTCGAGGACCAGCACTGGGTCTCGCCCGATCCGGCACGACGCGGTCGCGCACGTGCTGACGGCGCTGTGCAGACAGGGAGCCGGCGCATCAGCGGTGGGGGCGACGGATGATGTGATGCAGGCCACCCTTGTCTTCAAGTGCTCGAAGTTCCTACCGTCGAAGACGTGAGCACAGCAATCACCGGGCACACCTACTCGATCAGGGAGGCGGCGGCGCTGACCGGCCTCCCGGCCAGCACGCTGCGCTACTACGAGTCGATCGGGGTGATCGAGCCGATCGGTCGCGGCGCGAGCAGCAAGCACCGCGTCTACACCGACGACGACCTCGACCAGCTCACCTGGATCGCGTGCCTGAGCGCGACCGGCATGTCGGTGAGCGACATGCGCCGCTACGTCGCCAACGGTGCGCTCGGCCCGGATGCGGCCGGCGAGCAGATCGACCTGTTGCGGACGCAACAGGAGCAGCTGTCGCGAGAGGCCGAGTCCGTCGCGCTCCGGCAGAAGTATGTCCGCCTGAAGATCGACTACTGGCAAGCGGTCGAGGCAGGCGACGACGCCCGGTCCCAGGAGCTGTCCGACCAGGCCCGTGCGCTGGCCGACGAGCTGAAGAAGACCAAGACGAGCTGACCCTCGCACCCGACGGCGGACCTCCCGGTCCGCAGGTCGAGCGCGCCGTCAGACAGGAAGGAAGACACCATGAAGCTCACCCGCAGCGGCGGCCAGACCGCCACCGGACCGGAGACCTGGTTCACCGGCACCGTCTACGTCGACGGGATCCGCAACCCCGACGAGCAGTCCGCCATCGGCTGCGCCCACGTGCGTTTCACGCCCGGCGCCCGCACCGCCTGGCACACCCACCCGAAGGGTCAGACCCTCTACGTCACCGACGGGATCGGCTACGTCGCCCGCCGCGGCGCCAACGGCCAGGACGTCAGCGCGCAGGAGATCCGGCCCGGCGACGTCGTCTACATCGAGCCGAACGAGGAGCACTGGCACGGCGCCACCCCCGACCGGTTCATGGCACACGTCGCCATCCAGGAAGCGGACGACCGCGGCGAGGTCGTCGCCTGGGGCGACCACGTCACGGACCACGAGTACGACCAGCGCTGAGCCCGCACGGGCGCCGGAACCAACACACGAGACGAGAAGAGGAAGAACACATGCGCGGAGTCGTGATGCACAGCGCAGGCGACGTACGGGTCGAGGAACGCGACGACCCCAAGATCATCGAACCCACCGACGCGATCATCCGGTTGACCGCCAGCTGCATCTGCGGGTCGGACCTGTGGCCCTACCGAGGCGTCGAACCCGTCGACCACCAGGTGATGGGCCACGAGTACGTCGGGGTGGTCGAGGAGATCGGGCCGGAGGTGCAGTCCATCAAGGTCGGCGACTTCGTCGTCGGCTCGTTCTGGGCCTCCGACAACACCTGCGAGATCTGCCGCGCGGGCTACCAGGCCTACTGCGTGCACAGGGTCCTGATGGGGACGATCGGCACCCAGTCCGAGCTCGCTCGGATCCCGCTCGCCGACGGCACCCTCGTGGCCACCCCCGGCCAACCGGACGCCGACCTGGTCCCGTCCCTGATGGCCGCCTCGGACGTGCTCGGGACCGGCTGGTTCGCCGCCGTCGCCGCCGAGGCGGGCCCCGGCAAGACCGTCGCAGTCGTCGGTGACGGAGCGGTCGGCCTGCTCGGCATCCTCGCCGCGAAGCAGCTCGGGGCCGAGCGCATCATCGCGTTCAGCCGCCACGCGGACCGACAGGCTCTCGCCCGCGAGTTCGGCGCCACCGACATCGTCGAGGAGCGCGGAGACGCAGGCGTGGCCCGGGTCAAGGACCTCACCGGCGGCCTCGGGGCGAGCTCGGTGATCGAGGCCGTCGGCACCCAGGAGGCCATGATGCAGGCGATCCACTCCACCCGCCCCGGCGGTCATGTCGGCTTCGTCGGGGTCTCGCACGATGTCGCCATCCCCGGCGACGAGCTGTTCATGGCCGGCGTGCACATCCACGGCGGACCCGCCCCGGTGCGGCAGTACCTGCCGGAGCTGATCCGGCTGATCTGGGACCGCACGATCGACCCCGGCAAGGTCTTCGACCTCACCCTCCCGCTGGAGAAGGCCGCCGAGGGCTACCAGGCGATGCACGAGCGCCGCGCCACCAAGGTGCTCCTGACGTTCTGACGAGGAAAGGATCGATGGTGGAGCTGCAGCACTTCTTGGACCACGTGAGCCGCAGGCTGGTCATCGAGGGAGGGTCCGAACAGCACCGATTCATGCACCGGACGGCCCAGGACGCCCTGCGCGTGATCGCGGACCTGAACGACGGCACCCGGTCACCCGAGGAGGTGCGCGCGCTGCTCGCCCTGCTCACCGGAAAGCCCGTCGAGGAGTCGGTCACGGTCTTTCCACCGTTCTACTGCGAGTTCGGCAAGAACCTGACCCTGGGCAGGGACGTGTTCATCAACATGGGATGCAGCTTCCAGGACACCGGTGGCATCACCATCGGAGACGGGACGCTCGTCGGGCACGGCAGCACCCTGACCACGCTGAACCACGCCGTCGACCCCGACAGGCGCGCGGACGTGCTCCCGGCGCGGGTGACGATCGGCCGCAACGTGTGGCTCGGCGCCAACGTCACGGTCGTGCCCGGCGTGACGATCGGCGACGGCGCCATCATCGGCGCCGGGGCCGTCGTGACCAGGGACGTGCCGGCCGACGCGATTGCAGTCGGCGTTCCGGCGCACGTCATCGGCACGACCGGATTCGACGCCTCGGCCGGGTCGTGAGTGGCCCCGGGCCGTGGTGAGGGACGTCCCGACAGGGCCACCCGCATCGGGTGAAGCGGTCGGGTGGTCGGCGGCGAAGCCTCGACGTACGTCTCAACGAACCCGCAGAAACGGAGGGGCACCATGCCGGATGACCGGAACGTCGAAACCTCGGAGACCACATCCGTCTCCGCAGCAGCGTTGTCGGACGGCGCCTACACCCTGATCGTCGCCGACTTCAGCGACACCGACCTCGCCTGGCGCGCCTTCGAGGCGCTGGAGGAGGTCGAGGACGGGCACACCGTCGAGATCGAGGGCGTGATCGTGGTCAAGCGGTCGGCCGAGGGCGAGCTGGAGATCCAGAAGGCCACCGACCACAGCACCAAGTCCGGCCTCAAATGGGGCGTCGTAGGCGGGATCGCCCTCGGCGTGGTCTTCCCGCCGTCGATCATCGGCAGTGCGGGCGTGCTGGGCGCCGGCGGCGCGGCGGTCGGCAAGCTGCGCCAGCGCCATCACCGCAAGGAGCTCGCTGCCTCGCTCCAGGACGCCGTGGCCCCGGGGCACTCCGGGATCCTGGCCCTCGTCTCCGACCCCGGCGAGGTCAAGATCCGCAAGGCGCTGGCCCGGGCCGACCGGATCGTCGAGAACGCGATCACCCAGGTGGAGGCCGACGACATCAAGGCCGCCGCCAAGGAGACGCAGGAGTCCCGCTAGGCGCAACCCACGGGTCTCGGACCACGCCAGAGCCTAGGAGACGCGCCATCCCGGGAACCCGCTGGCGGATGGCTTCCAACTCGGCCTCGTCGGAGACGCCCTGCCAGTCGTACCGGGGCGTGTACGGCGCCGTGAGGGCGCCGCAAGCACGGCCTCGGGGATGCCTGACCCCCAGCGCGCACACGTCGGTGGCGGAGCAGCCGGCAAGGCCACCGGTGACATCCGCAGTGACGCGGAGGCCGGTGACGTCCTGCAGCTGACCGAGCACTCTGGCGCGCATCGTCGGAGCCGGAGGACCGCGCGCCGCTGAGCTCGCTCGCCGCGGTCCACGGTCAGGCGGACGGTGTGAGGAAACGCTATAAAATAAGTATTGGTACTGCACATACCGATCCGTACGTTGGGACGATGAGGACTCGAACTCACGTGAACCGTGCCCTCCGCAAGATGACCGGATATCAGCTGGTGCGCGGCGGCTCGTCGGCGGCGGTAGCGAAACCGCCCGCACCGGCACCGCGACGGAACCGGAAGGGAAGCCTTCCCAGCGACTACGACCAGGAGACGCGAGAGATCTGGGAGGCGGTCCGTGACCGAACGATGACCCACCACTCGAGGGTCCAGTTCCTGATCCAGGCGGTGCGCTACATCGACCGTCACCGGGTTCCCGGCGCCATCGTGGAGTGCGGGGTATGGCGAGGTGGTTCGATGCTCACCGCCGCCCACACGCTGCTCCGGCGAGGTGTCACCGACCGCGACCTCCACCTGTTCGACACGTTCTCGGGCATGACGGCGCCGACCGAGAAGGACGTCCGCATCACCCAGGGCAAGCACGCCGACGAGCTCCTCGCATCCACAGCACCGGGGCCGATGGCCTGGGCACGGCCGGGCAGCTTCGTGGCCACGCTCGACGACGTCAAGGAGGGGTTCGCTGCCCTCGACTACCCCGAGGACCGGGTGCACTTCGTCCCCGGGCGCGTGGAGGAGACCGTGCCGCAGCATGCTCCCGGAACCATCGCGATCCTGCGGCTCGACACCGACTGGTACGAGTCGACCAAGCACGAGCTGACCCACCTGTACCAGCGGCTCGCGCCGGGTGGGGTGCTGATCGTCGACGACTACGGGACCTGGCACGGATCGAGGGAGGCCACCGACGAGTTCCTCGCCGAGACCGGTGAGCCGCTGTTGCTGACCAGGGTCGCCCGAGCGGCGGTCGCCGTGAAGCCTGGCCTCCAGTCGGTCTGCTGACCGGCGCTGGAGGACGCGCCCCGCGCGGCTAGCGTCCGGTCCCGGCGAGGTCGACGACCCACAGGATCCCGAGCATGGCGGCGAACGCGCCGCCGACGACGAGCAGCACCCCGCCGAGCAGCGCCATCACGGTCACCGGCGTGCTCGTCGCGTCGTGCGCGACCAGCGCGAGCAGCACCGACACCGCCGCACCGGCGCCGCCGCCGACGAGGGCGATCGTCGCGGTGCGACCCGGTGGCCGCCAGCGGTCCCTGCTGGGCACCGCCTGGTCCCCGCCGCGCAACACCACCCACGCCGCGACCACGGACCAGAAGCCGACCACGCAGAACGCCGCGAGCGCGTCGCCCGCGCGGTGCCACCCGGCCGACATCGTGGCGACCGCGACGAGCGCGCCGACGGCGGCACCGGTGACGGCGGCGACCCCGCGCAGCGCGACCGGGACCACGAGGACGAGCGCCGCCGCCGCGCTGAACGCGGCGGTGGCATGCCCGGACGGCAGGCTGTTCAGCGTCTCCGGGGCGGCCTCGCGCAGGCCCAGGTCGGGACGGGAGAACAGGTAGCTCTTGAGCAGCCAGGTGCTGACGTTGGCCGCGGCCAGCAGACCGATCGAGACGACGGCCGCGCGACCGGCCAGCCGAAGCAGCGCGATCACCACGACGACGGGCGTCGTCACCGCGAGCGAGCCCACCGACACCACGTCGAGGACCGCGTGCACGCTGTCCGAGACGGCCGATCGGGTGCTCAGCGCACCGCGCAGCGCCGCGTCGCTGACCAGCCGGCCCGGGACGGTGCGCACCGTCAGCACGTAGACGGCGACGAGCGCGACCAGATAGCCGGCACCGATCCCGGCGAGCACCAGTCGGGGGCGGGTGCGGTCGGGCACGGGCAGGGTCGGCAGCAGCTGCGTGGGCACGAGACCCCGTATACCCCCGGGGACCGCGCCTTCACCCACCGTCTCACGACCGGGGCGCGACCAGGCGCCGGTCAGCGCGAGAGTGAGAGTCTCCGCGGTCGAGCCTCAGAACGGGTACGGCGCGATCTCCGCGCGGACGGTCAGCCACTGGTTCTCGGTGAACGCCTCGATGTTCGCCTGGGCGCCTCCGAACCGGGAGCCGGTGCCGGAGGCGGCGACCCCGCCGAAGGGGGCGTTCGCCTCGTCCGCGACGGTCTGCTCGTTGATGTGCACGATGCCGCTGGGCACAGCGTCGGCCACCGTCATCGCCTCCCCGACGTCGCCGAGGATGCCGAGCGACAGCCCGTAGTCGTTCTCCCTGGCGAGGGCGATCGCCTCCTCGGTGGTGTGGAAGGTGCGGACCGGCGCGACCGGTCCGAAGATCTCCTCACGCCAGGCTGGCATGGTGCCGTCGACGTCGGCCAGGACGGTCGGGCGGTAGAACAGGTCCTCGTGCGACCCGCCGGCGACGAGTCGTGCTCCGCTGCCGACCGACGACTGGACGAGGCCGTCGATCTTGGCGAGCTGGCTGCCGTCGATGATCGGTCCCAGCGCGACCTGCGACGTCGCGGGGTCGCCGACCGGGAGGGCGTCGGCGGTGGCGCCGAGCCGCTCGACGTACTCGTCGTGGAGCGACTCGTGCACGAGGTGACGGCCCGTGGTCATGCAGACCTGGCCCTGGTGCATGAAGGAGCCGAAGGCACCCGCCGAGACGGCCTTCGCGACGTCCGCGCCCGGCAGCACGACCAGTGCGCTGTTGCCACCGAGCTCGAGGTGGGTGCGCTTGAGGTGCTGGGCCCCGAGCGCCCCGACCGCGCGGCCGGCGGCGGTCGAGCCGGTGAAGGACACCACGCGTACCTCCGGTGCTGCGACCGCGGCCTCTCCGGTCTCGCGACCGCCGGGCACGAGCTGGAGCACGCCGTCGGGCAGCCCGGCCTCGCGGAGGACCTGGACGATCGACACGCCGCCCGAGACAGAGGTGCGCGGGTCGGGCTTCAGCAGCACCGCGTTGCCCAGGGCCAGTGCCGGCGCCACCGAGCGGATGGAGAGGATGAGCGGGAAGTTGAACGGCGAGATGACGGTCACGACGCCGGCCGGCCGCCGGCGGGCGAAGCTCCAGTGCGCCTCGTTGCTGGCCAGCACGTCGCCGAGCGGGTGGGAGGGGAGGGCGGAGGCCTCGTAGCACTCCTCCGCGGCGATGTGCGTCTCCAGGCCGGCCTTCGGCGGGATCGCGCCGGTCTCCTTGACGATCCACTCGCCGATCTCCTCGGCGTGCTCCTCCCACAGGTGCCCGGCGCGGCGGAGCACGGCGGCCCGCTCGGACGGCGTACGGGCGGCCCAGTCGGCCTGGGCGTCCGCGGCCTGCGTCGCCGCGGCGTCGACGTCCGCCGGGCTGGCCGATGCGAGGGCACCGAGCACCTCGCCGCTGGCCGGGGCGACCACCTTGAGGGTGTCGCCGCTTCCGGGGCGCCACGCCCCGCCGACGTACATCTTGTCCTGCCAGTCGGTCCCGATGATGCCCATGCTGCGCCTCTCTCGTCGCGTTGCGTCCTGCGGTGATGGCCTTCGACGTCGCCCTCACCGGGTTGCCCGGTCAGCCGTGCCCATCATGTCGCGCGAACCTGTGGGTGCGCCCCGATGGTGGCCGACTTTCGATGGGCGTCGGCTCAGTCCTCGATGCGTGCCGCGCCCTCACGCTTCAGTGCCTCGAGCCCGTCCCGCATGGCCTGCCTCTTCTCCGGTGAGTGGCCGACCCAGTCGAGGAGCTCACCCACCACGCGCAGCGGTTCGCGGCTGCGGAAGGACTGGGTCGGGTTCCCGGGGAACCGCTTGTCGGTGACGTTGGGGTCGTCCTCGAACTCGCCTTGGGGCTCGACGAGGTAGATGCGTCCGCGGGTCTCGCCCGCGGCGAGCTCGGCGCCCCAGACCGCGGCGTCGAGGGTCGCGGTGAAGTAGACGTAGCTCATCACCCGGCCCGTCTCGAAGTTCGACTCGCGGCCGGGCACCAGCAGGTCGCCCTCGGCGAGGTCCGCCTTCGTGCCGTGCAGGTACACGCCGTCCCGGTAGACCTCGAACGGCACCGGCTCACTCGTCGCGCTCATGCGCCGACCCTAGTTCTGCAGGCGGTGGCCGCGGCCGTCCGCAGGGTGCTTCGATGAGGCGATGGGGAGCCGAGGGAGGTCCGAGGTCGACATCAGCTCGAAGGCCGGACCGGTCGCCGCGATGGACTGGGGAGGCTCCGGGGACCCGATCCTGTTCCTGCACGGCGGCGGATCGAACGCCGCCGAGTGGGTTCAGGTGGTGGGTCATCTGACGGACGACTTCCGGTGCGTCGCCGTCGACTTCCACGGCCACGGCAGGACGCCGGCGCACCAGGAACCGACGTACGAGACGTACCTGGACGAGATCGACGCAGTGGTCGACCACCTCGGGATCGCCCGCGACCGCCTCACGCTGGTCGGCAGCTCGTTCGGCGGCGCGGTCGCGGTCTGCTACGAGGCACGGCGTCCCGGCTGTCGAGCGATCGTGGGTGACGACTCGGCGCCCAGCGCGGTGCACGTCGGTCTCCGGCCGAACCCGGACGGGGTCGAGCACACCGCAGAGGAGTACGACGCGCTCGGCTGGGGCTGGTCCGGCGACGAGGCGGCGTACGAGGCCCGGGTGGCGGCGTGGGTCGCCGACGGCAGCGGCCCGGAGCCGTACGTCCGGCGGTGCCACCAGCTCGGGGCCGACGGCCGGTACCACCAGGTCCCGGCCACGGCGGTCATCGCCGCCATGCACAACCTCGGGCTCCGCCCGGAGAACCCGTACCTCCGGGTGAACAACTACGCCGAGGTCGGGTGCCCGGTGCTCCTGCTGTGCGCCACGGAGGGGACGGCGTCCGACAACCGGCGGTTCGTCGACTCGATGCCGACGCGGTTCCCGATGGTGACGGTCACCTGGGTCGAGGGTGGGCACGGGCTGCACCGGCAGCTCCCCGAGCTGGTCGCCCAGCACGTGACCAAGGCAACGGAGGCCGCGCGCGTTCGGAGGTGAGAGCGGCGGGAGGACGGGTACAGACGGTGCGGCGCCCGACCCCGTCGAAGGAGCACCCGATGTCCCGCAGCCTCAAGGTCCGTCACGGGGCCCGGTACGCCCGGCTCGCCGCGCTCCTCGTCAAGCACGCGCGCAGCGGCATGATCCGTCCCGGGGGAGCCGAGCCGACGGCGGCCGCCGGTGCGGACCTGGCCGACGGCGATCCCGAGGCAGCGGCCGAGCTGGCCCGTGAGCTGGAGTCGCTCGGCCCGACGTACGTCAAGCTCGGCCAGATGATGTCCACCCGGGTGGACCTGATCAGCCCGGCGTACGTCGAGGGGCTGTCCCGGCTGCAGGACGACGTCGAGCCGTTCGGGTACGACGAGGTCGAGCGCATCGTCACCTCCGAGCTGGGCGTGCGGCTGCCGACGCTGTTCCCGGAGTTCGAGCGCAAGCCGCTGGCGTCCGCGTCCCTGGGACAGGTGCACCGGGCCACCCTGCGCGACGGGCGCAAGGTCGTGGTGAAGGTGCAGCGACCCGACGTGCGCGAACGGGTGGTGCGGGACATGGAGGTGCTGGGCGAGATCGTCGACGTGGTCGACGCGCACACCGAGCTCGGGTCCCGGTTCGCGGTCGCGGAGCTGCTCGAGGAGTTCCGCCGCACGCTGTTCGACGAGCTCGACTACCGCCGCGAGGGCGAGAACCTGCTCACCCTGCGCGAGATCCTGTCCGGCTGGGAGCGGCTGGCGGTGCCCGAGGCGTACCTGGACCTGTGCACCGAGCGGGTGCTCACGATGGAGTACCTGCCGGGGCGCAAGGTCACCGAGCTCGGCCCGCTCGCCCGGCTGGAGATCGAGGGCGAGGCGCTGGCGGACGACCTCTTCGGTGCGTACGTCGAACAGGTGCTCGTCGAGGGCGTCTTCCACGCCGACCCGCACCCGGGCAACGTGCTGGTCACCGACGACGGGCGGCTGGTGCTGCTCGACGTCGGCATGGTCTCGCGGGTGACTCCGGCCCGCCAGGAGAAGCTGCTCAAGCTCCTGCTGGCCCTGGCCGACACCCGGCCGGACGAGGTGGTCCGGGTGGCGCGCACGCTCGGCGAGGAGCGGCCGGGCTACGACCAGGCCCGGTTCGAGCGGGCGGTCGCCCGTGTGGTCCGGCAGGCCGCCACCTCCTCCCTCGAGCAGATCGACCTCGGCGTCCTGCTGCTGCGGCTGATCCGCGACGCCGGCGACTGCGGCCTGCGGATGGACCCGGAGCTGACCATGCTGGGCAAGGCCATCTTGAACTTGGACCAGGTGGCGACCGTCCTCGACCCGGACTTCCAGCCGATCGAGGCGCTGCACCGGCACGGTGGCCGACTCATGCGCTCGTCGATGCGGGCCTCGCCCGCCGCGCTGCTGTCGTCGATGCTGGAGGCGAAGGAGTTCGCGGAGGCTCTGCCGGGTCGCGTGAACCGGGCGTTCGACGCCATCGGCGAGGGCCGCTTCGAACTGCGGATCAAGGCGTTCGACGAGCACGAGTTCCTGCGCGGCCTGCACAAGCTCGCCAACGTGATCGCCGCCGGGCTGGTGCTCGCGGCGATCATCCTGGCCTCGGCGCTGCTCGCCCGGCCGGGCGACAAGGGGCCGTCGACGGTGAACACGATCGCGTTCGTCGTGTTCGTCATCGCGGTGGCGACCGCGCTGGTCATGCTCGCCCGCAACGCCTGGCAGTCGCACCGGCTGCGGCGCCGACGCTGACGGTCAGCGCCGGATCAGCAGGGCGTCGCCGACGGGCCGCTCACCGGTGGCGTCCGACGGGTGCGCGATGACCCGACCGTCGACGACCATCGTGGTCGATCCGCCGCCGTCGAGGTTGACCGCGTCGACGAGTCCGAGGCAGCGGGCCACGTCCGCGGCCTCGGGACCGACAGCCCCAGGTCGTCGGCGGTCCGGCCGTCGACGGTGACGAGGACGGTGCGGCCCTGCGCGTCGATCCCGGCGAGCGTGCGCGGGTTGCGCTCGATGACGAAGCCGTACTGGAAGCTCGGGTCCCCCGGGTGCACGAACCCGTCGCGGCGCTGCGTGACCTCGACGTCGCCGACCCCGACGTGGAGCAGCGAGGAGTCGTCGCCGGTGGCCTGCACCGAGGTCTGGCCGGGCGCCAAGACCCGGCCGCGGCTGTCGTGGACGGCGACGACCACGCCGTGCTCGAGGACGACCTCGCGGCCCCGTCCCGACGGGGTGCTGGCGCCGTACTCGGGTGTGAAGGCCACCAGCTCGCTGCCGTCGGTGCGGGTGACGTCGTGCAGCGGCAGCTGGGTGGGGGAGTCGGTGCGGTCGCCGCCGCAGTTGCGGATCAGGCCGGGCCCCCGGTCGACGGCGTCCAGCGGCGTGCTCGTGCCGGCGATGGTGGCGGTGCCGGCCCAGGTGAGCCGCTTCACGGCGCTGCTACGGGCGTCGTCGTGCAGCACCAGCGTCGGTCGGCCGTTCACGGCGTCGGACAGCACCCTGCCGTCGTACACGCCCGCGCCCGGCCCGCGTCCGCCTCGGACCGGGCGCTGGCCCGGTCGGAGATCGAACGCGGCGGAGCGTCGGGGTCGGGTGAGGTGGTCCAGAAGAGGTGTGCGTCGCTGCCGCCGCGGTCGATGCGGGTCAGCGTCACGCCCGGCTGGAGGGTGGTCGTCGTACGCCGGGTCTCCTGCAGGTCCGCGAACCTAGGAGCCGAAGTTACGGGCCAGGGCGAGGAGGTGGCCTCCCGATGAACGGACGTGCGGGTCGTCCTGCTCCAGCAGCAGCACCTGTGGCCGGCTGCCTAGGGTGGACGCGTGGGTCACCCAGGCGTCGAGCCCGTCTCCCCGATCGCGCCGGAGCTGACCGGCCCGGTGATGATGAACCAGGCCTGGCGGGACCTCACGTTCCTGCACTGGGCCGTCGACCCGGAGGAGGTCGCACGCCGGATGCCGCCGGGCGTGCGGCCGGACATTCTCGACGGTGTCACCTACGTCGGGCTGGTCCCGTTCCGGATGGTCGGCGCCGGCCTCGCGCACGGCCCCGGCGTCCCGTGGTGGGGCTCGTTCCTGGAGACCAACGTGCGGTTGTACTCGGTCGATGACACCGGGCGCCGCGGCATCGTGTTCCTCAGCCTCGACGCCAGCCGGGCCGCGGTGGTGGCCGGCGCGCAGGTGGCGTTCGGGTTGCCCTACCGCTGGGCGCGCATGCACTACCAGGAGTGCGGCGGCGTGCACTCGTACGACGCACGCCTCCGCCGTCCCGCGAGACCCGTCCGGAGCCACGTCGTCGTCCGCGCAGGTCCGCGACGCGCCAGCACCGAGCTCGACGACTTCCTCAGCGCCCGCTGGGGACTGCACGTGCGCTGGTGGGGCCGGACGCTCTACGTCCCCAACCACCACGAGGTCTGGCCGCTGCACGACGCCGAGGTGCTGGCGCTGGACGACGGGCTGGTCGCGGCGGCGGGGCTGCCCGACGTGACCGCTCGGGCGCCCGACCACGTGGCGTTCAGCCCCGGGGTGCGCACCGAGTTCGGGTTCCCCGGTGACGCGACCCGTCCGCGGCGTCACCAGCGCATGGACGGACGGGCCCGCGGGTAACCCGGTGTCCCGTTGGCAGGAGGGGCGTCCCATGGCCGCACACCGGGTCACCGACTTCGGTGGGCTCCAGATCGAGTACGACGACCGGGTGCTCGCGCCGCGGCAGTGGACGACGGCGCAGGCCCGGTGGATGGCCGACGTGCTGCGCCGGCTGCCGGACGGACCGGTGCTGGAGCTGTGCTCGGGAGCCGGTCACATCGGTCTGCTCGCCGGCGTCTACACCGGCCGCGACCTGGTCATGGTCGATGCCAGCGAGGCCGCGTGCGAGATGGCGGAGCGCAACGTGGCCGCCAACCCGGTCAAGGGCTCGGTCGACGTACGCCGGGGCCGGGTCGACGAGGCGATCGCCCCGGAGGAGAGGTTCGTGGGGATCATCGCGGACCCGCCGTGGGTCCCGAGCGCACGGACCTCGACGTTCCCGGAGGATCCGGTGACCGCGATCGACGGGGGTGAGGACGGCCTGGCCCTGGCTCTGGTGTGCGTCGACGTGATCGACCGCCATCTCGCGCCGGACGGAGCCGCGATCCTCCAGGTGGGCACGGTCGAGCAGGCGGAAGCCGTGCGGGAGCGGCTGAGGACCGGCCTTCGGGTCGTCGAGACCCGCACGTTCGGCGACCGCGGCGTGCTGGTCCGTCTCGACCGCCGCGGCTAGACGATGTTGAGCTCGGGACGAGTGCTGCTGGTGCGGAACCTGCCGACGTCGAGCCCGCTGACGTCGACGGCGGGTGGCCGGCCGAGGTACAGGTCGCGCATCACCTCGCCGACCGCCGGCCCCATCAGGAAGCCGTGGCCCGAGAAGCCGGTGGCGTAGAGGAACCGGGACGGCTCGGCGGACTCGCCGATGAGCGCGTTGTGGTCCGGAGTCATCTCGTAGAGACCGGACCAGCCGCCGGCGATCCCGACGTCCGCGATGCTCGGGGCGCGGTGCTCGATCACCGCCCCCAGGCGCGGCAGCCAGTCGTCGGAGCGTTGCAGCTTGAAGCCGGGCGTCTCGTCCGGGTCCGACATCCCGAGCAGCAGGCCGCGGCCCTCGCCGTGGAAGTAGAAGCTGGTCGCGAAGTCGATGGTGAAGGGGGTGTGCGGATCCAACCCCTCCACCGGTTCGGTCGTCAGGATCTGCCGGCGTACGGGGGTGACCGGCAGGTCGACCCCGGCCATCTCGCCGATCGCCCGGGACCAGGGGCCGGCCGTGCAGACGACGACCTCGGTGCGGATCGTCCCCCGGCTGGTGACCACCGACGTGATCGTGCGTCCGTCCCGCTCGACCGCCTCGACGGTGGTGCCCCGTAGCAGCGTCGCGCCCGCGCGTCGCGCCGCCGACGCGTAGCCCAGCACGACGGACTCCGGGGTGCAGTGCCCGTCGGCGGGGGACCACGTGGCGGCCAGCAGGCCGGCGGTGGAGATCAACGGGGAGAGGCGCCTCGCCTCGGCCACGTCGATCATCCGACTATCGACGCCGAGCTCGTTCTGGAGTGCGACGTTCCTCTCGAACGCCTCGACGTGCTCGGGCCGGTCGAGCAGGAAGAGATAGCCGACCTGACGCAGGTCGATCTCCTGACCGAACGTCGACCGGAAGCTCTCGAAGGTCCGCAGGCTCCGCTGCCCGAGCTCGATGTTGACGGCGTCGGAGAACTGCGCGCGCACGCCGCCGGCCGCCCGGCACGTCGAGCCGGAGCCGAGCTCACCCTTCTCGACCAGGACGACGTCGCGGACACCCGACCTCGCCAGCTGGTACGCCGTGCTGAGGCCCACGACCCCACCGCCGATGACGACGACCGACGCGGCGGCGGGCAGCTCGGCAGCGGGCAACGGTGGTTCCTTCCGGCTGGGTCGGTCCGCACAGCGTGCCTCTGCTCACGCGCCGTTCACAACCGGGCTCCGGTCAGGAGGTGGGGACCGGAGCAGCGGTGGAGGGGGACCGGACCTCGACCGAGTCCTGCGACGGCATCAGGATCCACAGGATCGGGTAGATCAGGACCTGGCTGCCGGGGATGACCATCAGCAGCAGCACGAAGAGGATCCGTGCGGGCCACGGGGCGATCCCGAAGCGGCGGCCGAGGCCGGCGCACACGCCGCCGAGCACCCGCCCCTCGCGCGGCCGGACCAGCCCCTGCCGGGTCATGTTCTGGTGGATGTCGTTCATGGTGGGTGTGCTCCTGGGGTCGGTGTGCCGGGGCGTCTCCCCGACACCTCCACCCTGGATCGGCGGGCCCTGTCGGCACATCGGGTACCGCCCTGGCCCGACCCCGGTCTGCCGGCCCGGAGTCTCAGGGGCCGGGCCTCAGCGACCGCAGCGGTCCACCCGCTTCCAGGGCCAGTCGGCGGCCAGCCAGCGGACGACAGCGTCGGCGAGGGGTACGTCGAGGCTCGACCTGTCGGCCCGGACCCAGGACTGCACCGTGACGTCCCACTCCTCGGCGGCCGAGGGGTACAGGTACACGCAGCCGATGACGTCGTGGTCGTCCGGGTCCAGGACGGTGAAGGTGAAGCCGGCGCCCCGCGCGAAGTCGTCGGCATGGCGCCGGAGGTCGGAGAGGTTCCGCTCGAGCGTCATGCCGTCCGGGGGCGGCCACCTGCCGTCGGGGTAGCCGGGCGTGGAGCGGATGTGCTCGATGCTCGACGTCCACGCGGCATGGTCGGCCTCGTTGTGCTGTGGGCCCAGTGGTTCGAGGTGGAACCGCTCGGTGACCAGCGACGTCGGCGGTTCGAAGCCGAGGGGGACGAACTCCGCGCTCATGTCGGGGACCGTACTGGCTTGCCAGACCTGCTGCACGCGGGTTTCCTGCTGCCATGGCTCGCAAGCAGAAGCATCCGAAGAAGCCGAGGGGCAGCTACCTGAGCCCCGGTGTGTACGTCGAGGAGGTCTCCAGCGGAGCCCGGCCCCTCGAGGCGGTCGGCACCGCGGTGGCGGCGTTCGTCGGGTTCGCGCGACGTGACCCGGTGCGCGCGGCGGTGACGGCGGCGGCGGTCCTGGCAGCGGCCGCCGTCGTGGTGCGGGCGATCCGCCGCTGACGCAGGACGAGGAGAGGCATGGACAACCTGTCCGCGGAGGAGGTCGCGATCGTCAGGCTGGTGCGCGACTGGGTCGCCTCCGAGGTGCGGCCGGTCGTGCGGGAGCTCGAGCACGCCGACACCTATCCCGAGGACCTCATCGAGCAGATGAAGCGGATGGGCATCTTCGGTCTGGCCATCGGGGAGCCGTGGGGCGAGACCAGGGTGAGCCTGCCCTGCTACGTGCTCGTCACCGAGGAGCTGGCGCGCGGCTGGATGAGCCTGGCCGGCGCGATGGGCGGGCACACCGTCGTCGCCACGCTGGTCCAGACCTTCGGCACCGACGAGCAGAAGGACCGCTACCTGCCCGCGATGGCCACCGGTGAGCTCCGGGCGACGATGGCGCTGACCGAGCCGGGCGGCGGCTCCGACCTGCAGGCGATGCGCACCACCGCCGTACGCGACGGCGCGGAGTACGTCGTCAACGGCTCGAAGATGTGGATCACCAACGCCCGGCGGTCCGGCCTCGTCGCGCTGCTGTGCAAGACGGACCCACGGGCCGAGCCGGCGCACCGGGGGATCAGCATCCTGCTGGTGGAGAAGGGCGAGGGTTGCACGGTCTCGCGCGACCTTCCCAAGCTCGGCTACAGGGGTGTGGAGACCTGCGAGCTGTCCTTCGACGCGATGCGGGTGCCGGCCGGTCAGCTGCTCGGCGCCCAGGAGGGCAAGGGGTTCGCGCAGATGATGAAGGGTCTCGAGGTGGGGCGGCTGCAGGTCGCCGCCCGGGCGCTGGGCGTCGGCCGGGCCGCCCTCGAGGACTCCCTCGCGTACGCGCAGCAGCGGGAGAGCTTCGGCAAGCCGATCTGGCAGCACCAGTCGGTCGGGAACTACCTGGCCGACATGGCGACCAAGCTGGAGGCGGCTCGTCAGCTGACCCAGATGGCCGCCCGCCGGGCCGAGGGGTCCGAGCGGGCGGACCTGGAAGCCGGGATGGCCAAGCTGTTCGCGAGCGAGACCGCCATGGAGATCGCTCTCGACGCTGTCCGCATCCACGGCGGGTACGGCTACTCCACGGAGCTCGACGTGGAGCGCTACTTCCGAGACGCACCGCTGATGATCGTCGGTGAGGGCACCAACGAGATCCAGCGCAACGTGATCGCCGGCGAGCTGGTCCGACGCGGGAGCGTCGCCCCGTGAGGCGCGCTCCCGGAGAGGGCGAGAGCCGCTCGCAGCGCCCGGTCGCATGCGGCGACGTCGTGCGGGTACGACGCGGACCATGGTCTCATGGGCCACGAGAATCAGGTGGGACGGTGAGCTAGTCGGCGGTGGACACGAGACCCGGCAACGCGAAGGCAACGGTCGTCCTGGTCGACGACTCGTCGGACCTGCGCGCGGTCGTCGCGCGGAGCCTGGAGTCGTCCGGGTTGTTCGAGGTCGTCGCCGAGGCGGGGGACGGCGACGAGGCGTTCCGACAGGTGCACCTCCATCGGCCGGCGCTGCTGCTGATCGACGTCTCGATGCCGACCGTGGACGGTCTGGAGGCCCTGCCGTCGATCACGGCCCTCTGCCCGGAGACGACCGTCGTGGTCCTCACCGGCTTCGAGGAGCCCGGGCTCGTCGCGCTGGCGGGTGAGCTCGGGGCTGCCGACGTCGTCGACAAGTCGATCGACCTCCGCGAGCTCCCACAGCGGCTGATGCGGACCCTGGTGCGGGTGGCGGCCGGCGCGGCCAAGGAGCCGGGACCGCGGCTCCGGCTGGTGGACGGGTCCCCGGGCGCCACGCCGCCGGCCCTCAGCCCGGAGCAGGAGGTGCTCAACGAGCACGTCCAGCAGTTCCGGCAGCTGTTCGACCAGGCGGCGATCGGGATGGCCACCCTGACCGTGGCGGGCACCGTCGTGCGGGCCAACCCCGCCCTGGCCAGGCTGATGTCCTGCGAGCCCGACGACCTGGTCGGGGTCGACTACGGCCGGCTGACTCTCGGCGCGGGCGACAGGCTCGACCGCGGTCTGGCGTCCATCAGCGCGTCCGGCGCCGAGCTCACGACGTTCGAGCATCGCCTCCCCGCCCGGCCCGGTGACCGCCCCGACCGGCTCGTGCGCGTCACCCTCGCCCCGATCCGCGAGTCGTCGGGACAGGTGCTCTACGTCTTCGCCCAGGTGCAGGACATCACCGCACAGCGCACCATGGAGGGGGACCTGCGACGCAGTGAGGAGAACTTCAGGCTGCTGGTCACCGCCGTCGAGGAGTACGCGATCTTCATGCTCGACGTCAAGGGGAACGTGGTCAGCTGGAACGCGGGAGCCCAACGCATCAAGGGGTACGCCGCCGACGAGATCGTCGGTCGTTCCTTCCGGGTCTTCTACCCCGAACCGGAGCAGGCGTCGGGGCATCCGGAGCGCAACCTGCAGGTCGCGCTGCGCACGGGTGGGTTCGCCGAGGAGGGCTGGCGGGTGCGCAAGGACGGCAGCCGGTTCTGGGCCAGCGTGGTGATCAGCCCGGTCTTCGACGACGCCGGGACCCACATCGGCTTCGCCAAGGTCA
The DNA here is from genome assembly GCA_013361955.1 of Nocardioidaceae bacterium. Classification (GTDB taxonomy): domain Bacteria; phylum Actinomycetota; class Actinomycetes; order Propionibacteriales; family Nocardioidaceae; genus Nocardioides_B. The sequence continues at coordinate 40,322 of JABFXA010000028.1, forward strand.
CCCGGGACCAGACCAAGCAGCGCGAGCACGAGGAGGAGCGGAAGAACGCGGTCCTCCAGCAGACCCAGCTGCTGGCCGTGACCGCCCACGAGCTGCGGACCCCGATGGCGGTGATCGACGGCTCCGCCAGCGCACTGCAGGCGTCGTGGAACGACATCCCGGTGCAGCAGCGCGACGAGCTCGTGGCCGGGATCCGCACCAGCGCCCACCGCCTCCGCCGGCTCGTCTCCGACCTCACGATGGCCTCGCGGGTGTCCGCCCGGACGCTCCAGCTGCGACGCGACGACCTGTCGCTGTCGGAGACGCTGCGCCTCGCCGTGGCACGTTCGCACGCGGTCGACCCCGGCGCCGACGTCACCTGGGAGGTGCCCCGTGAGGCCGTCGTGCACGCCGACGAGGGTCGCCTCGGCCAGGCCCTCGACAACCTGCTCGACAACGCGCTGCGCCACGGGACGTCTCCTGTCGTCGTCACGGGTGCCGTCGGGCACGACACCGTGCACATCCGGGTCACCGACGCCGGGCCGGGAGTCCCGTCCGCGGTGGTGCCGCGCCTCTTCGACCGGCTGGCCAGTGCCGGCAGGTCGCGAGGCACCGGCCTCGGCCTGTTCCTCGTCCGCGAGATCGCGCGCAGGCACGGCGGCGAGGCGACGTACCACCCGCCCGGCGCGGGACGTCCGACCGCGTTCGAGCTCACGCTTCCCTGGCAGAACCCCGGCGCCCGCCGCGCGCCCCGGCCCGTCGGCTGAGCGCCGCACCGCGGACCCGGCCCTCATCGCCGGTGGGTGCATGGCGGCCCGGGAGAGGGGGTACGACGCGGCCCCGAGGGAGAGGAGGGGCGCGGGGATGGAGCTGCCCACGCCGCGTGGACCGGTCAGCGCGCACGTCGTGCACGCGCTGCGGTCCGGGGACGCGTTCGAACCTGCGGTCGCGGCGTCGGCCGACGTGCTCGGCGACGACGCCCAGGTCGCCCTGTGGGTGTTGCTGCAGCTGCACTACCGCGACTTCGACGACGCCGCCCGCGACGCCGAGTGGGACGTCGGCGCGGTCGCGTTGCGGCAGACCTTGGCGGAGTCCTTCGTGGACCGCCTGCGCGGGCTCGTGACCGAGCGGGTCGCCCTCGCCCGGGACGCGGCCGACGACGTGCCCGGACAGGTGATGGCGATGATCGGGGCCGCGGACGGGCCGTCGCTGGCGGCGTACCTGCACCGGGAGGCGACCCGCGAGCAGGTGCTGTCGTTCCTGAGACAGCGCAGCCTCTACGCCCTCAAGGAGTCCGACGCGCACTCGTTCGTGCTGCCCCGGGTGCACGGGTCCGTGAAGGTGGCCCTCGCCGAGCTGCAGTACGACGAGTACGGCGCCGGGCGGCCGGACCGCCTACACGCGGGGATGTACGCCGAGGCTCTCGTCGCGGCCGGTCTCGACCCCCGCTACGGGAGGTATGTCGACGAGGTGGCCGGCCCGGTGCTGGCGGTGGACAACCTGATCTCGGTGCTGGCGCTGCAGCGTCGGACGCGCGCAGCGTCGCTCGGTCAGCTGGCGGCGTTCGAGGCAACCAGCTCGCTGCCGAGCCGCAGGATCGCCGCCGGGATCGAGCGGGTCGGCCTGCCGAGGGCCGTGGCGGCGTACTTCGACGAGCACGTGGAGGCCGATGCGGCGCACGAGCAGATCGCGTTGCGTGCCGTGTGCGGCGCTCTCGTCGCGGCCGAACCCGAGCTCGCCGACGACGTGCTCTTCGGGGCGGCGGCGTACCTCGAGCTCGACGAGCGCTCGGCCGTGCACCTGCTGGCCCGGTGGCGCGACGACGAGGTCGTGGAGGCCGCGTCGTGACCGGCCCGGTGCGCGTGACGCCCTGTCCCGACGGACCCCTGCTGGTCCGCGGTGCCGACGTCGTGACCGACGAGGACGGCACCGACCACCCGGTCACCCGACCGGTCGTCGCGCTGTGCGTCTGCGGCAAGTCCGGCCGCCGGCCGTGGTGCGACGACACCCACCGATCGATCAGGAGGTCGACATGACGCATCGTCCCGACGCCCGCCCCGACCTCGAGGGCCTGCCCACCGAGGAGGAGCCGGGCCAGGCCCTGGCCGACTGGGACCTGCCGGAGGAGTCGTGAGCGACGACGGCAACGTCCGCACCCTGCGCGAGCGCGCGGGCGAGGGCGACGTGGTGTTCACGGACTGCCGGGGTGAGCCGCAGGCCGTCGGGCCCTCCGGTCACGACCCCGATGACGACGACCCGAGGGCGTTCGCCGTCGTGGGTGCGTAACGCGGAAAGCAAAGAGACGTTGACCAGGTGCGGCGTCTCGTGAACGGCGGGCCACTCGCCCCGCCGAGACGCCGAGCGTCGGCCCACCCCCCGGAGTCCGATGCTCGCGGCGGGCGGGTCCTCGCAGGGAGGCGACCCGCCCGCCGCTGCAGTCTTGGAATGCCTGCCGATGGGTACGCACCCGGGCAGCTCCGGAAGGGAGCCCGGCGAGAAGTAGGTCGTCATGCGTGAGCTGACCAGGTACGGCGTGGTCGTGGTGCTGGCCGCGGTCCTGCTCGCGGGCCTGTCCGGGTGCAGCCAGCCGGACGCGCCGGCGGTCGACTCCGTGGCGCGCGAGTTCCGGAGCACCGCCGCGGACGGCGACACCGCGCGCGCCTGCTCGCTCCTCGCACCAGGCACCCGGGCCGAGCTCGAGCAGTCGGCCGGCCGGCCGTGTCCGCAGGCACTGGGCCCGGAGGTTCGTCCCGCGGCGGGACGGGTGCGGGGCACCCAGGTGTTCGGCACCATGGCGAAGGTCGCCTTCGAGCACGACACCGTGTTCCTGGCCGAGTACCGCGGCGGGTGGAAGGTGCTGGCTGCCGCATGCACCCGGGTGCCGGGACATCCGTACGACTGTCACCTGCAAGGAGGCTGACGTGCGCGCCCTCTTCGTGGTCTACCTGGTCGTGATCTTCGGTGGCCTGGCCGCCATGTTCGTGCTGGGGATGGTGCACACATGAGTGCCAGGACTCGCTCGCGGCCCTTCCGGGAGTCGTCGCTCGGGATCTTCTTCGGGGTCATCTTCCTGGCCGCGCTGGTCGGCCAGGCGGTCGCCGGCTGGCTGGCGTTCAACGACGAGCAGCTCGCCCAGGGGCTCGGTCGGATCGGGCTCGCCGACTACCTCGGCTCGGCCCCCTTCGCCGCCGACGTCGCGGAGAACTGGCAGAGCGAGTACCTCCAGTTCCTGCTCTACATCACCGCCACGATCTGGCTGCTGCAGAAGGGCTCCCCGGAGTCCAAGGAGCTGGACAAGCAGGGGCTGGAGAGCGACGAGGACCAGAAGGTGGGGCGGTACGCCGACCCCGACTCGCCGGCGTGGGCCCGCGTCGGCGGGCTGAGGACCACGGTGTTCGCCTGGTCGTTGACGATCGTGATGGGCCTCGTCTTCGTGCTCTCCTGGCTGGCACAGTCGGTGGCCGGGTGGGCGTCGTACAACGAGACCAGCCTGCAGCAGCTGCAGGACCCGATCAGCTGGCCGGCGTACCTGCACAATCCCGACTTCTGGTCCCGCACGTTGCAGAACTGGCAGTCGGAGTTCCTGGCCGTGGGTTCGATGGCCGTGCTCAGCATCTACCTGCGCCAACGCGGGTCACCGGAGAGCAAGCCCGTCGGCGCCCCGCACGCGAGCACCGGGGTCGAGGGGTGATGGTGCGCGGGCCGGTCCATACCAGTCACGTCGAGGCCGGGCTCGACACGCGAAGGCGCTGGCCAGACGCCGCCGGCGAGCCGTGAATGCCGCGCGGTCTGTCGGGGTACCCAGTGGGTGTGGGTGTCGACCCAGCCTTGATCCGCATGATTCGCGCCGGACGCGACGAAGGCGCCGAGCTCGAGCAGGCGCTGGAGGGCCTGGCCCGTATCTTCGGCCGCGCCGGCCCTGCGGAACGGGTCGGCCCGCACTTCACCTGCCGGGAGGCGAACCTCATCGCCTACGTCCTGGTGCTCAGCCGGCACGTGGACGCCGCGATCGTCTGGCTGGACGAGCACGCGGCCAGCGACACCGACGAGGACCTGCACGGCGGGGCCGACTTCGACGCGGCGCAGTACATCACCGGGGGCCGGTGACCCGACGCCGCCAGGAGCTCGTCCGTCGAGCACGACGTTCAGTGGGCCCGGCCGGACCTGGTCGGGAAGGTCGGGGTCGGGAGCTTCGCCAGCGCCGAGCGCGCGGTGGCCGTGCTCACCGGCTTGCGGGTGAAGTCCCCCGCGTAGTACCCGTTGTGCCGCCGGAGGGATCCGGTGTAGGTGCCGCTGTCTTCCTCGATGGTGAACATCTCAGTGTCTCCTCGGGCCGCTGCTGGTAGCTCCTCTCATCACTGCCACGAACGGGACCGGCCGAGATCGACACCTGGGCCGCGACGACTTTGCCACCGAGTTGTCAGGTGCCGCGCGCGCCTGGGCGCCCCCAGCGGCTGACAACTCGGCGGCGACGGTGGCGAAGCGCTGTCTAGGTGCCTCTTGTGGTGGGGGATGCGGTCCGGTTGCATGGCGGCAACCGAGATCGTGTGAGGGCAGCAGGGGGACGCGTGTTCGCGGACGACTACCCACGGTTCGTCGAGGTCAGCGACCTGACCAGAGATCTCACCTCTCCACCACCCCCGCCGGGCCAACGCCGGCGGCGCCCGGGCCGCAGTGCCGTCCAGCAGCGGAACCGGATGAACGAGCGCTACGAGGCGCTGTTCGCCAGCAACCGGGACATCTTCGACGGGGCGCGGGTGCTCGATCTGGCCAGCCACGACGGGCGGTACTCGTTCGCGGCGCTGAAGACCGGCGCGGCGCACGTGACCGGGGTGGAGGTCCGGCAGAGCCTCATCGAGAAGGCCGAGGAGACCTTCGCCTTCTACGGACAGGACCCGGACACCTACCGCTTCGTCTGCGGCGACGTCTTCGACGTGCTGGCCCGCGAGCAGCTCGACGTCGACGTGGTGCTGTGCCTCGGGTACCTGTACCACACGTATCGGCACACCGAGCTGATGTACCGCCTCCACCACCTGGCCCCGCAGCACCTGGTCGTCGACACGATGGTCGTGCCCGGGACGAAGCCGACCCTCAAGCTGCATCGCGAGCGAGACGCCGAGGACATCCGCAGCGCCGCCCAGGACGCCTGGTCGGTGGGTCGGGTGCTGGTCGCGTGGCCGACGGTGCCCGCGCTGCAGCTGCTGCTGCGCGCGTACGGGTTCGAGATCGAGTCCCGGTACGACTGGACGGGCAGGCTGGCCGGCCGACCGCCGGTCCCGGGTCTCGAGGGCTATGCGAGGGGCAGACGCGTGACGCTGCGATGCCGCTCCCGCCAGGCGGCGGTCGCGGCGGGGTGGGACCCGGTCGCTCCTCTCCCGGGCGCCGCCGACCCGTCACCTCGTCCGCGCAACCGACCCCGCGCGCGGCCCGTCGGTGGGTGGAGGTGGCGCAAGCGGGTCAACAAGGTGCTGGCCAGGGTCACGGGCTACGAGCTGCGCCGAGCGGCCACCAGGCGTTGACGGCTCAGCGGAGCGGCGGCCGCTGCACGAGCTCGGCGAGCTGGCGCGGGGCCTGCAGGCAGTAGGAGTCGGTGAGCAGCTCGCCCAGCTCGTCCCAGTCCGTGCGGTCGTCGAGCAGCAGCCCGACCACGTTGCGACCCCAGCCCGCCCGGAAGTACGGGTCACCGAGGTGCTGGAGCGCCATCACCTCGTCCGGCTCGGCGCGGAAGACCACCCGGAACAGCTGGTCCTCCCCGCCGAAGACGTGTGCCACCGTCGCGTCCCGCACCCGCCACCGGACACCGACCCACGCCGCCTCCGGGAAGCACTCCGGCAGAGCGGCGAGCGTCGTCGCGATCCGCTGCACCCTCCAGTCGGGTACGTCGGGTCGCTCGGCCACACCTGGAGCCTGCCACGCCCCTCACGGGGACGCGTCGGTGCGCTCAGTACGTGCCCTTGATGACGAAGAAGGAACCCCGGATGGTGCCGGCCAGCTTCGACCTCTGCCGCGCGAACTTGAACCGCTCGGCGAGCTCGGCGGGGACCTCCATTCCGTCGGAGAGCTTGAACCCGACGGCACGCTTGCCCGCCTCGGCGACCGTGTACATCACGTTGATCGACAGACCGGACTCGTAGAACACGTACGCCATCCGGATCCCGTCGACCTCGAACGCCGTCGCCTCCAGCGGGCGCGAGGCGATCTGGAGGTCGCGCTCCTCCTCGAGGATGTGGTGCACCCAGTCGACGACCGCCGTCGCGTCGTCGGCGGGGTCGACGGTGAACGTGTGGGAGTACTTGTTCTTGAAGTAGCGGGCCTCGTTCGCCCGCAGCCCGGCGAGCGCCTCGGCGACCGGCGAGGACTCCAGCCCGACCGTGGACACGTTCACGAAGTCGACGACGTAGGTCATGACCACCTCCCGGAGCAGCGCTTGTGGAGGCAACGCTAGCGGTGCTGCGACACGGGACTGATGACGAGCTCGTCGACGCGCACGTACGCCGGGGAGTCGAGCACGAACCGGACCGCCCGGGCGATGTCGTGCGGCGTCAGCATGGCGCTGCGCGCATCGGCCTCGGGGACCTCGGGGCGCTGGGCCAGGAAGTCCGTGTCGACGTCTCCGGGACAGAGGTGGCAGGCCCGCACGCCTGACGCGGCCTCCTGCGCGTTCACCGTCTCGCACAAGGACGCCAGCGCCGTCTTGCTGGCGCTGTAGGCCACGCCCGCTCCGGGAGAGAACCGCCAGCCCGCGTACGAGGAGACGACGACGATCGCTCCCGCGCTGCTCCGGAGGTGGGGGAGTGCGAGCTGCACGACCCGGGCGACCGAGACGAGGTTGGTCTCGACGATGTCGCCGAGCTCGTCGAGGTCCTGGTCGCTCCAGGTACGTCGCGGCGTGTTCGTGCCCGCGGCCAGCACCAGGCCGTCGAGCCGGCCCCACCTCCGTTCGATCGCCGCGGCAGACTTCGTGACGTCCTCGACGCGGCGTACGTCGCCGGGGAGGGCCAGCGCCTCGGCGCCCGACGCCTCGACCTCCTGCGCGACCGCGTGCACCCGGTCGGGCCGACGCCCGCTGACGGCGACCCGCCAGCCGCCCGCTGCCGCTGCCAACGCGGACGCCCGGCCGATGCCGCTGCCTCCGCCGGTCACCCACACCACCCGGCCACCCGGCTCGTGCTGGTCTTCGGCGGTCACCTGGTGCATGCTCACTCTTTCGTCGCATTGGTCGGACTCTCGTCAGAGCCGGAGGGCTCCCATGTTGGTGGACGTCGCCGGAAAAGTCGTGCTGGTGACCGGTGGCGGGCGGGGGATCGGCCGCGTCCTCACCGAGCGGTTCCACGCCGAGGGAAGCCGGGTCGTCGCCCTCGACGTCGCGTTCGGCGACGCACCCCCCGACCACCTCTCGCTGCGGTGCGACGTCAGCGACCAGGAGTCGGTGCGGCAGGCGGTGGGCGAGGTCCTGGACCGGTTCGGCGCCGTCGACGTCCTGGTCAACAACGCCGGGATCAACGTGGAGGGGCCGGTCGCCGACCTCGACCCGGAGCAGTGGCGCCGGGCCTTCGACGTCAACGTGACCGGGACGTTCCTGATGTCGCAGGCGGTGATCCCGACCATGAAGAGCCGGCGCAGCGGACGCATCATCAACGCCGCGTCGTTCGCGGCCATCGTGCCCAGCGTGGGGAGCGCGGCGTACGCCGCGTCGAAGGCCGCCGTCGTGCAGCTGACCCGCGTGCTGGCGAGCGAGCTGGGGCCGTGGGACGTGACCGTCAACGCCTACGCGCCCGGGATGATCCCCACCGCGATGAACGGCTTCGCCGACCTGCCGGAGCCAGACCAGGCGCGGTTGCTCGACATGTTGTCCCTACGGCGGTGGGGCCGGCCCGAGGACGTCGCGGACCTCGTCTGCTTCCTGGCCAGCGACGCGGCGCAGTACATCACCGGCACCCTCGTCGACGTGAGCGGCGGAAAGCTCAGCACCCAGATGCCGCAGCGGGCCTACGACCTCTGAGGATCGGGGCCCGGCCGGCCACGCAAGATCGGCGCAAGGTGCGGCGCGGAGCATCCGGGGCGTCCGTTCCCGACAAGGGGTTGAGGTGCCATGAGGCTGCTTGCGCGAAAGATGTCCAGACGCGGTGAAACCCGAGGCAAGGCCGGTCCTCGCCACCGCATCCGACGGTTCCGGCCGCCCGACAGGAAGCGGGTGGTGGCCACGGTCAGTGCGCTGATGATCCCGAGCGCGCTGATCATGCAGGTCACCGGCGTACCGGCGACGAACGCGGCGGTGGCCCCGGTCGGCAACGGCTTCGTCGTGACCGCCGGTGACCTCAGCTTCATCCTCAAGCAGATCAAGATCGCCGAGCGGCACTCCGCGACGCTGACGCCGGCCAACCCCTGTGGGACGCTCGTCGGCCCCGCGGCGGACCAGATCCCGGACCGGCTGACGTCGTACGGCCTGCGCACCACGGACGGGTCGTGCAACAACCTCTTCCCGGGCCGCGAGACGTTCGCCGCCGCGGACGTGCCGTTCCCGCACCTGTCCACGCCGAAGTTCCGTGACGCCGAGCCGATCACGGCGTCCTTCCCGGTGGGACCTCCCGGACCCACGAGCTACAAGCAGTTCAACCCCGGCAACGTCGTCGTCGACTCCCAGCCGCGCATCGTCAGCAACCTGGTCGTCGACCAGACCTCCACCAACCCCGCCGCGATCGCCGCTGCGGGGTTCCCGGTGCGCACCCAGGGCAACCCCGGCGTGTTCCCGTGCAAGACCGACCCGGACCCGCTGGCGAACCCGCCCGTGGACGGCGTCCCCGCCGGCTGCGTGCCCTCGCACCACACCCTGTTCATCCCGAACGTGACCACCGACGTCGGCCTCTCGCCGCCGTTCAACTCGCTGTTCACGTTCTTCGGCCAGTTCTTCGACCACGGCGTCGACCAGACGGTCAAGAACCAGGGCACCGTGTTCGTGCCGCTCAAGGCGGACGACCCGCTGCGCACGCTCGGCCCGGACGGCAAGGCCAACACCGGTGACGAGGTGCCTGCCTCGCAGGCCTTCATGGTGCTGTCCCGCGCCCAGGTCCGGCCCGGTCCCGACGGGAAGTTCAACGACGACCCGGCCACGGCCGTCGACGAGACCGCCGACAACATCCCGGCCGACAACACCGACTCCCCGTGGGTCGACCAGAGCCAGACCTACACCTCGCACTCCTCGCACCAGGTCTTCCTGCGCGAGTACTCCCTGGTCAACGGAAAGCCCGTCTCGACCGGCAAGTTCCTCGGTGGACTGCCGGCCGGCCAGACCTACCCGGGCTCTCCCGACGGCACCGACGGCATCTCCACCTGGGCCTCGGTCAAGAAGCAGGCCGCGGAGAAGCTGGGTCTGCAGCTCGTCGACCGGGACGTGACCGACATCCCGATGCTGGCCACCGACCCGTACGGCAACTTCATCCCCGGCCCGGCGCGTGGTCTCCCGCAGTACGTGACGACCACCGGTCTGGTCGAGGGTGACATCGCGAACCCGGTGCCGGTGCCGGCGAACGTGGAGCACTTCAACACGCCGTTCCTCACCGACATCGCGCACAACGCCGACCCGTCGCCGGTGGACACGAACAACGACGGGATCCCGGACACCGCTCCGACGCCGGACGCCGACAACACGCCGTCGGCGGACTTCGCGGCCCAGCCGGCCGGTACCTACGACGACGAGATGCTCGACGCGCACTTCGCCTGCGGTGACGGGCGATGCAACGAGAACATCGCGCTGTCCATGATCCACCAGGTGTTCCACTCCGAGCACAACCGCCTGGTGGACGACATCACGAACACCCTGAACGACCCGGCCAACGCCAGCCTGCTGGCTGCCTACCAGGCCGCGCACGTGTTCAACGGTCAGGACATCAGCTACGGGTTCGGCGGTCGACTCTTCCAGGCCGCTCGCTTCGTCACCGAGATGGAGTACCAGCACCTGGTGTTCGAGGAGTTCGCCCGCAAGATGGTGCCGGCGATCCGGCCGTTCCACGTCTACTCGCCCGACATCAACCCGGCCATCGAGGCGGAGTTCGCGCACGCCGTCTACCGCTTCGGCCACTCGATGCTCGACGACGACGTGGCGCGCACCAGCACGAAGGCGGACGGCTCGAAGGTGGAGAACAACCTCAAGCTGTTGAACGCCTTCTTGAACCCGCCCGAGTACTTCGACAACAAGGTCGATCCGGCGCACCCGGTCTACACGCCGCAGGAGGCGGCCGGTGCGATCGCGATGGGCTCGTCGGACCAGGCGGGCAACGAGATCGACGAGTTCGTGACGGAGACCCTGCGCAACAACCTGCTGGGTCTGCCGCTCGACCTGCCGACGATCAACATGACGCGCGCCCGGGACGCCGGTGTTCCCCGGCTCAACGAGTTCCGTCGCGCCGTCTTCGCCGACACCCAGGACGGTCAGCTCGCGCCGTACACCAGCTGGCAGGACTACGGGCAGCACCTCAAGCACCCGGAGTCGCTGATCAACTACGTGGCTGCGTACGGCACCCACGACTCGATCACGACGGCCACCACCCTCGAGGGCAGGCGCAACGCCGCTCGGGCGATCGTCGACCCGCGTCCGGTCCAGCCAGGTCCGGACGGGGTGCTGGGCACCGCCGACGACATCCCCGCGGACGTGCAGCCTGCCGACGCCGGTGACTTCATGTTCCACACCGGGACGTGGGCGAACCGGGAGACCGGGCTGAACGACGTCGACCTGTGGGTCGGCGGTCTCGGTGAGGTGACGAACCTGTTCGGCGGCCTGCTGGGCAGCACCTTCAACTACGTCTTCCAGACGCAGCTGGAGAAGCTCCAGGACGGCGACCGGCTCTACTACCTGGCCCGGACGCCCGGCATGAACCTGCGCACGCAGCTCGAGGGCAACTCGTTCTCCGAGATGATCCAGCGCAACACCGACGGGGCGAACACGCTGAAGGCCGACGCGTTCGCGACCGCCGACTGCAAGTTCCAGATCGGCAACATCACGCCGTTCACGGCCGGCTCGCCGACCAGCTCGGGGCTGCCGCCGATCACCTCGGCGGGTGCGGTCAACGACGACCCGACCACGCCGGACTGCGACGAGAACCAGCTCCTCGTCCGGTCGCCGGACGGCACGATCTCGTACCGGCAGCGGAACGCCATCGATCCGTCCGGCATCAACGGCCAGGGTGTCTACAACGGCACGCCGGCTGCTGACCGGGTCCAGGGTGGCAACGACAACGACACCTTCTGGGGCGGCGACGGCAACGACGTCGTCGACGGCCAGGGTGGTGACGACGTCACGCTCGGTGGCAACGGCAACGACATCATCACCGACCTGGACGGCGCGGACACGCCCAAGGGCGGACCCGGGAACGACGCCATCGACGGCGGTCCCGGCGACGACATCCCGATGGGCAACGCGGGTCAGGACTTCATCAACGGCGGTGCCAACGACAACGAGTCGTTCGCCGGTCCTGGAGCCGACTTCGTGAACGCCGGTCAGGGCGCCGACGCCGTGTTCGGTGACGGTGGCGACGACTGGATCGAGGGTGGCTCCGGGCAGGACCTGCTCCAGGGCGACCACGGTGCGCCGTTCTTCGACGACCCCGCCGAGACGGCTCCTGGCAACGACATCTTCGTCGGTCAGGTCGGTGAGAACGACTACGACACCGAAGGTGGCGACGACATCATGTCGCAGAACGCTGCCATCGACCGCAACGCCGGCGCCGGCGGCTTCGACTGGGCCATCCACCAGTACGACACCGTCGGGGCGGACGACGACCTGAAGATCAACCAGCAGCTGGCCGGGCTTCCGCTTCCCGTGGTCGTGAACCGCGACCGCTGGCAGGAGACCGAGGCCGACTCGGGGTCGGCGTTCGACGACGTCATGCGTGGCGACGACATGGAGCGGGTCACCGGTGGGTTCGGGTTCAGCGGCTGTGACGCGCTCGACCCCGCAGGTGTGGCGAGGATCTCCGGCCTGAACAAGCTGGTGACCACCTTCCCGTCGCCGCTGCAGCCCGTCTTCGACGTCTCGCCCTTCGGGTTCTGCCCGTTGGTCGGTGACGGCGGGACCCCGGGCAACCCGGGCAGCGGCAACGTCTGGGCCGAGGGCAACATCCTGCTCGGTGGCGGCGGCAACGACGTCATCGAGGGTCGTGGCAACAACGACATCATCGACGGCGACCACGCGTTGAGCGTCGCGATCAGTGTCCGCGACCACACCAACCACACCGTCGAGCTCGGTCGGACCGACCTCATGGAGAACAAGGCCACGTCCGGGACCTTCGGTCCCGGGACCGCGGGCATGACGCTCCAGCAGGCCGTGTTCGCGGGTCTCGTCGACCCGGGTGACCTGGAGTCGGTCCGCCAGATCGACATCCCGGCTGCCAACAGCACGCCGGACTCCGCTCGGGCCGGAGACTGCCCCGCGGTCGACCCGGCGGACCACATGGTCCACCCGACCGCTACGACGACCAACTGCGACACGGCCGTCTACTCCCAGGCACCGGACGCCTACACCGTCACGTCCAACGCGGACGGCAGCGTCACGGTGACCGACAACGCCTTCGCGGCCGCCGCGGACCTGTTCGCCAAGGGCGACGGGATCGACACCCTGTGGAACGTCGAGAACCTGCGGTTCTGCACGGGCAACGACCCGGTGACCAAGAACTGCAACGCGTTCACCGACGTGCCGGTGACCCCGGCGTCGAGCGTGACGCAGTCCAGCCTGGCGTTCGGGAGCTCGAACGTCGGGACGACGTCGGCGACGCAGCAGATCGCCGTCAACAACACCGGTGCCACCACCGTGCACGTGACCAACGTGACGGTGACCGGTCCGGACGCGACGCAGTTCAGCGCCACCGCCGGCGCCGGTTGCGCCTCGATCCCGGGCGGCGGCTCGTGCAACGTCGGCGTGACCTTCTCGCCGACCAGTGCGGGTGCCAAGACGGCGACCGTGACGATCACCGACACCGGTGGCACACACACCGTCACGGTGACCGGGACGGGCGTCGCGGTCGTGCCGGGCGCGCCGACGATCGGCGCGGTCACCCGCGGCAACGCGTCCGCGACCGTGAACTGGACCGCTCCGGCAAGCGACGGTGGGTCCGCGATCACCGGGTACAGCGTTCGGGTGGTCGACGCCGCCACGAACGCCCAGGTGGGCGTGCTCCGGCCGGCGGGAGCGGCGGCGACCAGCCTGGTCGTCACCGGGCTGACCAACGGGACGTCGTACCGGTTCCAGGTCCGGGCCGACAACGCCATCGGCAGCGGCGCGTTCTCGGCGCTGTCCGCCGCGGTCACCCCGGCCACCACGCCGGGCGCCCCGGTGATCGGCAACGCCGCGAACGGCGCCAACGGTGGCGCGATCACGGCGACGGCGCGGTGGACACCACCGGCGAGCAACGGCGGCTCGGCCATCACCGGGTACGTCGTGCGGGCGCTGCGGATGAGCGGTGCCGGTGCCGGTGCCACGGTCCTCGGGACGACCGTCTCGGCGACCCAGCCGGCCGGTGCGCGGACGCTCAGCATGACCCTGCCGCAGACCGGGACCTACCGGTTCACCGTGCAGGCCGTCAACGCCGTGGGCCCGGGCCCGCAGTCGGCTCGCTCCAACGCCGTCCTGGGACGGTGAGGCGAGGCTGACGACAGTCACTGCCTGACCCACAACTGAAGACGGCAAGGGGCGGTCCACGCCAGGACCGCCCCTTGTCATGTCCTCGAGTCATGTCCTCGAGCGCCTCAGCTCTCAGCCGCGTGGGGTGCGGCGCAGCAGGTGCAGGAGCGACCGGTAGTGCTCGGTGACGCGGCCGCCCAGGTCGTCGGCCGCCTGCTCCGCGGCCGCTGCCTCAGCCGGGGTCCAGTTGCTGAACGTCGCGAAGAGGCGGCCGACCTGCCGGGCGCTCAGGTCGATGGACCAGCGCCAGTGCTCGGTGCGCACCGGCTCGAACCAGCCGCCGGCCGCGAGCTCGTCCACGGTGGGCCGCAGCTCCCCGGCCGGCTCGTCGCGCTGGTCGCGCCTGGACACGATCTCGTGCACGCGGTCCCGGAACGGCGTCCGCACGTCGTCGTCCCCGAAGACCGTCCGCCAGACGGCGAGCCAGCCGTGCGGGCGCAGCGCTCCGTGGATCACGGGCAGCCCGACCGACAGGTCGACCCAGTGCAGGGAGGTCGCGGCCACCACGGAGTCGAACCCGCCCGCGTCGAGGTGCGCGTCCTCGAGCCGTACGGGCAGGACGTCGCGCACGGCGGGGACGGCGTCCCGGATCAGCGCAGCGAGTCGCGGGCCGGGTTCGAGAGCCGTGACCTCGCTGCCTCGGCGGACGAGCTCCTCGGTCGCCAGCCCGGCGCCGGCGCCGATCTCGAGGACGCGGCGGCCGTCGCCGATGACGCCGGCGGTCTCGAGGGTGTCGAAGACGACGCCCGGGTACGGCGGGCGGGCCCCGGCGTACTCGGCTGCCATCCGCTCGAAGTGCATGCCGGACACCCGTCGACCATAGGGGCGACTCCTCCCTACCGGGCGAGCGGACCTGTGGCAGTCTGCGGAGGTGAGTCTTCCCCGCCGCGACGTCGATCCCGATGGACTGCTCGAGTACTCGGTCGTCTTCACCGACCGGTCCCTGAACCACATGTCCCGGCGCTTCGTCGGAGTGATGAACGACGTCATCGACGTGCTGCGCAGGACGTACGCCGCGGAGACCGTCGCGGTGGTGCCCGGAGGCGGCACCTACGCCATGGAGGCAGTGGCCCGGCAGCTGGCGACCGGGCGGCGGTGCCTCGTGGTCCGCAACGGCCTGTTCTCCTACCGCTGGTCCCAGATCCTCGACGCCGGGTCGGTGGCGAGCGACACGACCGTGTGCAGGGCCCGCCCGGTGTCCGACGAGCACCAGGCGCCGTGGGTGCCGACCCCGGTCGCCGAGGTGGTCGAGGCGATCGAGCGCGACCGTCCCGAGTTGGTCTTCGCGGCGCACGTGGAGACCGCGGCGGGCATGCTGCTGCCCGACGACTACGTCCGTGCCGTCGCGGCGGCGACGCACGGAGTCGGTGGGCTCTTCGTCCTGGACTGCATCGCGTCGGGGGCGCTGTGGGTGGACATGACCGACCTCGGCGTCGACGTCCTGCTGAGTGCCCCGCAGAAGGGCTGGAGCGGGTCACCGTGCGCGGGCTACGTGATGCTGGGCGAGGCCGGTCGGGCCCAGGTCATGTCGACCACCTCGACCAGCTTCGCGGTCGACCTGCAGAAGTGGTTGACGATCACCGAGGCGTACACCCAGGGGCAGACGCCGTACCACGCCACGATGCCGACGGACACGCTCGCCCACGACGCCGCGATGATGCTCGAGACCCGGGCCGCCGGGCTCGGCGAGCTGCGCGAGGCCCAGGTCTCCCTCGGCACCCGGGTGCGCGCCCTGCTCGCGGAGCGCGGGTTCGGCTCCGTCGCCGCGGAGGGGTTCGCGGCACCGAGCGTGGTGGTGGCCTTCACCGACGACCCCGAGATCCGCAGCGGCGCGAAGCTCAAGCAGCGGGGGATCCAGGTGGCCGCCGGCGTCCCCCTGATGTGCGGCGAGGGCGACGACTTCTCCACCTTCCGCGTGGGGCTCTTCGGCCTCGACAAGCTCACCGACGTCGACGGCACCGTGGAGCGGCTCGCCGCGCACCTCGGCAGCTGATCACCGGACCCAGTCGCCTCCGCGCATCACCCGCTGGACCCGCCAGTCGCGGTCGAGCAGCACGAGGTCGGCGCGCAGTCCGGTGCTGAGGCTGCCGCGGTCGTCCAGGCCGAGCAGGGCGGCGGGCGTCGAGGTGGCCGCCGCCACCGCCGCCACGGGGTCGACACCGGCGTGCACCACGCAGCGGCGGACCAGGTCGGCGGCGTGCGAGGTGCCTCCCGCGAGCGACGGCGGCTCGGTGCGCGTCCACGCCCGGCCGTCCGCGACCCGGACCCGCATGGACCCCAGCTCGAAGTCGCCGTCCGGCATCCCGGCGGCCACCATCGCGTCGCTGACGAGCACGACATGCCGCCCGGGGTCCACCGCGAACACCAGGTGCACCGTCTCGTCGGCGAGGTGCACGCCGTCCGTGATCAGCTCCACGTACGTCGCCCCGTCGGCCAGCGCGTCCAGGGAGGCGGCGACCGGCCCCGGCCGGCGGTGGTGCAGGGGCTCCATGCCGTTGAACAGGTGCGTGACCAGGGGGCGGCGCAGTGCTCGCAGGGCCTCGCCGAACCCGCCCGCGTCGGCGCCGGTGTGGCCGAGGCCCACCACCACCCCGGAGCGCTCGAGGAGCTCGGCGGCCGCGGCCGCACCGGGCAGCTCCGGGGCGAGCGTCACCATCCGCACCGTCGGGCGGCCGGCGTCGTCGACGCCGGCGGCCAGCCAGGCCTCGAGCTCGTCGGACCCGGGCAGGCGCAGGTGCGCGGGGTCGTGCGCGCCCCGGTGCGCCGGGTCCAGGAACGGCCCCTCGACGTGGCAGCCGACGACGGGTGACCCCGACCCCGTGACCACGGCGATCGCGCTGATCGCGGCGACCAGCTCGGCGGCCGGCGCGCTCACCAGGCTGGCCAGCATCGTCGTGGTGCCGCGTGCGAGGTGGTGCGCGGCGACCGCGGCGACGTCGGCCGGGTCGCCCGAGGTGACGGTGTGGCCCCCGCCGCCGTGACAGTGGATGTCGACGTACCCGGGCGCGACCGTGTCGACCGGCTCGGGGGCCGGGCCGGACCAGCCGGAGGCCGCGCCGACGTACCCGAGGGTGCCGTCGTCGCGGACCTCGAGCACGCCGTCGTCCACGATCCCGGCTGTCGTCACGAGCCGCCCGGCCAGCGCTACGGCGGTCACGACTCGGACGCCCAGCCGTCGCGGGCCAGCAGCGCGGCACCGACCACGCCACCCCGGTCGCCGAGGGTCGACACGGTCACCTCGGCCGGTTGCACGACGGTGGCCCGGTCACGGACCGCGACCCGCAGCGGGTCGAGAAGTGCGTCGCCGGCCCGGCTGAGCCCACCGCCGATCACCACCAGGGCCGGGCCGACGACCAGCGAGAGGACGCCGAGCGCGTCCGCGAGCGCTTCCACCGCCTCCTGCCAGACCTGGCGCGCGGTGGCGTCCGTACCCAGTCGGGCGGCGACGTCGCCGGCACCGGTCACCTGCTCCCCGCTCAGACCGGTGTAGCGGCGGGCGATCGCCGACGCGGACGCGATCGCCTCGAGGCACCCGTCCCGGCCGCACGCACACCTGGGGCCGGGCCGGACGGCCAGGTGCCCGATCTCCGACGTCTCGCCGCGATGCCCGGTCACCAGGTGCCCGCCGGAGACGATCGACGCGGCGATGCCGGTGCCGATCGGCACGAACGCGAGGTCCTCCGTGCCCGCACCCGCGCCGAGGCGGTACTCGGCCACGCCGCCGGAGGCGACGTCGTTGCCGATCCGCACCGGCAGCCGCCACGCGGCGCCGAGCGGGCGGACCAGCTCGAGGTCGCGCCACCCGATGTTCGCGCTGTAGGTCGCGACGCCGGCCGCGCGGTCGACGAGGCCCGGGACGACGACGCCGGCACCCACCACGGGGGCGTCGGACCGCTGCGCCAGCAGCGCGTGCCCGACCTCGGCGACCGCCTCGCGGGCGAGGTCCCCGTGCGGGGTCGGACGGTGCTCGGAGGCCAGCACCGCCCCCGCGCGGTCGACCAGCTCCGCCTTGATGGTCGTGCCGCCGACGTCCACGGCCAGGGCCAGCTCCTCGTCTGCCATCACGGGTCCAAGGATGGTGGATCGGGGACCGGTCTGTCCGGTCTGTCCGGCGCGGCGCAAGAATGGCCGACGATGACCGACGACCGCCCTCTCCAGCCGACGACCGTGCGCCGCAGCGTCGTGACCGTGGCGGCGGCGACCCTCGGTCCCGAGAGCCCGCTGCCCCGCTTCACCCGGCTGCGCGAGCTGCCCTTCCCGGACGTCGGCCCCGGCGCCTCGCCGGAGATGCTCGAGCGGATCGGCTACGGCCGGCTGGAGAGCCCGCTGCCGTACCGCGTCCAGGAGGACTACGACCGGTCGCTGTGCGAGGTCGAGCTCCCGGCCTACGAGCTCGACAACGGGGTGCTGCGCGCGACCGTGCTGCCGACGCTCGGCGGTCGGGTCTGGTCGTTGTACGACGTCGTCCGCGGACGGGAGCTGCTGTTCCGCAACCCGGTGCTGCAGCCGGCGAACTTCGGGCTGACCAACGCCTGGTTCGCCGGCGGCATCGAGTGGAACGTCGGCTCGACCGGCCACACCACGCTGACCTGCCGGCCGGTGCACGCCGGCGTGGTGGCCGGTCCGGACGGTGACGTGCTGCGGCTGTGGGAGTGGGAGCGGACCCGCGACCTGGTGCTGCAGGTCGACGTCTCCCTGCCCCCGGGGTCGGACCGGTTGTACGCCTCGACCCGCGTGCTCAACCCCGACCCGGAGGACAAGCCGCTCTACTACTGGACCAACATCGCGGTGCCCGAGACCCCGGGGACCCGCGTGGTCACCACGGCGGACGCCGCCTGGCGCACGGAGTACGCCGGCGCGTTGCGACGGGTGCCCCTCCCGCACCCGGACCGCCCGGACGTCGACATCAGCCACCCGATGGCCTCGACGTTCCCCGCCGACTACTTCTACGAGGTGGAGGGTCAGCGCGGCGCGCACATCGTGGCCGTCGAGCCCGACGGCGCCGGCTTCGCGCAGACCTCCACCCGCGGGCTGCGGGGCCGCAAGCTGTTCCTGTGGGGGAGCGGGCCGGCCGGCGCGCGGTGGCAGGAGTGGCTCTGCGGCCCGGGCGCGCGGTACGCCGAGATCCAGGCGGGCTGGTGCCCGACGCAGCTCGAGCACGACCGGCTGACGGGCGGGGCCAGCGTGTCGTGGACCGAGGCGTTCGGTGGCGTCGACCTCGACCCGGCAGCGGTGGCCGGCGGGTACGCCGAGGCCTGCGCGGCCGCACGCGACGCCGTGCACGAGGCGACGCACCCCGACCACCTCGACGCCGTCCACGAGCGCTGGCTCGCGGAGGTGGCCGACGCCGCGGTCGCCGAGCAGCTGAGCACCGGGTCGGGCTGGGGTCACGTCGAGCTCGAGCTCCGGGACGCCCCGGCGACGCCCGCCCTGCCGTTCCCACCGGTCGACGACGACAGCGTCCCGGCCCGCCACCTGCTCGACGGTGACACCGACGGGCTCGCGAAGTCGGTCCACCGGCTGCCGGTGCCGCCGGTCTCCGACCGCTGGTCTGCCGTCCTCGAGGAGGCTCCGGACTCCGAGTGGGTGCACCTGGCCCGTGCGGTCAACGCCCACGTCCGGGGCGACGAGGCGCGCGCCGCCGCGCAGTACGACGCCAGCCTGGCGCTGCACGAGAACCCGTGGGCGCTGCGCGGGCTGGCGCTGCTCGCCGCC
>JABFXA010000219.1 GCA_013361955.1 Nocardioidaceae bacterium
AGTGCGTCGGCCTGGCCGCCCAGGTCGCCGGTTCCGCCGCCCACCGGCCGCACCACCACCACGTCGCGCCCGGCGGCCCGCAGCGCGTCGCGCAGCGGGTCGAGCGACGCCGTGTCGCCGCCGTACCCGCTGACCAGGAGGACCGGCCCGGGCAGGTCCTGGGCCGCCGGGTCGGAGCCGACCGTCCGGACCACGACCAGCGCGGTCGTGACCACCGCGGTGAGGAGCGCGGCCAGCACCACCAGCAGCACGAACCGGCGCCGCGTGGGGGAGAGGCCGTCGAGCATCTCGCTAGGGGTGCTCGGCGACGTGGCGCACCAGCAGGGCGGCCACCTCGTCGGGGTGCGTCACGATGCACCAGTGCCCCGCGTCGAGCCGCTCGACGCGGACGTCGGCACAGGGCACGTCGAGGTCCTCCAGGGTGAGCGGGGAGATGTACCCGTCGCGCTCGGCGTACACCACCAGCACCGGTACGTCGGTCCGCAGCCGCCGCGGACGGCGGACCCGGCGCAGGATGTTGGCCCGGTAGAGCTCGAGCCCGTTGACCGCGTTGCGGCGCAGCCCGGGTCCCCAGTGGTCGGCGGGCAGCCCCTCGCGCTGCGTCAGCACCCTGGCGATCGTGCGGTGCCCGAGCCGCCAGGTCAGCGCCGGCAGCACCGGCAGGCAGAAGTACCCGACGTACCAGGACTTCAGCAGCTGCCGGACGACCGCGCCCCGGCGTCCCTGCCGGTGCGCGAGCAGCCAGCCGGCGTGGTCGAGGGAGAACCCCGACACCGACGTGTACGTCGCGATGCGTCCGCGCAGTCCGGGGTGGTCGGGCTCGACCGCCAACGCGTCCCACAGCTGCGCCGAGCCCCAGTCGTGGCCGAGCAGGTGCACGCGCTCGCCGTCGGGGAGCACCGCGTCGAGCACCGCGACCAGGTCGTCGACGAGCCGCTGGGTGCGGTACCCGTCGCGGCCCGCCGGGGCGTCGGAGCGGCCCGCGCCGCGCACGTCGTAGGTCACCACGTGCCAGGAGTCGAGAGGCAGCCGGTCGATCAGCGCGGCCCAGGTGTCCTGCTGGTCGGGGTACCCGTGCACCAGCACCACGGTCGGCCGGCCGGGTCCGGCGGGGCTGTGCTCGCGGACCTCGAGGGCCAGGTCGCCGGACGGGACACGCAGGATCTCCGAGGTCGCGGGCATGTGACGAAGCCTACGGACCCGGCGGTGCCGCGGCCCGGCGCACGAGGCTAGGGTCAGCGTGATGCCCGCACGGGTCGAGATTCGGAAGAGGGCGGTCACACCGTGGACCTGATGGAGTACCAGGCGAAGGAGCTCTTCGCGAAGCACGACGTGCCGGTCACGCTCGGCACCGTGGTGGAGAAGGCCGAGGACGCCAGGGCCGCCGCCGAGCAGCTCGGAGGCCGGGTCGTGGTCAAGGCGCAGGTGAAGGTCGGCGGCCGCGGCAAGGCCGGCGGCGTCAAGCTCGCCGAGAACCCCGACGAGGCGGTCGCCCGCGCCGAGGACATCCTCGGCATGGACATCAAGGGCCACACCGTGCACCGGGTGCTGGTCGCTCCGACGGCCGACATCGCCGAGGAGTACTACTTCTCCTTCCTGGTCGACCGCGCGAACCGCAACTACCTGTGCATCGCGAGCATCGAGGGCGGTGTGGAGATCGAGGAGGTCGCCCGCACCAACCCCGACGCGGTCGCGAAGGTCTCCATCGACCCGCAGGCCGGTGTCGACGACGCCAAGGCCGCGGAGATCGTCGCCGCCACCCGGTTCCCGGCCGAGGTCGCCGACGAGGCGAAGGAGGTCGTCAAGAAGCTCTGGACGGTGTTCCTCGCCGAGGACGCCTCCCTGGTCGAGGTGAACCCGCTGGTGCGGCTCGGCGACGGCCACCTCGAGGCGCTCGACGGCAAGGTCACCCTCGACGAGAACGCCGACTTCCGGCACGCGGACCACGCGGCCTTCGAGGACACTGCCGCGGCCGACCCGCTGGAGGCCCAGGCCAAGGAGAAGAACCTCAACTACGTCAAGCTCGACGGCGAGGTCGGCATCATCGGCAACGGCGCCGGGCTGGTCATGTCCACGCTCGACGTGGTCGCGTACGCCGGTGAGCAGCACGGCGGCGTGAAGCCCGCGAACTTCCTCGACATCGGCGGCGGCGCGTCCGCCGAGGTGATGGCCAACGGCCTGCACATCATCCTCGGCGACCCCCAGGTCAAGAGCGTGTTCGTGAACGTCTTCGGCGGGATCACCGCGTGCGACGCCGTCGCCAACGGCATCGTGCACGCGCTCGAGCTGCTCGGCGAGGAGGCCAACAAGCCGCTCGTCGTACGGCTCGACGGCAACAACGTCGTCGAGGGCCGCCGGATCCTGGTCGACGCGAACCACCCGCTGGTCACGCTGGTGGACACGATGGACGGGGCGGCCGACCGGGCCGCCGAGCTGGCGAAGTGAGGGCCTGACATGTCGATCTTCTTGAACGAGAGCTCCAAGGTCATCGTCCAGGGCATGACCGGCTCCGAGGGCCAGAAGCACACCCGCCGGATGATCGCGTCGGGCACCGACGTCGTCGGTGGCGTGAACCCGAAGAAGGCCGGGCAGAGCATCGACTTCGACGGCACCACGGTGCCGGTGTTCGGGTCGGTCCAGGAGGCGATGGAGCAGACCGGCGCGAACGTGTCGGTCGTGTTCGTCCCGCCGGCCGGCACCAAGGGCGCCGTGGTCGAGGCCGTCGACGCGGCCATGCCGCTGGTCGTGGTGATCACCGAGGGCGTCCCGGTGCACGACACCGCGGACTTCTTCTCCTACGCGCAGGCGAAGGGCACCACCCGGATCATCGGCCCCAACTGCCCGGGCCTGATCAGCCCCGGCAAGTCCAACGCCGGCATCATCCCCGCCGACATCACCAAGGGCGGCCGGGTCGGGCTGGTGTCGAAGTCCGGCACGCTGACCTACCAGATGATGTACGAGCTGCGTGACTTCGGCTTCTCCTCCGCGGTCGGCATCGGCGGTGACCCGATCATCGGCACCACCCACATCGACGCGCTGCAGGCGTTCCAGGACGACCCCGAGACCGACGCGATCGTGATGATCGGCGAGATCGGCGGCGACGCCGAGGAGCGGGCCGCGGCGTACATCAAGGACAACGTCAGCAAGCCGGTCGTCGGGTACGTCGCCGGGTTCACCGCCCCCGAGGGCAAGACGATGGGCCACGCCGGCGCGATCGTGTCCGGCTCGTCCGGCACCGCGCAGGCCAAGAAGGAGGCCCTCGAGGCCGTCGGCGTCAAGGTCGGCAAGACGCCGTCCGAGACCGCGCAGCTGATGCGGGAGATCCTGCAGAACCTCTGACGTCGAGGCCCTCGGGTCAGCGGCGCAGCACGCGCACCGTGTCGTGGCCGGTCCGGTCGTACTGGGAGCCGGTCACGCTGACCACCTTCACGCCGAGGGCGGTGCCGGTGCGGACCACCACCCGGCGGCTCACCCGGCCGGCGCTCGACGCGTGCCCGGTGGCGACGCTGCGTCCGCCTATCCGGACCGTGTAGGCCTCGCCGGCCGCCAGCCTCGCGGCGCTGAGCTGGAACGCGTGGCCGCGGCGGACCCGGTACCGGTCCGCGCGGACCGTCAGCGTGACCGCGGGCAGCCTGACCGCCCCCATCGGGGTGGACTCGACCGTCGCGTCGTCGTACTCGGCCCGGTGCATCGTGACCCGGACCGAGAGGCGTCGACCGAGGTCCGCGCGGGTGACCGGGTAGGTCGGGCCGCTCGCGCCGTGGACGACGGTGCCGTCCCGCAGCCACTCGTAGTCGACCGAGTCCGCATCCGGCGTCGTGTGCGCCGTCAACGTCCGGCCGACCACCGGGAACCCGGTCAGGCTCGCGCGGGCGCCGGCCAGGTGACCGGGGGTCACGGCGAAGTACTGGCCCATGCCGCCCGCGTCGATCGCCAGCACGGTCCGCCCGGTGAGGGCCGCCGGTGTCGGGAAGCGGTCGGTGCCCCAGGAGAGGACCCGGCCGTCGTCGGTGAGCGCCAGGGCCCGTACGACGCCCGCCGAGATCGCGCGGATCCGCACGTCCGCGAGCCCCGGCGGCACCGCTCCGACCTGGCTCGTGTCGCCCCACTGGACCACCTGGCCGGTGTCGGTGATCGCCAGGGAGTAGGAGTACGAGGCGCTGACCGCGACGTAGCGCGAGCCGTCCGGCGCCGGAGGAGCCGACGCCTCCGGGAGTCCCCACTCCACGACGTCACCCGACGCGGTCAGGGCCACGGACCGGTCGCCCTGGGCGTCGACGTCGACCACCGTCGCGCCGTCGAGCACAGCCGGCACGTCGGTCTGCCCGTGCGTGTTGCTGCCCCAGGCGTGCACCTTCCCGTCGGACGTGACGGCGAGCGCGTGCCGTTCGCCGAGGGACACGTCGGTGGCCACCTCGTCGGCGAGCTCGGCCGGGGGTGGCGGGATGTCCTCGGCCATCGTGTCCAGGCCCCACTGGACGATCTTGCCGTCGGTGGTGAGGGCCAGTGCGTCGACGACGCCGACGTCGATCGAAGCCACGTCGCGCCGGTCGGGCAGGAAGGCCGCGACGACCTGCCCGGGGTCGCCGCCGGCGACCATGCTGCCGTCGTCGAGCAGCGCGAGCGAGAAGCCGGCGCCCCCGCCGACCTGGACGACGTGCCGCCCGGCCGGGACCACGGGCGGGGCCGACTGGCCGTTGAAGTCGTCGCCCCACCCGACGACCTCCAGCCCACCGGTAACAGTCGGCGCGGCGGTCGCGGGAGCGAGGCCGCTGCCGGCCAGGAGCGCGACGACGACGGCAAGAGCGCGCAGGCGCATGCGGAGGTCCCCCTGGGTGCGACGACGTGCCCGGGCGGACCCGGGCGACTCGGATCATCGTCCCCCGGCGCGGCGCCCGCCGTCCCGGGAACGCCGGACTACGTGACCGCGTTGCGGATCGCGTACGCCGGTCGCGCGTGCTCCTCGTGCTCCATCACCGCGACCAGGTTGTCGACGGCGTCGTAGACGTCGACGTGGCTGACGTAGAGCGGCGCGAACCCGAAGCGGGCCACGTCGGGGCTGCGGAAGTCGCCGACCACGCCGCGCTCGATCAGCGCCTGCACGACGCCGTACGCCGCCTCGTGGCGCAGCGAGACCTGGCTGCCGCGGAGCGCGTGCTCGCGTGGCGTGATCACCTCGAACGTCGGGCCGAGCCGCTCGTCGACCAGCGCGATGAAGTAGTCGGTGAGCGACAGCGAGACCCGGCGCAGCACGTCGAGCGAGACGCCGTCGAAGACCTCGAGGGCGGCGTCCAGCGCGGACAGCGCGAGCACCGGCGGGGTGCCGGACGCCATCCGGGCGATACCGGTGGCGGGCTCGAAGTCGCGCTCCATCTCGAACGGCCGGGCGTGCCCGAACCACCCCGTGATCGGCTGGCTCCAGGCCTCCTGGTGCCGCGGGTGCACCCAGCTGAACGCCGGCGAGCCCGGCCCGCCGTTGAGGTACTTGTACGTGCACCCGACGGCGATGTCGGCGTCCGCGGCGGTCAGGTCGACCGGGACGGCGCCGGTGGAGTGGCACAGGTCCCACTGCATCAGCGCGCCCGCGTCGTGGGCGGCGGCGGTGACGCCCGCAAGGTCGTACATCGCCCCGGTGCGGAAGTCCACGTGCGTCAGCGACAGCACCGCCACGTCGTCGTCGAGGGCGGCGGCCGGGTCGGCCGGGTCGCACCAGCGCAGCTCGAGGCCGAGGGTCTCGGCGACCCCGGCGGCGACGTACCCGTCGGTGGGGAAGGTGCCCGGCTCCAGCACCAGCACCCGCCGGTCCGGGCGCAGCCGGGTGGCCGCGACCAGCGTCTTGAACAGGGTGACCGTCGTCGAGTCGCCCACGTGCACGTCGGCCGGGTGCACGCCGATCAGCGGGGCGATCCGGGCGCCGACGCGGCGGGGGAGGTTCACCCAGTCGGCGGAGTTCCACGAGGAGATCAGCCCGTGGCCCCACTCGCCGGTGACCGTGTGGCCGAGCCGGACCGCGGCCGCCCGGGGCAGCGCCCCGAGCGAGTTGCCGTCGAGGTACACGACGTCCGGGGGCAGCAGGAACAGGTCGCGGTGGTGCGCGAGCGGGCTCGCGGCGTCCAGCTCGACGGCGGTGGTGCGGTCCGGGGCGCTCACGGCGAGCACCCTAGAGCAGTCGGCGTCAGCCCAGCTCGCGCAGCCGGTCACCGGCCCGGACCAGCAGCGCGTGGAACGCCTGCGGCGTCATGTCGTCGCTCGGGGCCGGTGCGAAGGTCAGCTGCGCCACCGTCCTGCCGACCCGGACGAACCCGAGACGGAACCGGATCTTCTTGTTGTCCGACACCTCGGTGGACAGGTTCCAGCTGTTCAGCAGCAGCTGCGGCGAGCGCTGCCGCTGCCGGACCTCGCCGTACACGGTGGTGGCCAGGTCGCGCTTCTCGCAGCGGCCGACGGTCGCGCGCACCGTGCTCAGGAACCGGTCGGCGGCCCGCGACGACCGGAACACGCCGTACGTCTCCGAGAGGCCGAAGCGCGCCGGCACCGTCGCCTGCGGGATCAGGTACGTGCGGGTGCGGGCCCGGACCGCGCCGTTCTTGACGAAGTTCGCGTGGTCGCAGGTGGTCGCCGACGGGTTCAGCCGCGCGGAGGTCGGCTTGGTGCCCACCCACGGCTTGTCGATGTCGCCCACCGGGGGGAGGTCCGGCACCGCGAGGATGCCCCGCTCGTCACCGGAGGGCGGGGGCGGCACCAGCCGGTACGTCGGCCGCTTGGCGCAGTCCTTCGAGCCGCTGCGTCCGCACAGCATCGCCACCGAGTCGGCCAGCGACTGGGTGATCTGCCGGGCCGGCGGCGGCGCGGCGCCCACGGTGGTGCCGACCGTCGAGGTGGTGACGCGGCCGGTGCGGGCGACCGCCACGGACATCGTGGTCACCGGCTTGCTCCAGATCCGGAGCATCAGCACGTCGGCCTCGTCGCCGATGTTGTCGACGGCGTAGGAGTTCAGCACCTGCAGGCGGCTGAGCCGGCAGCCGGCGTACCAGCCCACGGTGGTGCGGAACCCGCGGGCGGCCTGCTTCTCCGACTTGGAGACCTCCACCGTCTGCACGGCGGACCGCTTGGTCGGGCCGAACGCCTTGAAGGAGCGCACGATCGCGGAGTAGCCGTCGGGATCGGCGAACCGGGCCTGCTGGCAGGGCGTGTTGATGCCGTCGCCCTTGGTGTTGTTGCTGGTCGAGACCACCTTCCAGCGGCGCGGCTGCCCGAGGCGGCGGATCTGGTCGCGGTCGAGGAGGTTCTGCGCGGTCGGCAGCGTGTCGGTGGGGTCCTCGAGCTGCGGGCTCGGCGTGGGCCGGACCAGGTGCAGGTCCTCGGCCGAGCT
>JABFXA010000436.1 GCA_013361955.1 Nocardioidaceae bacterium
CGGGCCTTCGACGAGAAGTTCGGTCACGACCGGCCGCTGCACTACGGCCAGGTCTACTCGACGATGTCCCGGCTGCTGAAGAACGGGCTCGTCGAGGTCGACGGCATCGAGCCCGGCGGCGGCCCCGAGCGCAAGCGGTACGCGATCACCGACGCCGGCGTCACCGACGTACAGCGGTGGCTCGCGACCCCGCAGAAGCCGGAGGAGTACCTCCAGTCGACCCTTTACACCAAGGTCGTCCTCGCCCTGCTCACCCGGCGCGACGCCGCCGGGATCCTCGACACCCAGCGCGCCGAGCATCTGCGCAGCATGCGGATCCTCACCGACCGCAAGCGCAAGGGCGACCTGGCGGATCAACTGATCTGCGACCACGCCCTGTTCCACCTGGAAGCCGACCTGCGCTGGCTGGAGCTGAGCGCCGCCCGACTCGACAAACTCCGTGAGGCCGTGACCCGATGACGACTTCTCCCCCCGGTTCCCTGCTCACCGCGCACGACCTGCGCAAGGCGTACGGCCCGACCCACGCGCTGGACGGCGCCGAGTTCTCCATACACCCCGGCGAGATCGTCGCCATCATGGGCCCTTCCGGATCTGGCAAGTCCACTCTGCTGCACTGCCTCGCGGGAATCGTGCCGCCCGACTCCGGGTCGATCACCTACAACGGGCGTGAGCTGACGACGATGAGCGACGCCCGGCGCAGTGCGCTCAGACGGTCCGAGTTCGGGTTCGTCTTCCAGTTCGGTCAGCTGGTGCCGGAGTTGACGTGCGTCGAGAACGTCGCCCTGCCGCTGCGGCTCAACGGGACCTCCCGCAAGGACGCCGAGAAGGCCGCCCTGACCTGGATGGAGCGGCTGGAGGTCGACGACCTCAAGGCCAAGCGGCCCGGCGAGGTCTCCGGTGGCCAGGGGCAGCGCGTCGCCGTGGCCCGCGCGCTGGTCACCGGACCGCGCCTGCTGTTCGCCGACGAACCCACCGGCGCGCTCGACTCCTCCAACGGCGAGCGCGTGATGGAACTGCTGACCGAAGCGGCCCGCTCGACGAACGCCGCCGTCGTCCTCGTCACCCACGAGACACGCGTGGCCGCCTACTCCGACCGCGAGGTCGTCGTCCGTGACGGCAAGTCCCGCGACATGGAGCGCGCCGTATGAGTCCTCGCCAGTGGGCCAAGGACCTGGCCCTGGGGGCCCGTTTCGCCGTCAGCGGCGGACGCGAGGGCTGGGTCCGGATGACACTCACCGCCGTCGGCGTCGGCCTCGGTGTGGCACTGCTCCTGCTGTGCACCGCGCTGCCCAACGTGTTCGCCGCCCGCGCCAAGGTGGAGGACGCCCGCTTCGACTACGCGTACTCCGCCAAGACCCCGCCGAAGGCCGACAACACCTTCCTGATCGCCGCCACCGACACCACCTGGCACGACGACGACATCCGCGGCCGGCTGGTGGAGCCCGAGGGCGAGCGGGCGCCGCTGCCCCCGGGGGTCGGCAGCTTCCCGGGCAAGGGCGAGATGGTGGTGTCCCCCGCGCTGAGGGACCTGCTCGCCTCGGACGACGCCGAGCTGCTGCGCCAGCGGCTGCCCTACACGATCACCGGCACGATCGGCGAGAGCGGACTCATCGGCTCCCACGAACTGGCCTACTACGCGGGCGCCTCGGGACTGAAGCTCACGGACGTCTCCCCGGTGCACCGGCTGACCGAGTACGGCAAGCCGGACGCGAAACCCGAGAAGACCGACCCGGTGCTGCTGCTGATGGTCCTGGTCGTGTTCGTGGTGCTGCTGACCCCGGTCGCCGTGTTCATCGCCGCCGCCGTCCGCTTCGGCGGCGAGCGCCGCGACCGCCGCCTGGCCGCGCTGCGCCTGGTCGGCTCGGACAGCCACATGACCCGGCGGATCGCGGCGGGCGAAGCGCTCGCCGGAGCCGTACTCGGCCTGGTGGTCGGCACCGGCTTCTTTCTCCTGGGCCGTCAGACACTGGGCTCCACCGAGGTGCTGGGCGTGAGCGTCTGGCCCGGCTACCTCGATCCCTCCCCCACGCTCGCCGCGCTGGTCGCGGTGGCGGTCCCGGTCGCCGCCGTACTCGTCACGCTGCTCGCGATGCGCGGCGTGGTGGTGGAACCGCTCGGCGTCGTGCGCGCGGCCAGGCAGCGCCGCCGGCGGCTGTGGTGGCGGCTGCTGCCTCCGCTGGCCGGCCTCGCGATGCTCTACCCGATGATCGGCAAGGGCCGGGGGAACGGCGACTTCAACAAGTACCTCGTCACCGGCGGCGTGCTGCTGCTGCTGATCGGCATCACCGCGCTGCTCCCCTGGGTCGTGGACGCGGTCGTCGTCCGCCTCGGCAAGGGCGCCCTGTCCTGGCAACTCGCGGTACGGCGGCTGCAGTTGAGCAGCGGAACCGCCGCACGCATGGTCAACGGCATCGCCGTCGCCGTGGCCGGAGCCATCGCCCTGCAGATGCTGTTCACGGGAACGCAGAGCCAGTACACCAAGGCCACCGGCGAGGACCCCGCCCGGGTCCAGATGCAGGTCGAGTTCAGCGACCGCAAGCCGCTGTCCGGTGTCGAGCGCGAATTCACCGGCGCCAAGGGGGTACGGGCCGCGGTGAACCTGGCCAACCTGCAGTACGGGGACGCGCGTCGCGACCCGGAGAACAGCAACGGCCTGACCGTGGGTGACTGCACCGCCCTGCGCGAACTCGCCACGCTGCCTTCCTGCAAGGACGGCGACGTGTTCGTCACCCGGACCAGGAGCCACTACGGCACCCCCAGCAACGCCGACGAGATCGCCCTGGTCAAGCCGGGTCGGCGGCTCTACATCGACCCGTCGTACGGCGGCGACACCACCGAACGCGGCATCGAGGCACTCTGGACCGTTCCGGCGAACGTGCGTGTGGTGGAGGCGCGCAAGGACTCACTGCAGAACTACAACGGTCTGCTGGTCACCCCCGCCGCCCTGCCCGCCAAGGCCGCGCCCGCGCTCTTCTCGGAGGGGGTCTACGTACGTCTGGACCCGTCGGTGCCCGACTCACGGGAGTACGCACGCAACGTCGCCGCCCGGATCGACCCCCTGGCAGGCACCTACAGCTGGTCGGCGACCCAGGAGAACGAGAAGTACACCTCCATCCGCACCGGCCTGTACGTCGGCTCCGCCTTCGTGCTGGCACTGATCGGCGCGAGTCTGCTGGTCTCCCAGCTGGAGCAGCTGCGCGAGCGCAGGAAGCTGCTCTCCGCGCTGGTCGCCTTCGGCGCCCGGCGCCGCACGCTGAGCCTGTCGGTGCTGTGGCAGACGGCCCTCCCGGTCGGACTCGGCCTCCTACTGGCCACAACCGTGGGTGTCACCCTCGGCTCGGTGCTGCTGAAGATGACCCGCACACCGGTGGCCATGGACTGGGCGAGCGTCCTGACCATGACCGGCGTGGGCGCGGCCGTGGTCGCCGTGGTCACGCTGCTCAGCCTGCCGCCGCTGCTGCGGATGATGCGCCCGGAGGGCCTGCGCACGGAATAGCTCCTCACCAATCCCGCCGGGGTGGGCTCCTCCTGACAGGAGGAGCCCACCCCGGTCTCACGAGTGCATGCGTCCGGAACCCCAGTGCCGAGATGATCACCGGGCGGGTACCGTGCGTCCATGTCCGCCTTCCTTCAGCAACTCCCCGCGCTCATCGGCGTCGTGATCGGCGCGATCGGTTCGTATCTGGTGGTCGTACGGGGCGACCGAATGAGGTTCCGGCGGGAGCAGACGGCGCGTTGGGAGGAGCGGCGGCTGGCGGTGTACGCCGACTATGCGCGATCGGTGAAGAAGACGGTCACGGTGACGTACCGGGTCGCCGCCTCGCTGGGCAACGACCCGCACCCGGATCCCCTTCCCCTGGAGGAGGCAAAGCCGCTGCTGGCGGACGCGAGCACCGGCCGGGATCCCTCGGGCGAGGCGTTGATCATGCTGGGCAGCCCCGAGGTGGTGGACAAGGCACGGACCTGGGTCGTGGCGGCGATGAAGATGGAGCGGTTCGTACGCGACGGCCGGCGGGATCCGGAAGCCTGGCAGGCGCTGCTGGAGCGGCAGCGCGCCGGGCGTGAGGGCTACTACGCGGCGGTGCGGGAGGACCTGGGCCTCCCGCCGGGCCACTCCGCGCGCTGGGCGCTCCACGCGTCCGGCCCGGTGCCGTCTCAGCGGTAACCCGTCGTGTCGGCCGGCTTGCCCGCGTCCTGGACCTCGACGAGGTAGCGCCAGGCGTCGGGGCGGCTGCCGTCGAGGTCGGTGAAGCCGTAGACCTGGGCGAGCTGTCCGCTGGACAGGGACTCGCCGTTCCAGCGGGCCACCTCGGGGTCGGCGGCGAGGGCGGCGACGGCACGGCCGACGTAGCGCGGGGTCTCGGAGATGGCGAAGTGCGGGACGCGTTCGAGGGCATCGCGCCAGTTGTCCTCACGGACCTCGAAGCCGTCCAGCATCATCTCCGAGCGCAGCCAGCCCGGGGTCAGGGCGACGGCGGTGGCGCCGCGCGGTCCGAGTTCATGGCCGAGGGAGAAGGCCATGCGCAGGACAGACGCCTTGGCGAGGTCGTAGAAGAAGTTGACCCGGTAGTTGTCGCGGTTGTACTCGGCGGTGCCGTCGGTCATCTCGACGACCAGGCCGCCGGGGTGCCGCAGGAGCAGCGGCAGGGCGTGGTGGCTGGTGATCGCGTGGGTCTCGACGGCGAGCCGGAGCAGCCTGAGCCCGTTGTCGAGGTCGTGGTCCCAGACCGTGGCGTCCCATCCGAAGAGCTTCTCGCCGCCCCAGATGTCGTTGACGAGGACGTCGAGGCGGCCCTGTTCCTCCGCGATGCGGTCCACGAGGGTGCGGACCTGCGCCGGGTCGAGATGGTCGGTGGGTACGGCGATGCCGTGGCCGCCGGCCTCGGTGACCAGGTCGGCGGTGTCCTCGATCGTCTCGGGGCGGTCGTATTCCGAGCGGCGGGCGCGGGTGCTGCGTCCCGTGACGTAGACGGTGGCGCCGGCCGCGCCGAGCTCCACGGCGATGCCGCGTCCGGCTCCCCGTGTCGCCCCGGCCACCAGTGCGACCCTGTCCTTGAGCGGCTGTGACATGTCCGGCCTCCCGACCCTCTGCGAGCGATGTCGTCTTCGAGGGTGCCGGGTAAGCCGGACATCTTCTGTCGTCTTTTACTGGTCGTGTTTCGGGGTCACCCGGCCGGGCGCAGTCGCGCGTCGAGTGCGTCGTAGGTCGGCAGGAACCAGATGTCGCGGCCGTTGTTGGTCTCGTGGACGAAGTCGCGCAGGGCGGTGCTCTCGGCGATGTGCTGGGCGATGTCGCCGACGAGGACGAGGCGCAGCCGGTAGTTCGCGAACTTCTGCATGACCGCGCCCGCGACGCCCGACCGCAGCCGGAAGAACTCGTCCCCGACCCGCTCCACCGGCACGGCGATCAGCTGGGCGTCCTGCCCGAACGCGTCGCCGATCAGATCGAGCGCCGCGCTCTCGCCGTCCAGGGGCGGGCCGTCGGGAGCGCAGCGCAGGACGCGTACGTCATGCAGGGTCACGAGCGTGTTGGTGGTCATGGGGCGTGATCGTACGGTCGTGATCCGCCCCTGACCACGGGGTTTCCGGTCGCGGCGGGGCCGGCTCAGTGGCCGCGGTCGATCCACTCCTGGAGGTGCGGCGCCTCCGCGCCGATGGTGGTCGGGTCGCCGTGGCCGGTGAAGACCTTGGTCTCGGGCGGGAGGCCGAGCAGCCGGGCGCGGATCGATTCGATGATCGTCGGGAAGTGGGAGTACGAGCGGCCGGTGGCGCCGGGGCCGCCCTGGAACAGGGTGTCGCCGGTGAAGACGACGCCCAGGCCGGGGTCGTGCAGGCACACCGCGCCCGGTGCGTGGCCCGGGGTGTGCAGGACGGTCAGGTCGGCGCCCGCGGCCTCGATGATCTGCCCGTCCACGAGGTGGGCGTCGGGGTCGCGGTCGGGGTGGGTCTGCTTCCACAGCGGCAGGTCGTCGGGGTGGAGCCAGATCGTGGCGCCGGTCCGGTCGGCCAGGGCGGGCGCGGCGTCGATGTGGTCGTTGTGCGCGTGGGTGCACACGATCGCGGTGAGGCGCCGGTCGCCGACGGCCTCGGCGATGGCGTCGGCGTCATGGGCGGCGTCGATGACGATCACCTCGTGGTCGTCGCCGACGAGCCACACGTTGTTGGCGACGTCCCAGGTGCCGCCGTCCAGCGTGAACTGGCCGGAAGTGACGAGGCGTTCGATGCGGGCGGCCATCAGAGCATCACCACCGAGCGCAGCACGTCGCCGTGGTGCATCCGCTCGAAGGCCTTCTCGACCTCGTCCAGCGAGATGGTCTCCGTGACGAAGGCGTCCAGGTCGAGCCGCCCCTGGAGGTGCAGGTCGATGAGCATCGGGAAGTCCCTGCTCGGCAGGCAGTCGCCGTACCAGGACGACTTCAGCGCGCCGCCGCGGCCGAAGACGTCCAGCAGCGGCAGTTCCAGCTTCATCTCCGGCGTCGGCACGCCGACCAGGACGACCGTGCCGGCGAGGTCGCGGGCGTAGAAGGCCTGCTGGTACGTCTCCGGGCGGCCGACCGCCTCGATGACGACGTCGGCGCCGAAGCCGCCGGTCAGTTCGCGGATCGCCTCGACGGGGTCGTTCTCGCGGGAGTTGACGGTGTGGGTGGCGCCCATGGTGCGGGCCTTCTCCAGCTTCCGGTCGTCGATGTCCACGGCGATGATCCGTGCCGCGCCCGCGAGGTTCGACCCGGCGATCGCCGCGTCGCCCACACCACCGCAGCCGATGACGGCGACGGTGTCGCCCCGCCCGACGTTGCCCGTGTTGATCGCGGCGCCGATGCCCGCCATCACCCCGCAGCCCAGCAGCCCCGCGACCGCGGCGGAGACCGAGGGGTCGACCTTGGTGCACTGTCCGGCGGCCACCAGGGTCTTCTCGGCGAACGCGCCGATGCCCAGGGCGGGCGACAGCTCGGTGCCGTCGGTGAGGCTCATCTTCTGCTTCGCGTTGTGGGTGTTGAAGCAGTACCAGGGCCGTCCACGCAGACAGGCGCGGCAATTGCCGCACACGGCACGCCAGTTGAGGATCACGAAGTCGCCGGGCGCGACGTCGGTCACCCCCTCGCCGACCGACTCGACGACACCGGCCGCCTCATGGCCGAGCAGGAAGGGGAACTCGTCGTTGATCCCGCCCTGCTTGTAGTGCAGGTCGGTGTGACAGACCCCGCAGGCCTGCACCTGTACGACGGCCTCCCCGGGGCCCGGATCCGGCACCACGATCGTCTCCACCCGCACCGGCTCGTCCTTGCCGGGTGCGATCACTCCGCGTACCTCCTGCGCCATGGC
>JABFXA010000460.1 GCA_013361955.1 Nocardioidaceae bacterium
TCTACTCGCTGTCGTTCGTGGAGGCGTCGGTGCGGCTGGAGGGTCTGCTCGGCGACCTCCCGGCCGGCTGGCACGAGCTGTCCGCGCGTGCGCTCGCCGCCCGCCGTAGCCAGCCGCGGCGGAGCCGCTGGACCGGGGTCGAGACGCCGCTGCTGCTGCGCGCCGTCGCGATCGTGCTGATCGTCGGCAGCCACGCGAACCTGCTCGCGGTGCCCGGTGGCGCGCACGCGCTGCTCGCGGTCTGCGGGTTCCAGCTGGCGCGGTTCCAGCTCGCGGGGCGCGCCGCCGGCGACCGGGTGCGGGCCCTGCTCCGGGCCGCCCGCAACATCGCGGTGCCGGCCGGGCTGTTCATCGGCGGCGCCGGCCTGGTCACCGGGATGTACGACGCGACCACGGCGCTGTTCCTCAACAACCTGCTCGGCTCGCACGACTGGGACGACCGCTGGCAGTTCTGGTTCCTCGAGGTGGTCGTGTGGACCTTCCTGGGGCTCGCGGCGCTGATGTCCGTGCGCCGCGTGGACCGGCTCGAGCGGCGGTACCCCTTCGGCTTCGCGGCCGGCGCGCTCGCGGTGACCGCGCTGCTGCGCTTCGCCCTGGTCGGGGTCGAGGCGGACATCCCGCACCGCTACGCACTGCCGGTGGTGCTCTGGTGCGTCGCGCTCGGCTGGGCGGCCGCACGCGCGACCACGCGCGGGCAACGGGTCGCGGTCACCGTCGCCGCCCCGCTGCTCACCTACGGGTTCTTCGACGACCCGATGCGGGAGACGGTGGTCGTCGCGGGCGTCGCGCTGCTGGTCTGGCTGCCCCGGGTGCCGCTGCCGCGGGTGCTGCTGCGTCCGCTGTCGGTGGTGGCCGCGGCGTCGCTGTGGGTGTACCTCACGCACTGGCAGGTCTACCCCTACCTCGAGGACGACCACCCGCTGCTCGCGACGCTGTCGTCGTTCGCGGTCGGCATCGGCTGCTGGTGGGCGTACCCGCGGATCACCGCGAGCGCGCGCCGGCTCGTCGACGTGCTACCGCCTCAGCCGACCTTGACCTCACCGAGGTGGCGGTAGGCCCACAGCGCGGCCGCGGTCCGGTCGGTCACGCCGATGTGCGCGAACGCGTTGCGCAGGTGCGTCTTGACGGTGTTCTGCCGGATCCCGAGACGCTGACCGATCTGCTGGTTGCTGAGCCCGTCGCGGAGCAGCCTCAGGACGTCGTACTCGCGCTGGGTCAGGTGCATCGCCGAGGGCGGTGTCTCCGCGCCGGGCGTCTCGCGCAGCAGCGCTCGGGTCACCCGCGCGTCGACCGGCACCTCGCCGCGGCGTACGGCGCGGATGGCCGCCCGGAGCCCGGGGCCGTCGACGTCCTTGAGGACGTACCCGGCCGCGCCCGCACCCAGCGCCTCGCTGACGTCGGCGGACGACGCGCTCGCGGTGAGCACGAGCACCCGCGCGTCGGGGTCCTGCGCGAGGAGCTGCTGCAGCGTCACGTGGCCGCTCTGGTCGGGCATCGTCAGGTCGAGCAGCACCACGTCGGGCCGGACGCGGGGGTACGCGGCGACCCCGTCGGCGCCGCTGGTCTCCGCCGCGACCATCTCGACGCCCTGCGCGGCGGTCAACACCGTGGCCAGGCCCATGTGCACCGTCGGATGGTCGTCGACCACCAGCACCCGGATGACCTCGACCGCCTGCTCCGTGGCGTCCGCTGCGGTGACCATGCTCATCGCTTCAGCTCCATCCTCACCTCGGTGCCGGCCCCCGGGCCGGTGACCACCTCCAGCAGCCCCTCGTGCTCGGCGGCCATGTCCGCGAGCGCCCGCAGGCCGAGATGGTCGGGCCGGGACGACACCTGGTCGAGCGCCATGCCCTTGCCGTCGTCGTGCACCACGAGCGTCACGTAATGGTCCGCCCAGGTGACCCGCACCTCGACGGACGTCGCCTCGGCGTGTCGGTACACGTTGCGCAGCAGCTCCTGCGCGCATCGGTGCACCACCTCGGCCAGCTCCCGGTCGTGCTCGTCGACGAGCGCGACGTCGGGCGCGTCGATGGTCACCTCGACGTCGCGGCCGCGGAGCGGGTGCGCCAGGTCCTCCAGCGCCTCGGGGAGACCACCCTGGTGGATCGGACGCGGGTACAGGTCCACGATGCTCGAGCGCACGCCCTGCACGCTGGCGCGCACCGACGCCGCGGCGCCGTGCACCAGCTGCCGGGCCCGCGGTACGTCGCCGTCGTCGATGGCCGCGGCCGCACCGTCGAGCGTGAACCCGGTCCCGACCAGCTCCTGGACCACGCCGTCGTGGAGCGAGCGGGCGAGCAGCCGGCGGTCGCGCTCGGAGGCGGCCCGCGCCTTCTCGTCGACGGTGCGCTGCCGGCGCCGCAGCCACCGGAGGTTGACCAGGCTGAGCAGCAGCTGCACCCCGGCCAGGGCGACCAGCGCCAGCACCGCGAGCATCACCAGCGTGTCGAAGATGGCCTCGCGCTGCTGCCGCACCTGGTCGTAGCTGAGGTAGGCCTCGAACAGCAGCGGCGTGCCGTCGGCGGCGTGCACGGGCGTGTAGACCTCGAGGAGCCGGTCGCCGAGCCCGCGCTCGTCCTCGTCCTCCTCGTCGCTGAGGTCGCTGATCGCGGTCATGGGCGACGTCGAGTCGAGGACGTCGAGCTTCTCCGCAGACAGTGGGAAGACCTGTCCGATCGTCGGGGTGTGGTCGCTGTAGAGGATCTCCCCGTCGACCGACCAGACCTTGACCCGGCGGATGTAGGTCTTGGACAGCAGCCGGCTCCGCACGATCGAGTCGACGTGCCGGCGGGCCGCAGGCCGGTCGTCGATCAGGCCCTGGGCGGTGTCCGGGTCGACGACCGTGCCGCTGATGGTCCGGGTGAACCGGCCGGCGTCGACGAGCGCCTGGTGCTCGGCGAGCCGCGACCCGACGTACTGTCCGGCGGCGATCAGCAGCAGCAGCGCGGCCAGGGTGCCGGCCACCAGGGTCCACGTGGTCCGGGTGGTGTCGGTGGGTCGGCGGCGGGAGCCGCGGGTGCGGGTGTCGGCCAGGACCGCGCGGGCCCGACGGCGGTCGGTGACAGCGAGCACACGTCTCTCCCTCCTGTGCCGTTGTGGTTGTAGAGGGCGCGACTTGGGAAGACCTTGGGGTTCCCGGCTGCCCCGGGTCATCGAAGGTCGTAGTACCAGCGCGGGATGGCCCGCTCACCCGGGTCGCCGCGAGGCTGACCGCTGCCTGGGTCCACCTGGCCGGGCACCGCGGCACCGGGGCTCTCCTCCCCGGTGCCGCCTCATTCCTGGAGCCGGATGCCCTGGACGTGGTCGAGGTCGAGCAGGTGCAGCAGGTTCACGACGTGCGGGCCGGCGCCACGGAGCTCGACCAGGCCGCCGCCGGCGCGGAGCTCCTCGGTGGTCCCCGTGAGCACCCGGACCGTGGTGAGGCTGAGGAACCGGACCGCCTCCAGGTCCACGCTGATCGCGCCACCGGGCGGCACCAGCGCAACGGCCTGGCTGAGGACCCCACGGACCAGGTCGGCGTTGACCAGGTCGAACTCGCCCTCCAGGGCGACCCGCATCGCCGCCCGACGGCGGCCGTCGGTCCACCGGGCGCCGTCGACCACGGTCACGGTGGCGACCTCGTCGGTGACGATCATGTGGTGCGCGAGGCTCGGCGCGAGCCGGTCGCGGACCACCTCGCTGTCGTACTGGCACAGCGAGGCCACCGGGTAGCGCCGGCAGATGCCCTCCATCAGGGCCTCGATGTCGTCGTACGCCGCGGGGGTCATCCGGGTCAGCGCCTCCGCGGCCGGCACGGTCATGCGCACCCCGTCGTACCCCTCGTCGAGAGCGGCCACCACGACGGCCTCCTGGCCCTCCGGCGGGTAGTAGTCGTCGAGGGTCTCCAGCCGTAGCTGCCCGGACGCGAGCAGGGCGTCGGTGTCCAGGCCGTGCTCGTCGGCCAGGCGCAGCGCGACGGCGCGGAAGCCGGCCAGCGAGGTGCCGGTGCACAGCACCTTCTCGTCCCGACGCAGGCCGGTGGCCATCCAGGCGACCAGCGCGGAGGACCGGTGGTCCTCGGAGGTGTAGACCAGGAGCGCGTGACCGCCGGGAGGTTCCTGGTAGGTGGCTTCGGTCATCTCGCACCTCCGAGCCGAGCTGCGTCCTCGCAGAGTACCGCCGTGTCGAGCGCCCGGGACCCGACCCGTTTTCGAGACCCGATCCGGTACTAGGACGAACGTCCGAATGCCGTTGGGACTAGTCCTTGCGGATCATGGTGACCACCCGATGGACACCGAGAGGTCCCCCCACATTGGGTGTACCCAGAGAAGAGAGTCCCCAGATGAAGAAGCTTTCCGCTGTCGCCCTGTCCGCCGCCACCCTCGCGCTCGCCCTCAACGGCGGCGCCTCGCTCGCCTCCGGGGGCTCCGGGAGTGGTGGCGGCAGCACCAGTACCAGCACCAGCACCGGCGCCTGGCCGGCGGCGTACCCGCTGCCCACCAGCCCCGGCACCGTGACCGCCCAGAGCTCCACCCGCGCCACCGTCCGCTCCACCGACACCGTCGCCACCGTGATGGACAAGCTCGACGCCCTGTACGCTGCGAAGGGGTGTTCCGCGCACGTCGCCGTGAACAAGCCGGCCCAGTACTTCTGCGTGAACCCGGCCACCCACAAGACCGACGAGATCTACTTCACGTTCGCGGCCCTCGACCCGAAGCCGACCGACGCCTCCCGCTCGCAGACCAACGCGTTCTACGTCAAGGGTTGACCGGGCCCACTCCGTTAGGATCTACTAACGGTTAGTGGACACTCACGAAGCACGAGACGGCTGGGACGCGCTCGCCGACGGCACACGCCGCGCGATCGTGTCCAGCCTGGCCGACCGCCCGCTCGCCGTGGGCGAGCTGGCGGCGGGCCTGCCGGTGAGCCGTTCCGCCGTCTCGCAGCACCTGCGCATCCTCAAGGACGCCGGCCTGGTCAGCGAGCGCGCCGAGGGCACCCGCAGGATCTACCGGCTCAACCCGGTGGCGCTCGCCGCGCTCCGCGACCAGCTCGACACCTACTGGCAGCGCACGCTGACCAGCTACGCCGAGCTGCTGGCCGACGACCGGTCCGGTGAGGACCGATGAGCGACGCCGTGGTGCGGCACGAGGTCGTCGTACCGGTGGACGCGGACGCGGCGTTCGCCGCCTTCACGCAACGGATCGGCGACTTCAAGCCACCCGAGCACAACCTGCTCGGCGCGCCGATCGCGCAGACCGTGCTCGAGCCGCGGGTCGGCGGCGGCATCGTCGACCGCGCGACCGACGGCACCGAGTGCCGATGGGCGCGCATCCTCGCCTTCGAGCCGCCGGACCGGCTGGTGTTCAGCTGGGACATCAGTCCGCGCTGGCAGATCGAGACCGACCCGGCCAGCACCAGCGAGGTCGAGGTGCGCTTCGTCCCGGAGTCGCCGGCCCGCACCCGCGTCGTCCTCGAGCACCGCCACCTCGACCGCCACGGCTCCGGCTGGGACGCGGTCCGCGACGGGGTGGATGGCGACGAGGGCTGGCCGCTGTACCTGGCGCGCTACCGCGCCCTCGTCGAGGAGGAGACCTGACATCTCCGCGATCGTGACCAGCACCGAGGTCGACCGCTCGGCCGACGACGTGTTCGCCTACGTCACCGACCCGACCCGCTTCGTCGAGTGGCAGCAGGGCGTCGTGTCCGGACGGCTGGACAGCGCCGGCGAGCCGGCGGTCGGCGACCTGTGCGTGACCACCCGGCGGATCGGTGGCGCGGAGCGCCCGGCCACCTCGCGGCTGGTGCGGCTCGACCCGCCGCGGACGTGGAGCGTGCGCGGCGTCGACGGCCCGATCCGCGCGGCGGTCGACGTCGCCGTGGAGCCGCTGGCCGAGGGGCGGTCCCGCCTCACCATCACCGTCGACTTCGTGGGGCACGGCATCGGCAAGGTCCTGGTGCCGCTGGTGGTCCGCCGCGAGGCGCGCAAGGAGATGCCCACCAACGTGGCCACCCTCAAGTCGCGCCTGGAGACCGCCCGCCGGGCCTAGGGTGCGCCAGCCGCGGGGGCGGTCAGCCCCACCACGTGCCAGGCCGCCCCGCGGTGCCGGAAGGCGGCCCGCAACCCCGTCGACTCGGCGGCACCGGTCATCGCCGCCGGGTCGTGGACGAAGGCCCGGAACCCGCTGCGCCGCAGCCGGAAGAACAGGTTCTGCGTCCCGAACAGCAGGCGGCTCACCGCGTTGGCCCGCGGGTGGCTGTACACGAGCGCCCGGGTCGCATGCGACGCGGCCACGCCGAGCAGCCGCTGGTAGTCCGGGTAGCAGCACACCACCCGGTGCAGCACCACGAGGTCGTGCGGCTCGACCGCCGAGGGGTCGGTCGCCAGGTCGAGCCGGCGCCGGGTGACCCGGTCCGCCATCCCGGCCTCGGCGGCCAGCGCCGCCGCGTCGGCCTCGTAGGAGTCGACGAGCTCGAGGTTCGTGGTCCGCGCGGCCCCGCGGCGGAGCAGCTCGATCTGCACGTCGCCGACGCCACCGCCGATCTCCAGCACGCTGGCGCCCTCGATCCCCTGCTCGACGAGGAACGCCACCATCCGCGTCGCGGTCCGGTCCAGCCCCCGCTTCCGGTACCGGCGGGCCAGGTGCCGCGAGAAACCGGGGCCGAAGAGGTCGTCGTACCCGGACGGTCCGCAGCAGCCGCTCATGCGGGTCAGTATCCCGGAGAACGAGTTGGCGCCACTGTGGACTTGCGCTGGCGCCATTATGGTGCCATAGTGGCGCCATGAACCTCACAGTCTTCGTCGACCGGGTCCGCCGGGAGCTCGCGGTGGCCGCCGAGGCGGGCGGGCCGGACGCGGTGGCGCTGGCGGAGCGGCTGACCGCCCCGCTGGAGTCGACGTTCCAGCTGGCCCTGCTCGACGCACTCTCCCGCGCGGCGGACGAGATCACCCAGGATCTCGCGCCGGGCTCGGTCGAGGTGCGGCTGCGGGGCGGCGAGCCGAGCTTCGCGGTCACGGTGCCGACGGTGGAGCCGGCGGCTGCACCGGTGGCGCCATCGGTGGCGCCACCCGAGCCGGACGACGAGCCGCTCGACGCGGAGGGCGCCACGGCGCGCATCAACTTCCGGGTGCCCGAGCAGCTCAAGGCGCGCATCGAGGACGCCGCCGCCGCGCAGGGCCGGTCCGTCAACGCCTGGCTCACCCGGGCCGCGTCCACGGCCCTCCGGACACCGGCCCCGACCAGCACCACCGACCAGAGGCCGTCCGGCGGCGGGTCGACGCAGCACTACACCGGCTGGGTCAGCTGACCCTCCCGCTCACCACCCCTCACCCACACCAGACCTGAACGGACGGGACAGCCATGCCTACCTTCGCCACCCCCGAACCCATCACCGCCACCATCGAGCCGGGCGTCGGCTACGTCACCCTGGTCGCGAGCGATCGGGCCGACACCGTCGTCGACGTACGCCCGACCAACCCGGACAGCGAGTCCGACGTGGACGCGGCCGCGCGCACCACGGTCGACTTCGCCGGCGGCACCCTGACCGTGAAGGGGCCGCGGATCAACCCGTTCAGCTGGTCCGGCAAGACCCGCTCGATCGACATCACCGTGGCCCTGCCCGCCGGGTCCCACGTGCACGGCCATACCGGGATGGGCGACCTCAACGCCACCGGCCGGCTCGGCGACGTCACCTACAAGACCGGTTTCGGCCACGTCCAGCTCGACGAGGTCGCCGCGCTGTCGGTGACCTCGGCCACCGGCAACGTGCTCGGCAACCGGATCACCGGCAAGGCCACGATCAAGACCGCGGG
This sequence comes from Nocardioidaceae bacterium, assembly GCA_013361955.1. Lineage (GTDB taxonomy): Bacteria > Actinomycetota > Actinomycetes > Propionibacteriales > Nocardioidaceae > Nocardioides_B. The sequence continues at coordinate 7,793 of JABFXA010000460.1, forward strand.
CCGGCTGTACGTCGGCGAGCTCGGCGACAGCGGGATGCTCAAGAACTCCAACGGCGCCACCGTGGTCGGCACCGCGCGCGGTCCCGTCACGGTCCGGGCGGCCAACGGCGACATCACCGTCGAGGAGGCCGGCGACGACGTCGAGGCGAAGACCGCCACGGGTGCGGTCCGGGTGCTCGACGCCGGGCGCGGGTCGCTGACCCTGGAGACCTCCGTGGGCGAGATCGAGGTCGGCATCCGCGAGGGCAGCGCCGCCTGGCTGGACGTCAGGACCAAGTTCGGCCGGGTGCGCAACGAGATGACCGCGTCCGGCCCGCCCGCGGACCAGGCCGACAAGGTCGAGGTCCACGCCACCACCTCCGTCGGCGACGTCATCGTCCGCCGCGCCTGAACCCCACTCCACGAAAGGCAGACCCATGAACGCGATCTCCGCGCGCGGGCTCCGCAAGTCCTACGGCGACACGGTGGTGCTCGACGGCATCGACCTCGACGTCCGGCAGGGCAGCGTGTTCGCCCTGCTCGGCCCGAACGGCGCCGGCAAGACCACCGTGGTCAACATCCTGTCCACGCTGATCGCGCCGGACGCCGGCACCGCGAGCGTCGCCGGCAGCTCCCTGGCCGACGACCCGGACGGCATCCGCCGGGCGATCGGCGTCACCGGCCAGTTCTCCGCCGTCGACAACCTGCTCACCGGTGCCGAGAACCTGATGCTGATGGCCGACCTGCATCACCTCCCCCGTGAGGTCGGCCGGGCCAGGACGTCCGAGCTGCTCGCCCGGTTCGACCTCACCGACGCCGCGGCGAAGGTGCCCTCGACGTACTCCGGCGGAATGCAGCGCAAGCTGGACCTGGCGATGACGCTGGTCGGTGAGCCGCGGGTGATCTTCCTCGACGAGCCGACCACCGGCCTCGACCCGAGCAGCCGGCGGACCATGTGGCAGATCATCCGCGGCCTGGTCGCGGGCGGCGTGACGATCTTCCTCACCACGCAGTACCTCGAGGAGGCCGACGAGCTCGCCGACCGGATCGCCCTGCTCGACCACGGCCGGATCATCGCCGAAGGCACCCCCGACGAGCTGAAGCGGCAGGTCCCCGGCGGCCACGTCACGCTCACCTTCGCCGACGACGCCGGGCTGCAGCAGGCGGCCGGCCGGCTCGAGTCGTCCCTCGCGGACGACGAGGCGCTGACCCTGCAGGTGCCGACGGACGGCTCGGTGGCGTCGCTGCGCGCGCTGCTCGACCGGCTCGACGGCGTCTCGGTGGACGGCATCGCCATGCACGCACCCGACCTGGACGACGTCTTCTTCAGCCTGGTCGGCACCCACACGGAAGAAGCAGAGGCAGTCAGATGACCATCACCAACCCGACCCGCGACTCGATCACCATGCTGCGCCGCAACCTGCGGCACATGCAGCGCTACCCGTCCCTCACCCTGATGCTGCTCGGCCAGCCGATCCTGTTCCTGCTGCTGTTCGTGTACGTCTTCGGCGGCACGCTCGGCGACGGGCTCGGCGGCGCCGCGGTCGACGGCAGTACCGGCCGGGAGGCGTACCTCGGGTTCGTCACGCCGACGATCCTGGTGATCACGATCACCGGCGCGATCCTGGGCACCGCGATCTCGGTGGCCATGGACATGACCGAGGGCATCATGGCCCGCTTCCGGACGATGGCGATCAGCAAGGCGTCGGTACTGACCGGACACGTGGTCGGCACCGTGATCCAGACCGCGATCGGGCTGGTCGTGGTGCTCGCCATCGCCGTGCTCGTCGGCTTCCGGCCCGCCGCCGGGGCGGCCGAGTGGCTCGCGATCGCCGGCCTGCTGCTGCTCGCCACGGTCGGGCTGACGTGGACGGCGGTCGCGCTCGGGCTGAAGGCCAAGTCGGTGGAGACCGCCAGCAACACCCCGATGATCTTCACGCTGCTGCCGTTCCTGGGCAGCGGGTTCGTGCCGAACGACTCGCTGCCGGCGTGGCTGCGCTGGTTCGCGGAGTACCAGCCGTTCACGCCGATCATCGAGACCCTGCGCGGCCTGCTTCTCGGCACGTCGGTCGCGGACAGCTGGCTGCTCGCCGTCGGATGGTGCCTGGTGCTGACCGTCGGCGGCTACGTCTGGTCGAAGTCGCTGTTCCGCCAGGAGCGCGTCCGCTGACCCCGAAGCATCCTCACGCAGGCGCCCGTCCAGTGCCGCCAGCGGCTCGCCGGACGGCAGCCTCCCGAGATCAGCCTGGGCCGCCGCCGTAGTTGCCGCCGTAGTCCTTGCGGTAGGCGTCGTCGGCGGACATCGACCCGTGCCGACGTCGCTGCACCACGGCGGCCCAGGCGGCGAAGGGCGCGAACAGAACACAGAAGACGATCTGTCTGGTCATGGCGCCCAGCTCCCTCGCTGCGCTTGCGACGCTGTTCGGGTGCGCTGGTGCCGGCAATGACCCGATGAGGCTGTTGGCCGACCCCACGCCGAGACGACGGCGCCATGCGAGGCATGTCCCGACGGACGCCGCGTGTCATGCGCCGCCGGGGGCCGGCCGAGTTCAATGGGCGAATCGGCCCGCAGGGCCCCCACGCAGACGAAGGAAGGTCGCGATGTCGGCTTCGAAGGCTCCCCGTGGGGCCGGACCGTGAGCGGCCAGCCGGGCTGGAGCGACCTGACGTCCGCACAGCGGCGACGGCTTGTCGGGTTCGGGCTCATCCGCGCACTCGCACGAACGACCGTGCTGGTTGCCCTGTACTACCTGCTCCCGCTGGGGCGGTTCACGGACGTGCCGGTGATCCTGGTGACCGGGCTGCTGATCCTTGCTGCCGGCGCGGCCTGGCAGGTGCGCGCCGTCCTCAAGAACAAGCACCCCGGTGTGCGTGCGATCGAGTCCCTGGCGAGCACGCTGCCGCTGTTCCTGCTGTTGTTCTCCGCGGCCTACTTCACGATGGCCAGCGCCGATCCCGCCAACTTCAGCACCCATCCGCTGACCCGCACCAGTGCGCTCTACTTCACGGTGACCGTGTTCACCACCGTGGGGTTCGGCGACATCACCGCGGCCAGCGATCCCGCCAGGCTGATCGTGATCGTCCAGATGCTGCTCGACCTGGTGGCCCTGGGCCTTGTCGTGCGCGTGTTCGTGGGAGCCGTCCAGCTCGCCCGGCAGAAGGCCGGCGCCGGTCCGTCCGTACCGCCGGGACCGTTGCCCGACCAGGGCAATGATCAGCGCTAGAGCTCAGCCAGCGGGTCACCGCCCCTTGTGTGCGGCCATTCCCGGCTGGACGATGTTCGGATGGCGTCCGACAGCGAGTCGGCGCGGAGGTCTGAGCAAGAATCGGTAGTTCTCGCCAGTTTCGACAGCTACCGGCGCGCCGAACACATGCTGGCTTCGCTCGGGAGGGGCTTTCGCAAGAAGGCCCGCAACGGCGGCGGCACCACTGCCGTCGTGGTCACGCGCGCGCCCGATGGATCGCTGAGAGTGGTCAAGTCGCGGGTGCTCGGAGCCGGGGACTTCATCGCCGCGCTGATGCGGCTGTCGCTTTCCGTGCTGGTCGGATTCTCGGGCCTGTTCGCCACGCTGAGCGGCGCGAGGCGACAGGTCCGGGACGCTCGGGTGCGCAAGGGGCACGTCGGATCGGATGAACACCGGGCACACGAGATCCTCGACGAGGCCGGGCCGGATGCTGCCATCGCGCTGGTTCGCTGCGAGGACTCGGAGACGCGACAGCTGGTCGCCACGACGGCAGCCGAGACCGCCCTGGACAGCTGGGACGGCTCGCTCGCGGACTTCCTCGCCGCCCTCGATCCCGGTCCCGCACACGACTGGGTGCGCATCGCCATCGGTGAGCCCCCGAGCACGAGTGGTTAGCCACCGGGGTGAGTGGGGGCCGCGATGCGGGGGCTCCGAGCGGTGATGACGACGAAACCCCGCCGGTCCTCAGGCGAGCCTGCAGGTGGATGTTCGGTGCCACTTCGACGTGGCTGATCCCGTGGCGGTTCCCACGCCACCACTCGATCAGGCCGGGGGATCCCATGAAGTTGATCGTCGGGGGGTCGCTGGTGGCGTTGCTGCTGAGCGGCTGTGGCGGCGGTCCGTCCGGTTCGGGCAGCGCCACCGCGGACTGCGTCTTGTCCATCCGGACGGGTGGCACGGCCTACGTCGAACGAGGCACCACCGAGCGCCCGGCCGCGGCGGCCGGCCATGCGGACGGCTCGGCGTGCGACGACATGGGTCGCGATGCGAGGGGCGCGTACTTCCCGGAGGAACCGCGGCAGGTCGACGTAAGGACCTTCGATGGAGTGGACCCTGGCCGGGCGCTCGGAGTGCGGGCCGGCGACGGGACGTACACGGTGTACGTGGCGGAGCAAGCGGACGCGCAGAGAATCGTTCGCCGGCTGCGCTGAAGACGATCGCACCGGCAGCACGCGAAGGCCGATGGGGTGCGCGCGTGAGCCAGCACGGAAAGCCCTCACTGTCGCCTGGCGGAGACTGTGTGCTGTCTCGGGTGATGCTTGCCGGTCGTGGTCAGCTGGGCATGCCCACTGAAACAGGACGACCCCGGCGTGGATGCGCTCCCCTTCATGGTCATGGCACCGGGATCGCGTGGCGTCCCTGGCTCGGGGCGTCACCACCGTCGCACAAGTTGGGGCCGGGCAGTGCCCATCAGAGCGGCGGCCCCGACCGAGCGCCCCCCTTAAAGTGAGTCCGGTCCACCGACCCGGTCGGGGCCAGAGGACCTCAGTACCCCACGGTTCGTCGACTACGCGCAGGACAAGCGATGAAGAGTGTTGTCGCCGATCCCCGCCAGTGGGCGGTTCTTTACTTGCCGGCGCTCCGTTCCGGGACGAGAGGCAATCCCGGGGCCAGGATGCTGGACGCTACCCGCCTGCTCACCGACTGATCGTTTCCGCCGAGGCCTCCGCCTGGCCGCTGACGCGCGAGCAGATCGGCACTGTTCTCAGTCTGCTCTGAAGACCTGCGGAAGGGCCCGACCCGAGTCCGCCCGAACCGGAATCGCATGATCACACGCTCACGGGGCACCCCCACTTCGCTGCACAGGACAGGCTCCCGCGCCGTCGACCCCCAGCATCAGGCGCGGGAGCCGCGGCGGCGGAACATCGTTCGAAGGCCACGCTCGGCCCGTCACACAGCGGATTGATGCGGCCTCGTCGTCCTGCCGAATGAACGCCTGGCGGCTACCAGGAGAGTCACCGCGCGATCGGCCAGACTGGGCGCAGGTGTTCGGCGGACGCTCTCCATCTCGGATCCCACTCAGTCGACCGGTCGATCGGGCCGTTCCACGTGGCCGGTGGCCAGTTCCTCTGTGACGCCGGCTGCTCGGTCGAGGAACCGCACGATCGTCTTGAGCTCGCGCTCGGAGAAGTCGTCCATCACCGCGGCGGTGGCGGCGCCGGGCCCAACGGCGGCTTCTTCCGCGACCAGCGACCCCTCCCTTGGTGAGCTGCGAGCCGAACAGCAAGACCGTGAAGCCGCCCGGCTAGAGGGCGGAGCCCCGGAACGGTGTCGGACACGAACGAGCTGAGCTATTGGCTGCGCAGCTGGAGTCGGAGGCCGCGGGTGAGTGTCGAACTGGAAGGCGAGGTGCCACACAACCGCGGCGCAGCGGGAAATCGAGGGCGCACGATCGCTCGTCGTGGTCAAACCGTGGGCGAGACCTCGCGTAATACGCGTATGGCGGTGCCGGCAACCATCGACGACGGTGCCCTGTGTCGTTGCCGAGGCGACGATCTACGGGCTCACGCGTCGGGCCGCCGGGGGCCCAAGCTTCCCCCGTTCGACGAGGAACCACATGGCACCCCTGGCGATACAGGCGCCTTGGGCCTACCGTGAGAACGGCTCGGCGCTCAGAAGCGGGCGGCTGTCGCCTCCGGAGACAGGGCCTGCCATGCGGACCAACTTCCAGTTCTCGTGCGACCCCCCGCTCGCGCGGCTCCGCGTCACGGGCGAGCTCGACTTCACGACGCGAGACCAGCTGCTCGACGTCTTCGCGAGCCTTTCCTGCCGCCGGTGCAACCGTGTCGAGCTCGACCTCGACGGCATCACATTCATCGACCTGAGCGCTCTAGAGGTTCTCGATCAGGAGCAGCGTCGACTCACCGAGTCAGGCGGAACGCTGCAGGTTGTCGCGGCCTCCGCCTTCTACCACTTCGTCGTCGATGTCGCCGACTTTCCAAGCCTCCGCCCGCCCATCGCTCAAGCGCCGAGGCTCACGCTCCTGCGCAACGACTCCTCCCACGCACGAGGTGGAGGCGGACGTAGAGGGAACGCACACATCCGCTAGCTGCCAGCGGCGACAGCAGGGGCGCCTTTCCGCGCCAGGGCTTGGCGGGCGGCGTCGGCTCGGCCACCGTCCAGGCGTGGATGGGGCGCTCGTCGATCGCCACGACGAACATCCACCTGCACCACCTCGGGACCGGTGCCCACCCAGCCGGATTGGAACGCCTGAACCGCCGGGGGCACATGGGGGACACGTGCGGGGCCGCGAGGACGCGTGATGGCGGGCCCGGAAAGCGTTCGAGCACCGTTCCTGCAGGTCGGGAACGGTGCTCGGGTGGTGGAGCTGAGGGGATTCGAACCCCTGACCTTCTCATTGCGAACGAGACGCGCTACCAACTGCGCCACAGCCCCGTTGCGCCGGTCGCCCGACGCGAGAAGGAAACATACCACCCGGCGCCTGGTCGGCCCGAATCGGCCGGGGTCGGTCAGGAGCCGACGGCGCGCTGCTGCTCGGTGCCGCCGGACTCGTCCTGCGAGGCGGCGCGGTCCGCCTCGGCCTGGGCGACCAGGGCGGCGTCCTCGGCGGTGCGTCCGGAGGTCCAGGTGCCGGGCTCGCCGAGGTCGATCGTGCGGACGGTGCGCTTGGCCTGCGGCTTCCCGACGTACGTCGGGAGGGTCATCGGCAGCGGGTCCCAGAGGGTGCCGCCGTCCTCGGTCGGGACCACCACGGCGTCGAGCAGCGGGACCGGGATGCCGACGGTGTCCTCGACGTCCGCGGGGTCGGCGGACTCCACCGTGCGGTGCGGCAGCGAGGTGAGCGGCTCGGCCGCGGCGGAGGCGCCGACCGACGCCTCGAACTCGCGCAGCGACTCGCCGCGGACCTGGGTGCGGCACAGCACCAGCCAGAGCACGGTCAGCGAGACCGGCACGGCCACCGACCACCAGGGCAGGTACTGCAGCGACGCGGTGACCGCGGTGCCGGCGGCGCACAGCAGCAGGAAGGCCAGCACCCGGCGGCGACGCCGGGCGGCGACGCGGGCGGCCTTGCGGCGGGCCTGGGCCTGCGCGCGCGCCACCGCGGCCGCGGGCTTCGAGGTGGTGACCTTCGAGGTGGTGGCCTTCGAGGTGGCCGGGCTCGGGGACGGCTCGGCGGGCGGCCGTGCGCCGGTGACGACCAGGCGGGCGTCGCGCTTGCTCACCGGCTCCCGGCGAGCGAGCACCCGGGTCGCGGAGGAGAACCGGTCGATCGACCGGGTCCGGGCCACGTCGTCGTGATGCTTGAGCGCCTTCGGAATCAAGAAGCCCGCCCAGGCGAGGGCGAGCCCCACGAAGATGATCCCTGACAAGTCCACGGCTCAGACGATAGGAGCGCATCCGCGCCCTCCCCCGCAATCGCAGCGGTGTGTCGCCAGACTACTCGTGTGACTGGAGTGGTTTAAGGGGTGTCGCCGTGCTCCACCGACTTGAACCGGCGCAGCAGGCCGCCCCGGCACTCCTCCACGGTGATCGCGAACAGCCGGTGGTCGCGCCAGGCGCCGTCGATGTGCAGGTACCCGGGTGCGTAGCCGACCTCGGTGAAGCCGAGCTTCTCGACGACCCGCAGGCTGGCGGTGTTCTCGGGCCGGATCGCCACCTCGATGCGGTGCAGGTGCAGGGCGAACAGGCAGTGGTCGACGACCAGCGCGACCGCGGTCGGGATCACGTTCTGCCCGGCGTAGCGGCGGTCCACCCAGTAGCCGAGCTGGGCCCAGCGTGCCGAGCCGCCGACGATGTTGGTGACGGTGAGCTGGCCGGCGAAGTGGTCGTCGACGGTGACCGCGAACGGCAGCGCCCGGTGCTCGCGCGCCTGCCGGCGCAGGTCGCGTACCAGCCCGCGGAAGGTGCGCGGCGCCGAGGTGTCGCCGGGCGGGACGGTCGCCTCCCACGGCTTGAGCCAGTCGACGTTGCGGGAGCGCACCTCGTTCCAGGCCCGGGCGTCACCGGCGCGCAGCGGCCGCAGGCCGACCCGACCGGCCCGCAGCTCGACCTCCCAGTCGTGGCCGCTCAGTGGTCGCTCCCGGTGATCTGCTCGACGGCGTGCACCAGCAGCGGTGCGAGCACCGCGAGACCGTCCTTCACCCCGCCGCGCGAGCCGGGCAGGTTCACCACGAGCGCGTCGCCGCGGACGCCGGCGAGCCCGCGCGACAGCGCGGCGGTGGGCACGCCCTTCCCGACGCCGTACGTGCGGATCGCCTCGGCGATCCCGGGCACCTCGAAGTCGAGCAGCGCGCGGGTCACCTCGGGGGTCCGGTCGGTCGGGGTGAGCCCGGTGCCGCCGGTGGTGAGCACCACCCGTGCGCCGGTGTCGACGGCGGCGCAGACGGCGTCGCCGACCGGGTCTCCGTCCGGGACGACGGCCGGGTCGCCGACCTCGAACCCGAGCTCGCGCAGGGCCGCGACGATCAGCGGTCCGGTGGTGTCCTCGTAGATGCCGGCGGCCGCCCGGTTGGACGCGCAGACGACCGCGGCCTTCACGGCTCGGACCGCCGGTAGGTGCCGCTCTTGCCGCCGGTCTTCGACTCGACGCGTACGTCGGTGACGATCGCGCCCTTGTCCACGGCCTTCACCATGTCGACGACGGTGAGCGCCGCGACGGAGACCGCCGTGAGCGCCTCCATCTCGACGCCGGTGCGGTCCGTGGTCAGCACGCTCGCGGTGATGTCCACGCCGTCGTCGGCGACGGTCAGGTCGACGGTCACCCCGGAGATCGCCAGCGGGTGGCACAACGGCACCAGGTCGGGGGTGCGCTTCGCGGCCATGATCCCGGCGACCCGCGCGACGCCCAGCGCGTCACCCTTCGGCACGCCCTCGCCGCGCAGCAGCGCCACCACCTCGGGCGAGACCAGCACCCGACCGGACGCGACCGCCTCGCGCTTCGTGACGTCCTTGGCCGACACGTCGACCATGCGCGCGGCGCCGGCCTCGTCGACGTGGGTGAGACGCAGCTCGTCGGCCACGGCTAGAAGTCCCGGTCGAGCACGAGCACGTGCACCTGGCTGCCCGGGTCGATCGAGGTCACCTCGGCGGGCACCACGATCAGCGCGTTGGCGTCGGACAGGTCGCCCATCAGGTGCGAGCCGTGCCCGCCGACGGGGTGCACGTGCGCGCCACGGGCATCGATCTCGAACTGGGCACGGACGTACTGCTCACGGCCCGGCACCGACGAGAACCCCTGCCCGCACAGCGCCCGCACCATCGGCCGGCGGTACGGCAGCTTGCCCATCATCCGGCGGATCGCGGGCACCACGAACACCTCGAAGGAGACGTACGACGAGACCGGGTTGCCCGGCAGCGTGAGGATCGGCGTGGCGTCCTCGCCGACGAACCCGAAGCCCTGCGGCTTGCCGGGCTGCATCGCGACCTCCCCGAACGACACCGTGCCGAGCTCGGAGAGCACCTCCTTGACCACGTCGTACGCGCCCTTGCTGACGCCGCCGCTGGTCACCACCAGGTCGGCGCGCACCAGCTGGTCGGACAGCGCGTCGCGGAACTCGCCCGGGTCGTCGGAGACGATGCCGACGCGGTACGCGATGGCGCCGGCGGACCGGGCCGCGGCGGCGAGCATGTAGGAGTTGGCGTCGTAGATGGAGTCGTGGCCGAGCGAGCTCCCGGGCTCGCGCAGCTCCGCGCCGGTGGACATGATCACGATCCGCGGGCGCGGCCGCGAACGGACCTGGGCCTTGCCGACCGACGCCATCAGGCCGAGCTGCCGGGGGCCGAGGACCGCGCCGTCCTGCAGGAGCACGTCGCCGGTGCGGACGTCCTCGCCGGCGTGCCGGATGTGCTCGTCGCGCTTCGGGGCCTGCATCACCCGCACCGCCGCGACGCCGCCGTCGGTCCACTCCACCGGCACGATCGCGTCGGCGCCCTGCGGCACCGGCGCCCCGGTCATGATCCGCACCGCGGTGCCGGGCGAGAGCGCGAACAGCCGGGTCTGCCCGGCCGCCATCTCGCCGACCACGGGCAGGTGCACCGGCCGGTCCTGCGACGCGGTCGCGACGTCGTCGAAGTAGACCGCGTAGCCGTCCATCGCCGAGTTGTCGAACGACGGCAGGTCCATCGGCGCGACGACGTCCTCGCAGATGGGCAGCCCGAGCGCCTCCAGCAACGGCTGGTCGTACGGCGGGAGCGGTTCGAGCGCGCCGACGACACGCTCGACGTGCTCGTCGACGGAACTGAGCCGGTCGGTCGGCATCACATGCGCCACCATGGCTGAAACCCTAGCCCGCCCGGGTCGCGGGGACCGCTCAGCCGCCCAGGGTGGCGCCGTCCTCGACGCGCTGCCGGGAGCCCTTGTCGTCGAGCTCGACGGCGCCGACCACGGTGACCCCGGGTCCGAACGTCCAGTCGCCGTGCACCACCAGCCGCTCGGCCCGGCGCAGCGACGGCGCACCGGCGGGGAACCGCTCGTCGAAGTCGGCGACCAGCTTGTAGTGGTCGCCGTCGAGGTCCACGAACGGCAGCGAGCCGTCGACGCCCCGCACCAGGTGGCTGCCCTCGTCGAGGGCGTAGCAGTCCGAGCGCAGCACCAGCAGGTCGTTGGTCGACTTCACCGGCACGAAACGATCGCGGGTCACCTCGATCAGCTGCGACCCGTCGAACACCTCGATCGCCGCGCCCATCGCGGTCTCCACCTGCACCACCTCGGGGGTGCTCTTGTCCTGCGGGTCGACGGTCTTGACGTTCTTGATCATCGCCAGCCCGAGCACGCCGTCGCGCCGGTCGAGCTCATCGCGCATCGCGCGCAGGTCGAACCACAGGTTGTTCGTCGAGCAGAACCGGTGCCGGCCCAGGTCGGCCAGGGCCTCCTGGTCCTCCGCGAGCGTCTGCGCGGTCTCGCGCAGCACGATCCGCCCGTCCGACGTACGCCGCGCGAAGTGCCCGCCCTTGCGGTCGGACGGCGTACGCCGCACCGCCTCGATCGCGAACGGCGCGCCCGACCGGGCGAACCACTCGGCCATCCGCGGGTCGGGGGTGGCGCCGAGGTTGTCGGAGTTGGAGACGAAGACCCGCTCGAAGCCGGCCTCGAGCAGCCGGTCGAGGAGGCCGTTGCCGTGCAGCGCGGTGTACAGGTCGCCGTGCCCGGGCGGGCACCACTCCAGAGAGGGGTCGGCGGGCCACTCCGCTGGGGTGAGGTCGTCGACCAGCAGCTTCGGCTCGCGGTTCTGCAGGAAGCCCAGCGGCAGGTCGGCGACGGCGAGGTCATAGCCGGACAGCGCCTGCTCGGTGTCCTCGGCGGTGCGGAAGGAGTTCATGAACAGCAGCGGCAGCCGGACGTCGTACGCCTGCCGGGCCCACAGCACCTGCCGGGCGATCACGTCGAGGAAGCGCAGCCCGTCGCGGACCTCGAGAACCGACTTCACCCGGTCCAGACCCATCGACGTGCCGAGGCCGCCGTTCAGCTTGATCACGACGGTGCCGGCCAGCCCGTCGGTCGGCACCGGGTCGGGCAGGTCGACGTCGGCCAGCGCGGGCATGTCGACCGGCTCGATGGTGGACTCCGGGATCATCCCGGTCTCGCCGGTCTCCAGCAGCCGGTAGTAGTGCTCGAACACCCCGATCGCCACCGGGTCGACCCCCGCGTCGGCCATCTTCCGACGCGCCTGCTCCAGCCCCTTGTCGCTCATGGGCCCGAGGCTATCCAGCCCCGGGTGGGGCGGGCGGCTACCGTCGCAGCATGGACTCCGTCGAGGCGCGCAAGCTGGCGCTGCGCGACCAGCTCGTCACCGGCCGCAACCGCCGCTCCCTCGTCGAGGTGTCCGAGGGTGCGCGGGCGATCGCCGAGCACCTGCTCGCCAGCCCCGAGGTTCGTCGCGCGGCGACCGTCGCGCTGTACGTCTCGATCGCCACCGAGCCCGGCACCGGGCCGCTCCTCGACGGCCTGCGCGCTCTCGGCCGCCGGGTGATCCTGCCGGTGGTGCTGCCGGACTACGACCTCGACTGGGCGGTGTACGACGGTCCGGACGACCTCGCGCGGGCCCGCGGGCTGCTCGAGCCGGTCGGCCCGCGGCTCGGCCCCGACGCGGTGGCGACCGCCGACGTGGTGCTCACCCCGGGGCTCGGCGTGGACCGGTCCGGGAACCGCATCGGCAAGGGCGCCGGCTGCTACGACCGCGCGCTCGGCCGGGTGCCGGTCGGCACGTTCGTCTGCACGCTGCTGTACGACGGTGAGCTGCTCGACGAGGTGCCGACGGGCCCGCACGACCGGCCGGTGACCGCTGTGGTGACGCCGTCGGGCGTGACCCGGCTGTCGCGCAGCCGCTCCTGACTCAGCCCTTCTCCGGCCGCAGCGTCAGCGTGTCCTCGGTCGCGGCCTTCACGTCCCGGCGCGTGAACGGCCAGGCCAGCGAGCGGCCGTCCGCCCACAGGTCGGTCTGGTCGACGTAGTGCGAGTTGAAGGCGTGCCCGGACGCACCGGTCAGGTTCACCCACCGGGACGCGTCGAGGTCGGCGAGCGACACCACCATCCGCATCGAGGGCGCGTAGGTGACGTCGTAGCTGTCGGTCGAGGCGTCCCAGCCGGTGGCGTTCACGATCTCGCTGCCGCCGCCGAGCTCGTAGCCGCCGCGGTTGAACAACCAGCGCACCAGCGGGTTGGTGGCCTGGCCGAGGGCCGGGTTGCGCAGCTCCATCTGGTGCTGGTGCCCCCAGGTCCAGTCGACCGCCCGGCGCGCCTGCCGCCGGACCAGCTCGTCGCGCGCGGCGGCCATCGCCTCGGCGAGGATGTCGTCGCGGTGCTCGATGACGCCGTCGGTGTTGACGTCGTCCCACCACGGGTTGTCCGGCTGGGCGAGCAGCCGCCGCATCACCTCGAACCAGCGGCCGTCGCCGTCCGGCCACACGGTCTGGCCGAGCTCGTCGTGGAACGTCATCGCGAGGAGGTTCTTCCAGACCGCGTTGTAGTACGCCGCGGCCGCCGAGCCCGGCGTCTCGTGGTAGCTCCAGCCCTGCAGCAGCCGCTGGCCGCCGGCGAGGTAGTCGGAGGGCATGAAGGTCCGCAGCAGGTACGGCACCAGCGTCGGCGCGAACCCGTTGCGGGTGTCGAGCTGGATCCGGGACATGTCCGCGACGCTCAGCTTGGGCTTGCGCTGCAGCAGGTCGACGATGCGCTGGCTGCGGTAGCCGTAGGCCCAGGAGTCACCGAGGTAGTAGGGGTAGCGCCGCCCCGTCACCGCCTGGTTCGCGGTGGCCACGAACCCGTCGCTGGGGTTGAGCACGTTGGGCAGCGCCGAGAACGGCACGTAGCTACCGGTCCAGTCGTCGGCCTTGAGCCAGCCGAGCGACGGGTAGTCGCCGGTGTTGCCGGACTTCCGGATCGGGATCCGGCCGGGCGCCTGGTAGCCGATGTTGCCGGCCGTGTCGGCGTACACCATGTTCTGCGCCGGTACGTCGAAGTCGGCCGCGCCCTCGCGGAACTCCTGCCAGTCGCGGGCCCGGTCGAGCTCGAAGACCGCATCCATCGCGGTGCCGGGCGTCAGCGCGGTCCACTGCAGCGCGACGGCGTAGCCGTTGCCGCGGTCGGGCGCACCGGTCCCCGCCGGCGCGTTCGCACCCACCGTGCTCAGCTGCGCGGACACGTCGGACAGCAGCGGGCCGTGCCGGGTGGACCGGACCGTGAACCGGAACGGCTTGGTGCGCCCGCGCACCTGGATCTGCTCGTCGCGCATCCGCAGCCCGCGCTGCTTGCCGGCGTACAGGTAGGTCTTGCCGGTGACCTTCTCGAGGTAGAGGTCGGTGACGTCGGGCCCGAGGTTCGTGAACCCCCACGCGACCTGCTGGTTGTGCCCGATCACCACGCCGGGCATCCCCGCGAACGTGAACCCGCTGACGTCGAAGGGGCAGCCGCTGTCGACCGTCGTGCAGTGCAGGCCCATCTGGTACCACACGCCCGGCAGCGAGACGCCGAGGTGCGGGTCGTTGGCGAGGATCGGCTTGCCGGTCGTGGAGTGGTCGCCGTCGACGGCCCAGGCGTTGCTGCCCAGCCCGTCGCCGTGGCCGACCAGGGGCGGCACCCCCTTCACCGCCTGCTCGGTGTCGCGGAGCGCGCGCAGCGCCTCCGGGCCGAGGGGCGGCCGCGACGGCTTGCGGGTGCCGCCGCCGGTGGCGTTCTGCTCGAACACCTTGTCCACGACCGCGCCCTGGTCGACGATCGGCCGGTGCCGGGCGTAGGGGTACGGCGGGTACAGCTCGGCGATCTGGGCCGGCGTACGCCGCGCGGACATGATCGCCCGGGTGACCTCGTCCTCCATGTTCCCGCGCAGGTCCCAGGCCATCGCCTTGAGCCAGGACACCGAGTCCGCGGGCGTCCAGTCCTCGACCTTGTAGTCCAGCCCGGTGAGGTTGAGCACGGAGTACTCCAGCGACATCTCCTCGGGCGTGTGCGTGTGGATGTAGGCGTTCACACCGTCGCTGTAGGCCTGCAGGTAGGCCTGGGTCTGCGGGCTCAGCCGGGACAGCTCCTGCTCGGCGACCCGTCGCCAGCCCATCGTGCGGACCATCTTGTCGCTGTCCAGGGTGGCGTCCCCGAACAGCTCGGAGAGCCGGCCCGCGGTGGCGTGCCGGCGCACGTCCATCTCGAAGAACCGGTCCTGCGCCTGCACGAACCCCTGCGCGTAGAACAGGTCGTGCGAGGTGCCGGCGTACACCTGTGGGATGCCGTGCGCGTCGCGCTGCACCTGCACGTTGCCGTCGAGGCCGGGCAGGTCGAGCCGGCCGTCGGTCTGCGGGAACGAGTGCCGCACCATCAGCACCCCGGCGACCAGGCCGGCCACCAGCGCGAGCACGACGGCGACCGCGACGTACGCGGTCCAGCGCGCCCAGCGCGGCCAGCCGAAGAAGCCGGACCGGAACCCGGTTCCTCCGCCGTTCGGGTCCACCTCCGGCCCGGTGTGCGGACTCGGCGTGGTGGTGGTGGACACGGCCGCCATTGTGCCGGGTGCGGTACCGCGGTCGGCCCCCGGCACCCGGGTTCGGCGACGGGCTCGCGGAAAGGTTTGCGTAACCGCTGTGCGCACCAGATAATTGGCAGTCGACACCCCCGAGTGCCAATCAGGACCGGCCGGCGGGGACCAGCCCTGGAGGACCCGTTGCCCACCTACCAGTACGCCTGCACCGAGTGCGGCCACGCCTTCGAGCAGTTCCAGAGCTTCACCGACGACGCGCTCACCGTGTGCCCCGAGTGCGAGGGCCGGCTGCGCAAGGTCTTCAACGCCGTCGGCGTGGTGTTCAAGGGCTCCGGCTTCTACCGCACCGACTCCCGTGCCAAGGAGACCTCGTCCAACGGCTCCTCGTCGTCGTCCTCCTCCGGGTCCTCGAGCGACTCGTCCGGCTCGTCCTCGTCGGGCTCGTCGTCCTCGTCCAGCACCTCGAGCTCGTCGGGCTCCGCGGACAAGGCCGGCTCCGCCGCCTGACCCCTGTGGACGGCGGCCGACGCCGGCCGCCGGATCTTCCTAGCCTCGGGGGATGCACCCCCTGAGCGGCCCCGCCCGCACCCTCCGCCGGCTCCGCAGGCGGCTGCTCGCCCGCCGGAGCACGCTCGCCGCCGGATGCGCGGCGGTCGCTGTCCT
>JABFXA010000373.1 GCA_013361955.1 Nocardioidaceae bacterium
GAGCGGGTCGGGGACGTACCAGACCAGCCGGTCGTGCTGGCCGAGCAGCCGCAGCGCGGCCGCGGCGTTGTCGGCGCGCAGCACCCGTCCGTTGGTGAGCATCTCCGTCCCGCCCACGACGTACGTCGGGACGGTGCGGTCGACCCGCAGCACCAGGGAGGTCGGCGGGTCGCTGCGGACCGGGAAGCAGCGTTCGGCGTCGGCCGACCCGGTGGGGCGGTAGCCGACGGACACGCCCACGTCGAGACGCAGCCCGACGAGGGCGTCGTCGGTGCAGCCGGCAGGTGTGCGGTCGCCGGTGGCCACCGCGGCCGCGGCGACCGGGAGGCGCAGCGTGCGCACCGTGGTCGGGCTCGGCGTCGCGAGGACCAGCGCACCGGCGGAGACGGTGTGCCAGTCGAGCGCGACGGCGGTGCTCCGGCCCAGGGAGAACGTGGAGGTGACCACCACGGTGGTGTCCTGGTCGACGGTGGCGTCCGCGAAGGCGCGGGCGTCGCGGACCACGGTCACGTCCACGCCGTGCCGGTCGAGCACCCGGGCGACAGCCTGCGCGCCGTCGGGCCGGTCGTTGTCGGGGTCGAGCTCTCCGCTGTGGCCGACATTGCGCACCGAGAGCACGCTCAGGGTCACCAGCACGACCAGCACCGCCGCGGTCACGGTCACCGTGGTGCGGTTGCGGCGAAGCCAGCCCCTCACCGCGTCACCGCCGTGGCCGGGCGGCCGCGCCGGACCGCCTCGTCGAGCTCGAGCACCCGGCGCGCGTCGTCGGGCGCGGCCGTGAAGCGCCCGTAGAAGACCCGGTCGAAGCGGTCCGCCGAGGCGGCGAGCGGCTCGGCCAGCTCCGGGAAGCGCGGGCCGAGCTCGGCCGCCAGCTCGTGGGCGGTGAGGCCGGGCCGCTCGACCAGCAGGCCGCGGGCCACCGACCGCGAGGCGAGCGCGCGGAACGCCTCGACCAGCGCGCGGTCGGCGTCGCCGGCCGCGAGGGCGGCCTCGGCCTCCGCGCGGTGCTGTTCCGGGGACACCGACGCGTCGGCGAGCAGCGGCGCCGAGCCGGCGGCGTACCGAGTCTCAGGTCGGACCCGGACGACGAGCAGCGCGACCACCACGACCAGCAGCACGGTGAGCCCGATCGCCGCGGCCGCGGAGAACGGGTGCGCGCCCAACGCGCCCTGGGTGAGCCGGTCCCAGACGTCGGCGAGCCAGCCCTGGAACCGCTCGAGGAGGCCCTGCCGGTACTCCGCCCGGCTCAGCTCGTCGTCGAGCCAGGACCGCGCGGTCGGCGGGTCGGGACGCAGCGCGGCCGCGACGACGAGCAGGGAGGAGTGCATCCCGAGGGTCAGCCCGGTGTCGGCTCGGTGCGCTGCGACGCCGCGATCAGCTCGACGTCGAGCGCCTCCTTGCGGATCCGCTGGTCGACGTACTGCAGGGCGGTGACCGCGGAGCTGAACGGTGTGGTCACCGCGCTGACGAGGACCTGCGAGAGGTACGACGAGAGCACCAGCACCAGCCCGGCGGCGGTGCCCTCCATCGCCAGCCCCGCGAACGCGCCGAGCACGCCGAACGGGATCGCGATGACCTGGCCGGCCACCCCGGCGATGACGACGGTGAGCAGCTGGATGCCGAACAGCCGCCACCACTGGCCGCGGCTCAGCTCGCCGGCCCGGCCCAGCGCCTCGCTGATGCCGGTCTTCTCCAGCACCAGGGCGGCGGGCGCGAGCAGGAAGTTCCGGGTCTGCAGGTACACGAACAGCACGAAGGTCGCGATGCTCAGCGGGACCCCGACCAGCAGGCCGGTGCCGAGCCCGACCTGGAAGCCGAGCAGCAGCCCGATCGCGACCGGGATGCCGAGCAGGACCAGGCCGAGCGCCATGTTCAGCAGCAGCAGCCCGATCAGCCGCAGCCGCCGGCCCTGGGTGGCCGCCCACGCCTCGCCCATCGTGCTGCGCCGCCCGAGCACGGCCTGCGCGACGACGCTGACGATCATCCCGTTCAGCAGCACCGTGGCGAGGGCCCCGAACAGGGCGCCGAGGTACTGCGCGCCGGTGGTCGCGATCGCCCCGTCCTGGTTGCCCGGGGCGTCGACCGAGTAGTCGAGGAGCCCGGCGGCCGCGAGCCCGAGCGTGACCAGCGTCGGCAGCACCAGGAAGGCCGTGGTCACCACGGCCGCGAGGCCGATCATCGCCTGCGGGTTGCGGCGGATCGTCTTGAACGCCCCGTCGAGCATGTCGCCGAGCCCGAGCGGACGCAGCGCGACCACGCCGGGCTTGTGCACCGGCGGTGCGGCGTACCCGTAGCCGTAGCCGTAGCCGTAGCCGTAGCCGTAGCCGTAGCCGTACGCCGGCGGGGGAGCCGGCACACCCGCGGGACCGCCCGGCGGAGGGGGCGGCGGGGCCGAGCCGGGTGGCGGTGGCGGCTGCTGGTCTGACACGCTGTGTCCCCCGGGGAGTCGGGGCCGGAGGGTCTCTCCGGCCTGGCCGGGACATCCTCGCATCCCGCGGTGTGTCGGAGCCGACGATCCGTGTGGAGCGACGCCCGCTGCGGCTGTGCCGACGCCGATTTGATCCGGGCACCAGAGGTCTGACAAGATAGTCCGGTTGCTCCGGCGGGGTCGCCGGGGTGCGCGGCACGACACGTTGACCACTGAACAGGTACTCCTGATCGCGAAGTGGCGGCGCGTGCCCGCACCGCACCAGGAGACCTCTCCCAGCTCGACGGCCTCAGGGCACGACCTTCTCGGTCGGGCCAAGGTCCCCTCGGGTGCCAACTCCGACACGAACCAACCGGTCCCGTGTTGCGCTCCGACAAGCGCGACACGCCCGACCGCGGGGGTCGGAGGGTGGACACGGTCGGAGTGGCGGGTGTGGTCCCCCGGGGGCCGCGTCCACGCGGTAACCGGAACTGCTTGAGTCACGAACAGTAAGGACGAACTGAGAGCTATGGCGGGACAGAAGATCCGCATCCGGCTCAAGGCCTACGACCACGAGGTGATCGACACCTCGGCGCGCAAGATCGTTGACACGGTCACCCGTACGGGCGCGAAGGTCGCCGGCCCTGTGCCGCTGCCGACGGAGAAGAACGTCTACTGCGTCATCCGCTCGCCGCACAAGTACAAGGACAGCCGCGAGCACTTCGAGATGCGCACCCACAAGCGCCTCATCGACATCATCGACCCGACGCCGAAGACGGTGGACTCGCTGATGCGGCTCGACCTGCCGGCCGGCGTCGACATCGAGATCAAGCTCTGAACAAGGACTGATCCATGAGCACTTTGGAACGCAACGTCCGCGGGCTGCTGGGCACCAAGCTCGGCATGACGCAGACCTGGGACGACAACAACCGCGTGGTGCCGGTGACCGTGGTCGCCGCGGGCACCAACGTGGTGACCCAGGTGCGCTCGCCCGAGAGCGACGGCTACAACGCTGTGCAGATCGGCTTCGGCGAGATCGACGGCCGCAAGGTGACCAAGCCGCAGGCCGGGCACTTCGCCAAGGCCGGCGTCACCGCGCGCCGCCACCTGGTCGAGATCCGCACGTCGGACGCCGCGTCGTACACCGTGGGCCAGGAGATCGGTCCCGACCTGTTCGCCGCCGGCGACGAGGTCGACGTGACCGGCACCAGCAAGGGCAAGGGCTTCGCCGGTGTGATGAAGCGGCACGGGTTCGCCGGTGTCAGCGCCTCGCACGGTGCGCACCGCAACCACCGCAAGCCGGGCTCGATCGGTGGCTGCGCCACCCCGGGTCGGGTCTTCAAGGGCCTGCGGATGGCCGGCCGCATGGGTGGCGACCAGGTCACCACCCAGAACGTCGCGGTGCACGCCGTCGACGCCGAGAAGGGCCTGATCCTCCTCAAGGGCGCCGTCCCCGGCCCCAAGGGCGGGCTCGTGATGATCCGTTCGGCCGCCAAGGCCGTCGCAGCCGAGGAGGCGAGCAAGTGACCAAGGCCATCGAGGTCGACCTGCCCGCCGAGATCTTCGACGTCCAGGTCAACATCCCGCTGATCCACCAGGTCGTCGTCGCGCAGCAGGCCGCCGCCCGCCAGGGCACCGCGGACACCAAGAACCGCGGCGAGGTCCGGGGTGGCGGCAAGAAGCCGTACAAGCAGAAGGGCACCGGCCGGGCCCGCCAGGGCTCGGTGCGCGCGCCGCAGTTCGCCGGCGGTGGCACCGTGCACGGCCCGACGCCGCGCTCGTACGACCAGCGCACGCCCAAGAAGATGAAGGCCGCCGCCCTGCGCGGTGCGCTCTCCGACCGGGCCCGCGCGGGCCGCGTGCACGTCGTCGACGGCTTCGTGTCCGGCGACAAGCCGAGCACCAAGGCCGCGATCGGCGCGCTGACCGAGCTCAACGACGCCGCGACCCGCGGCCGGCACCGCACGCTCGTGGTGCTGGAGCGGGGCGACGACCTGACCTGGCTGTCGCTGCGCAACGTGGACACCGTGCACCTGCTGGCCGTCGACCAGATCAACACCTACGACGTCCTGCTGTCCGACGACGTGGTCTTCACCAAGGGTGCCTTCGACGCGTTCGTGGCCGGTCCGGCCACCGGCAAGTCGGTCAAGGCGGTCGCCACGTCCGCCGAGGCCGAGGCCGACGCGGACACGGCTGACGACACCGGGGAGGCGAAGTGAGCAACTTCCACAAGGACCACCGCGACGTGCTGATCGCGCCGGTGGTGAGCGAGAAGAGCTACGGCCTCCTCGACGCGAACAAGTACACCTTCCTGGTCCGCAAGGACGCCAACAAGACCGAGATCAAGATCGCGGTCGAGAAGGTGTTCAACGTCAAGGTGACCGGGGTGAACACCCTGAACCGCCCGGGCAAGACGCGCCGCACCCGCTTCGGGATCGGCAAGCGCGCCGACACCAAGCGCGCGATCGTCAGCCTCGCCGAGGGCCAGCGCATCGACATCTTCGGAGGTCCGGTCTCCTGACCGGGCGTGAGAAGGACTGAGAACTCATGGGCATCCGTAAGTACAAGCCGACCACGCCGGGCCGTCGCGGCTCGTCGGTCGCCGACTTCGTCGAGGTGACGCGGTCGACGCCGGAGAAGTCGCTGGTGCGCCCGCTCCCGAAGAAGGGCGGCCGCAACAACCAGGGCCGGATCACCACCCGGCACCAGGGCGGCGGTCACAAGCGCGCCTACCGCGTCGTCGACTTCCGTCGCTACGACAAGGACGGCGTGCCGGCGAAGGTCGCGCACATCGAGTACGACCCGAACCGCACCGCCCGCATCGCGCTGCTGCACTACGCCGACGGCGAGAAGCGCTACATCATCGCGCCGCAGGGCCTGCGCCAGGGCGGCGCCGTCGAGGCCGGCCCGCGGGCCGACATCAAGCCGGGCAACAACCTGCCGCTGCGCAACATCCCGGTCGGCACGACCGTGCACTGCGTCGAGCTGCGCCCGGGCGGCGGCGCCAAGATCGCCCGCTCGGCCGGCATCTCGGCCCAGCTCGTCGCCAAGGAGGGCAGCCGCGCCCAGCTGCGGATGCCGTCCGGCGAGATGCGCTACGTCGACGTGCGCTGCCGCGCCACCGTCGGCGAGGTCGGCAACGCCGAGCAGTCCAACATCAACTGGGGCAAGGCCGGCCGGATGCGGTGGAAGGGCAAGCGCCCGACCGTCCGCGGTGTCGTCATGAACCCGGTCGACCACCCGCACGGCGGTGGTGAGGGCAAGACCTCCGGTGGTCGCCACCCGGTCTCGCCGTGGGGCAAGCCCGAGGGCCGCACGCGCAAGCGCAAGTCCAGCGATGCCCTGATCGTCCGTCGTCGCCGCACCGGCAAGAAGCGCTGAGGAGTCTGACCCATGCCGCGCAGCCTGAAGAAGGGCCCGTTCGTCGACGACCACCTGATGAAGAAGGTGGACGGACAGAACGACAAGGGCACCCACAACGTCATCAAGACGTGGTCGCGTCGCTCGATGATCGTGCCGGCCATGATCGGCCACACGATCGCCGTACACGACGGGCGCAAGCACGTCCCGGTGTTCGTGACCGACGCGATGGTCGGCCACAAGCTCGGCGAGTTCGCGCCGACGCGCACCTACCGCGGGCACGTCAAGGACGACCGGAAGAGCCGCCGCCGCTGACGCGGGGCAGCAGCCAGCTCAAGGGAAGAGACATCAGATGAGCACTATGGAGCGTAGGCGCGTGAGCGCCCGCCGCGAGAGCCTGCTGGGCGACGAGCCCGGCGCCTTCGCCAGCGCGCGCTTCGTCCGGATCACCCCGATGAAGGCGCGCCGGGTCGTCGACATGGTCCGCGGCCTCGGGGTCGACGAGGCCCTCGCGCTGCTGCAGTTCGCCCCGCAGGCGGCCAGCGAGACGGTCTACAAGGTCCTCGAGAGCGCCGTGGCGAACGCCCAGGGCACCGAGAACCTCGACCGCAACACCCTGGTCGTCAGCAAGGCGATGGTCGACGAGGGCCCGACGATGAAGCGCTGGCGCCCGCGCGCCCAGGGCCGGGCCTCGCGGATCAACAAGCGGACCAGCCACATCACCCTCGTCGTGCAGCCGCGCGACGAGCAGAACAAGAAGGGACGGAACGCCTGATGGGTCAGAAGATCAACCCGAACGGTTTCCGCCTCGGCATCTCCACCGACCACAAGAGCCGTTGGTACGCCGACAAGCTCTACAAGGCGTACGTCGGCGAGGACGTGGCGATCCGCCGCCTGCTGTCGAAGGGCATGGAGCGCGCCGGCATCTCCAAGGTCGAGATCGAGCGCACCCGTGACCGGGTCCGGGTGGACATCCACACCGCGCGTCCGGGCATCGTGATCGGCCGTCGCGGCGCGGAGGCCGACCGGATCCGTGGCGAGCTGGAGAAGCTCACCGGCAAGCAGGTGCAGCTGAACATCCTCGAGGTCAAGAACCCCGAGGTCGACGCGCAGCTGGTCGCGCAGGGCGTGGCCGAGCAGCTCGCCGGCCGGGTGGCGTTCCGCCGGGCGATGCGCAAGGCGATGCAGACCTCGATGCGCAGCGGCGCCAAGGGCGTGCGGATCCAGTGCTCCGGCCGTCTCGGCGGCGCCGAGATGTCCCGCTCGGAGTTCTACCGCGAGGGCCGCGTGCCCCTGCACACCCTCCGCGCGGACATCGACTACGGCTTCTACGAGGCCAAGACCACCTTCGGCCGCATCGGCGTGAAGGTCTGGATCTACAAGGGCGAGGTCGCCGGCACCCGCGCCGAGCGCGAGGCGCAG
>JABFXA010000054.1 GCA_013361955.1 Nocardioidaceae bacterium
GGCGCAGGCCGCGGGGCGCGGCGAGGACACCAGCGTGATCGACCGGCAGCCGGTGCCGCTCTCCGCGTCGCGGGCGGGCGCGTCGCGGCCGGTGCCGCCGCCGCGCCGTACCAAGCGCGGACCGATCCTGCTCGCCGTGGTGCTGGTGCTCGCGGTGCTGGCCGGCCTCGCGGGCTGGTGGTTCGGTGCGGGCCGCTACGAGACCACGCCCGGCGTCATCAACATGACCCGCGCGGCCGCGGAGGAGAAGGTGCACGCCGCCGGGCTCGGCTTCGAGGTGACCGGGTCGTCGTACTCCGAGACGGTGCCGGTCGGCTACGTCGTCAGCACCGACCCCGGCGGCGGCGACCGGATCCTGCGCGACGGCACCGTCGAGGCGCTGGTGTCCAAGGGGCCGGAGCGCCACGACGTACCCGCCGTGCGCGGCATGACCCTCGACCAGGCGCAGGACGCCCTCCAGCGGTCGCGGCTGGTCTACGGCCACGCGACGTACCGCTTCGACGCCCGGGTGGCGAAGGGCGTGGTGCTCGCCTCCTCCCCCAAGGCCGGCACCGCGCTGAAGCGTGGCGCGGCCGTCGACCTGGTGGTCTCGCGCGGTCCGCGACCGATCGAGATCCGCGACTTCACCGGCAAGGACGCCGACGTCGCGCAGCGCTGGTTCGACAGGCGCGGCTTCGAGGTGGACCGCTCGGAGGAGAACAGCGACACCGTGGCCGCCGGCCGGGTGATCTCGCAGACCCCGCACGACGGCAACGGCTTCAAGGGCGACACGGTCCGGCTGGTGGTGTCGAAGGGCCCGGTGCTCGTCGAGGTGCCGAAGGTGGTCGGGATGGGCACCCAGGACGCGGTGTCCACCCTGCAGGGCGCCGGCTTCCAGGTGGACACCCAGCAGGCCGACCTGTACGTCGGGCTGCAGTACGTCGTGCGGCAGTCGCCGGGCGCCGGTGAGAAGGCGCCTCGCGGCAGCACGATCACCATCCAGATCGTCTGATGCCCGCGGCCTCCTGCGCCGGGCTGCGCAACCCGGTCGGCACGCACGTGCTCGTCGGCAGCGGGCTGGTCAGGGGCGCGCTCGCGAACGCCGACGCGATCGGCGCCGAGACCCTGCAGGTGTTCGCCGGCAACCCGCGCGGCTGGGCGAACGCCGCCGGCGACCCGGCCGTCGACGCGGCGTTCCGGGAGCGCTGCGCCGAGCAGGGCCGGCGGGTCTTCGTGCACACGCCGTACCTGGTCAACCCGGGCTCGCCGACCCCGTCGACGTACGAGCGGTCGGTGGCGAGCATCGCGCACAACCTGCGCCGCGCCGCGGAGATCGGCGCCGAGGGCGTGGTCGTGCACACCGGGTCCTGCGTCGACGAGGGCGGCCACGACGCCGCGCTGCGCCGGGTCCGCGAGGGGCTGCTGCCGGTGCTGGATGCGCTCGGCGAGCCCGGTGGCGGGGTGCCGTGGCTGCTGCTCGAGCCGACCGCCGGCCAGGGCCGCTCGCTGTGTGCCGGCGTCGACGACCTCGGGCCGTACCTCGACGCGCTGGACCGGCACCCGGCCGTCGGCATCTGCCTGGACACCTGCCACGTCTTCGCCGCCGGCGCGCCGCTCGACGAGCCCGGCGGCACCACCGCGACCGTGGACCGGCTGGTCGAGGTGGCCGGGCCGGGCCGGCTGCGGCTGGTGCACGCGAACGACTCGATGGACGTGCGCGGCGCGCTCAAGGACCGGCACCAGCGGATCGGCGCGGGCCACATCGGGCTGGCGGCGTTCGAGGAGCTGCTCGCGCACCCGGCCACCGCCGGGGTGCCGTTCGTCCTGGAGACCCCGGGCTCGCGCGACCCGGACGACCCGCAGATCCCGCTGCTGCGGAAGATGCGCGAGGCGATCTGAAAAACCCGGTGCTCGGCACCGGTCCCGTCCCTACGCTGACCGCCATGCCACGTCCCGAGCTGCAGCCCTTCGCCGAGCACCACCTGGACGACGCGGGCCGGCTGCTGGCCGCGCGGCACCGGGCACACCGGGCCGCCGAGCCGCTGATGTCCCCGCGCTTCGAGGACCCCCAGGCGGCGCGCGCCGAGGTCGAGGCGGCGTTCAAGGGCGACGACGCGTCCGGTGCGGTGGCGCTGCGCGACGGCCGGGTGGTCGGCTTCCTGCTCGGCGCCCCGAAGCAGTCCGGGACCTGGGGCCCGAACCTCTGGGTCGAGTCCGCCGGGCTGGCAGCCGAGGAGCCCGAGGACGTGCGCGACCTCTACGCGCTGGCCGCGACCCGCTGGTACGACGAGGGCCGCACTGCCCACTACGTGCTGGTGCCGGCGTACGACCCGAAGCTGGTCGACGCCTGGTTCCGGCTCGGCTTCGGGCAGCAGCACGTGCACGCGGTGCGCGAGCTGCCGACCGCGGTCTCGGTCCCCCCGCCGGGCGTCGTGGTGCGCCGGGCGGCCCGCGACGACATCCCGACCCTCGCCACGCTCGACCTCACGCTGCCGCAGCACCAGGCGCTCGCCCCGACGTTCTCGGCCGGCCACCTGGGCAGCTACGACGAGGCGGTCGAGGAGTGGGAGGAGGACTTCGACGACGCCCGGTTCGCGACGTTCGTCGCCGAGCACGACGGCGTGGTCGTCGGCTCCGCGGTCGGCTGCGCGCTCGAGCTGTCCGGGTCGAACAGCGGTCTGGTCCGGCCCGAGTCGGCCGGGTTCCTCGGGTTCGCCGCGGTGCTCCCCGAGCACCGGGGCCTCGGCGCCGGGCGGGCCGCCGCGGACGCCGTGCTCGACTGGTGCGTCGAGCAGGGGTTCTCCTGCGTCACCACCGACTGGCGGGCCACCAACCTGCTGTCCTCGCGGGCGTGGACGTCGATGGGCTTCCGGCCGTCGTTCCTGCGGCTGCACCGGCTGCTCGGCTACTGAGGTCCGCATGCTGGATATCGCTTCCGCCACCCGGACGGCCCGGGTCTACCCTCGTGCCGTGCGAACGACGACCTATTTCTTCGGCTACTCGCCCGGGGCACCGGCGCGAGCGGCCCGCTAGGTCCCTCGCGCACACCACCACCAACGCCCCGAGCCGTCCGGCGAGGGGCGTTTCGCATAGGCGCGACCAACCCGGGTGGTCCGAGCATCATTCGAGAGGAACACACCATGGTCGTCGTCATGGCACCGGACGCAACCGACGAGGACATCGCCCGCGTCGTCGAGAAGGTGGAGGGCGTCGGCGGGGAGGCCTTCGTCAGCAAGGGCGTCGTGCGCACCATCATCGGGCTGGTCGGGGACATCGACTCCTTCCACCACCTGAACCTGCGCTCGATGTCCGGCGTCGCCGACGTGCACCGGATCTCCGACCCCTACAAGCTGGTCAGTCGCCAGCACCACCCCGAGCGCAGCACGGTGTGGGTGGGCGGCGTGCCGTTCGGGCCGGAGACCTTCACGTTCGTCGCCGGACCGTGCGCGGTCGAGTCGCCGGCGCAGACGCTCGAGGCGGCGGAGATGGCGAAGGCCGCCGGCGCGACGCTGCTGCGGGGCGGTGCGTTCAAGCCGCGCACGTCGCCGTACGCGTTCCAGGGCCTCGGGGTGCGCGGCCTGGAGATCCTGTCCTCGGTGCGGGAGGCCACCGGGCTGCCGATCGTCACCGAGATCACCGACGCCCGCGACGTGAAGGTGGTCGTCGAGCACGCCGACATGCTCCAGGTCGGCACCCGCAACATGGCGAACTTCGGGCTGCTGCAGGCCGTCGGCGAGGCCGGGAAGCCGGTGCTGCTCAAGCGCGGGATGAACTCCACCATCGAGGAGTGGCTGATGGCCGCGGAGTACATCGCGCAGCGCGGCAACCTCGACGTGGTGCTCTGCGAGCGCGGCATCCGGACCTTCGAGCCGGCCACCCGCAACACCCTGGACATCTCGGCGGTGCCGGTGGTGCAGGCGACCAGCCACCTGCCGGTGATCGTCGACCCGTCGCACGCGGCCGGCCGCAAGGACCTCGTCGTGCCGCTGTCACGAGCCGCGATCGCGGTCGGCGCCGACGGCGTGATCGTGGACGTGCACCCCGACCCGGAGAGCGCGCTCTGCGACGGCCCGCAGGCGCTCCTCGGCAACGACCTCCGGCTGCTCGCGCAGGCGGTCCGGCAGCTGCCGCCGGCGGTGGGCCGGGTGGACGCCGGCACCCGGGTGCGGACGCCTGTCTAGGGAAGCAGCTTCGCGAGCAGGCTCGCGGCGGTCTCCGTCTGCGCGCGCGAGACGTCGAGGTGGGTGACCAGGCGCAGCGCCCGCGGCCCGACCGCAGAGACCAGCAGGCCTTCCTCGCGCGCGGCGGCGACCACCGCGGGCGCGTCGGGTACGTCGACGACCACGATGTTCGAGTCGACGGACGCCGGGTCGACGCCGCAGGCGTCCGCGAGCAGCCGGGCGTGCTCGTGGTCCTCGGCCAGCCGCTCGACGTGGTGCTCGAGCGCGTGCAGGCCGGCGGCCGCGAGCACGCCGACCTGGCGCATCCCGCCGCCCATCCGCTTGCGCCACACCCGCGCCTCGTCGATCGCGTCGCGGGTGCCGAGCACCAGCGACCCGACCGGGGCGCCGAGCCCCTTGGACAGGCACACGGCGAGCGCGTCCGCCACCGCGCCGTACGCGGCGAGCGGGGTGCCGGTCGCCACGTGCGCGTTCCAGATCCGGGCGCCGTCGACGTGCACGCCGATGCCGCGGTCGTCGGCCAGTGCGCGCACGGCCCGCAGGTCGTCGATGCCGGTGACCGTGCCGCCGCCGAAGTTGTGGGTGTTCTCCACCGAGACCGCCCGGGTGGCCACGAAGAACGGGCCCATGTCGGGCGCGACCAGGCCCTCGATCGCGGCCAGGTCCACGGGCCGGCCGACCCAGGTGCGCATGGTCAGCCCGGTGTACGCCGCGTGCGCGCCGAGCTCCGCACGGGCGATGTGCGCGGACGCCTCGCAGAGCACCTCCTGGCCGACGCCGACCAGCGAGCGGACCGCCAGCACGTTGGCCATCGACCCGGTCGGCGTGAACAGCGCCGCCTCCATGCCGAACAGCCCGGCGACCCGCTCCTCGAGCGCGAGCACGGTCGGGTCCTCGCCGTACACGTCGTCGCCGACCTCGGCCTCCGCCATCGCTCGCCGCATCGCCGCGGTCGGCTTGGTGACGGTGTCGCTGCGCAGGTCGATCAGGGTGGCCATGGCCCCGAGCCTACGGACGCGGAGCCGTGCCTCAGGATCCGGTGTGCGCGCTGCCGAGCATCTCGGCGACCAGGAAGGCCAGCTCCAGCGACTGCACCCGGTTCAGCCGCGGGTCGCACACCGACTCGTAGCGGTTTGCCAGGTCGCCCTCGAGCAGCGCCTCGCCGCCGCCGACGCACTCGGTCACGTCGTCGCCGGTCAGCTCCACGTGCACGCCGCCGGGCCAGGTGCCGAGCGCGCGGTGCACGTCGAAGAAGCCCTGCACCTCGGCGATCACGTCGTCGAAGCGCCGGGTCTTGTAGCCCGACGACGCCTCGAAGGTGTTGCCGTGCATCGGGTCGCACACCCAGGCGACGCTGACGCCCGCAGCGGTCACCTTCTCCACCAGCTCGGGCAGCCGGTCGCGGATCTTGCCGGCACCCATCCGGGTGATGAACGTGAGCCGGCCGGGCTCGTTGCCCGGGTTCAGCCGCTCGGCGAGCTCGATCGCGTCGTCGGCGCTGGTGGTCGGGCCGAGCTTGACCCCGATCGGGTTGCGGATGTGCGACAGCAGCTCGACGTGCGCCCCGTCGAGCTGCCGGGTCCGCTCGCCGATCCAGACGAAGTGCCCCGAGACGTCGTACGGCGACCCGGTGCGCGAGTCGATGCGGGTCAGCGCGTGCTCGTACTCGAGCACCAGCGCCTCGTGGCTGGAGTGGAAGTCGACCCGGTGGAACTCGTCGGGGTCGGCGCCGATCGCCTGCATGAACGTCAGCGCGCGGTCGATCTCCTTGCCCAGCCGCTCGTAGCGCTTGCCGACCGGGGAGTCGCGGACGAAGTCGGTGTTCCAGGCGTGCACCTGCCGGAGGTCGGCGTAGCCACCGGTCACGAACGCGCGCACCAGGTTCAGGGTGGCCGCCGAGGAGTGGTAGACCTCCACCAGCCGCTGCGGGTCGGGCACCCGTGACTCGGGCGTGAAGTCGAAGCCGTTCACGGCGTCGCCGCGGTACGCCGGCAGCGTCACGCCCTCCCGGGTCTCCTCGTCCGACGAGCGCGGCTTGGCGTACTGGCCGGCGATCCGGCCGAGCTTCACGACGGGCACGGAGGCGGCGTAGGTCAGCACCACGGCCATCTGCAGCAGCACCCGCAGCTTGTTGCGGACGTTGTCGGCGGTGACGCCGGCGAAGGTCTCGGCGCAGTCGCCGCCCTGGAGCAGGAACGCCTCCCCGCGGGCCACCGCGGCCAGCTTCGCGGTCAGCTCGTCGCACTCCCCCGCGAACACCAGCGGGGGCACCGAGCGGAGCTTGGCGACGGCGTCGTCGAGGGCGGCCGGGTCCGGCCAGCTCGGCTGCTGTGCGGCGCCGCGGGCGTGCAGGCTAGCCAGGTCGGGCACGGACGATTCACTCACCGGGACAGGGTACGACGACCGATACGGTGTGCCGATGCCAGAGGTGACCGTGCGAGACGCCACCGCCGCCGACGCGACCGCGATCGGCGACGTGTGGGCCTCCGCAGTGCCCTACCTGGTGCGGTCCAACGCCCGGGTCGCCGCCGACCTCCGCGAGGACCCGCTGCACGAGCGACGGCGCCTCGTCGGCCTGGTCGACGACAAGGTGGTCGGCACCGCCACCTCGCGCGCCGTCGGGGAGGACGAGTCGTACCTGACCGTCGAGGTGCACGCCGACTGGGGCAGCCGCGGGGTCGGCTCCGCGCTGCTGCGGGCGCTGCTGGTCCAGCTGCGCGACCGGCACCACCTCACCTCGGTGTGCAACGGCGACCCCGTCTCGATGGCGTTCGCGGTCCGCAACAACTTCGTCCCGGTCGGCGAGCACCGGGTCTCCCGGGTCGACCCGCGCGACGTACCGGTTGTCGGCCCGGTGCCGGAGGGACTGGCGGCGGCGACGCTGGGCGTGCTGCCGGAGCTGTCCGCGCTGCTGGAGACCCACAACCTGGCCGACGCCGACGACCCGAGCGGGCTCAGCCGGCGGTACACGATGGGCACGTTCCTCGCGGACTGGT
>JABFXA010000294.1 GCA_013361955.1 Nocardioidaceae bacterium
CCTGGCGGACCGCGAGCGGGCTGCGCAACGCGACCACCCAGGTGCGCGGCCGGCCGGCCGACTCCCTGCCCCGCGACCCGCGGGAGCGCGCGGCCGTCGCGCACATCCGCGGCTACCCACCCGGTCAGTCGGACCGGATGGTCGACGACTACCTGCGCGTGACCCGGCAGGCCCGCCGGGTGGTGGACCGGCTGTTCTGGGAGTGAGCGGGTCCCGCCCGGCACCTGGGGGAGCGCCGAACGGGACCGCGCGGGGCGGCGATGCCCGTGGCACCGAGGTCGACCGAACCCTGGGGGGGCATCGTCCGGTCGACACCTCGCCCTGCTTCGACGGTAGTTCGGGACGGGGCGGCACTCCATACTCTTGTGGTCCTAGCACGAACGATGGTGCGCCGTTCCCGGTCGCGTCTTGGAGCAAAGTCCAAGGACGAGATGGCGTGATGGGACCGCGTCCTGGTTCCCCGCGACGGACGGGACGTCACGGAACGGACTACTCGGGCACCACCCCCACAGGGTGGTGCCCAGGTGGCCGACTAGACAGCGATGGTCCGCCGGGACCATGCCCGGTGCACGGACCGGACTATCGACTTTTCGGGGTTCAGAAACCCCCATGTCGCGTCTCCCGATCACGCCGCCGCGTCCGGCACGATGTTCCTGCAGCCGGGGGGGCTGTTCGGACAACGCGTACCGGGGGGCACGCAATGAGCAACATCATTCGTATCAATCTGTGTGGCAAGACCCAGGTGGTCACCGAGGACGGCGTGGCCCTGGAGAAGCTCGGGGGAGTCAAGCCGCGCCAGGTCCTGGAGATGCTGGCGCTGTCGGTGGGACGGCCGCTGTCGAAGGACCGGCTGGCCCAGCTCCTGTGGGACGAGGAGCCGCCGCCGTCGTACGTCGGCACGCTGGAGAGCTACGTCTGCGTCCTGCGCCGGATCCTCGGCAGCAAGGGTCGGGACTCGGTCATCCAGACCACGACCACCGGCTACCTGCTCCGGCGGGACCGGGTCGTCGTGGACATCGACATGGCGCGCCGACTGCTCACCAGGGCTCGCACCGCCCGCGCGGCGGAGGCCGAGCGGCTGGTGGACTCGGCGCTCGCGATGCTTGACGGCGACCTGCTCGCCAGCGAGCCGAACGCGGCCTGGGCGCACGCCCAGCGCACCGTGCACGAGCGCGAGACGGTGGACCTGCTGACCGACGTCGCGGCGCACGCGCTGGGTCTGGGTGAGCCGGCCCTGGCCCTGCGGCTCGCCGCCGCGGTCACCCGGCGCGACCGGCTCGCCGAGCGCGCGTGGCAGATCCAGCTGCAGGCGCTGACCGACCAGCGGCGGTACGGCGAGGCGCTCGCCGGCTACGCCTCGCTGCGGGAGACGCTGCGCGACGAGCTGGGCACCGAGCCCACCGCGGAGACCCGTCGCCTCTACGAAGAGGTGCTGTCCCGCTCGCGGCACCAGGACGCCGAGGGGTCGTCCCGGGCCGAGCTCGCCACCCTGGTGCGCCTGCTCCGGCAGGCCCTGGAGTCCACCCCGGGCATCCGCGTCCCGGACCGCGACGAGCCGCTCACGGCGCTCGCCGTCCGGGTGCTGCAGACCGCCTGACCGCACGTTCCGGAGCGGGGCCTCCCGCGGCGCTGGGCAAAATCGTCCAGATTCCGTTGCGGGAGGCTCCCGCTCGTCGGAGACTCGACTGAGTGATTGAGTCCGGGGGGGACTCAGGGGGGTGGGTGATTTCTAGTGATCGCCGAACAACGGAGACCGTCGTCGGCCGAACGGATCCTCAAGATCCTGGTGGTCGACGACCACCGCACGTTCGCCGACCTGTTCGCGCTGGCGCTGACCGGCATGCCCGACCTCGAGTGTGTCGGCACCGCGCACAACAGCGCGGAAGCGCTGTCGAAGGCCGAGCAGCTCGAGCCGGACGTCGTGGTCATGGACGTGCGGCTCGGCACCGAGGACGGCATCGAGGTGACCGAGCGGCTGGCCGACGCGCACCCGGGGATCCGCATCGTGGTGCTGACCGCGCACGCCGACCGGGCGCTGATGAACCGTGCCGCGAAGGCCGGTGCGTGCTGCCTGTTGCCGAAGGACGGCTCGCTGCCGGACATGCTGAGCGCGCTGCGCGCGGCGCGTCCGGGCGGCTTCACCGTCGACCCGGCGCTGCTTCGCACGCTGGTCGCCGAGCAGACGGAGCAGCGGGCCCCAGTGCCGACGCTGACCGCGCGCGAGGCGCAGGTGATCCAGCTGCTGGCGCGCGGCAACGACGTACAGACGGTCGCGAAGGAGCTGGGGATCTCGGTGCACACGTGCCGCGGCTACGTGAAGAGCCTGCTGAGCAAGCTCGACGCGCACTCGCAGCTCGAGGCCGTGACCCTGGCCCTGCGGCTCGGCCTGGTCGATGTATGACCGACGTCTGAGACGGCCGAAGGTGCCGGCGACCGAGGGGGAGCCGGGGTCGCCGGTCCGGCACGCCGTCGTGCGCTTCGCCGCGTCGATGGCGCTGGCGTTGTTGCTGCTGCTCGTCGGTGCGCTGATCGTCGGCCGGGTGATCGCGGAGGACCGGGCGCTCGAGGACGCCGAGGACCGCACCAGCTCGCTGGCCGACAACCTCGTCGCACCGCTCGTCGACCAGGCGCTCGTCGACGGCACCTCCGGCTCGCGTGTCGCGCTCGGCCAGCTGCTGCGCGCGCAGATCAAGTCCGGCAACGCCGTGCACCTCAAGGTGTGGTCCGAGGACGGCAAGGTGCTGTGGTCGGACCACGAGGACCAGATCGGCCAGAGCTACGCGCTGCACGGTCACGTGGCGAGCGCGTTCACGTCCGGCCAGCCGGTCTCGGAGATCTCCGACCTGGACGAGGCGGAGAACGTCGAGGACCGCGGCCAGGGCCAGCTGCTCGAGGTGTACGCACCCGGCAGGGGCGCCGACGGGACACCGTTCCTGATGGAGATGTACCAGCGCACCGACCAGCTGCACCAGGAACGGCGCTCCATCGTGCTGGCGCTTCTGGGCCTGTCCACCGGCGTGCTGGTGCTGTTCGGGGCGGCGATGCTGCCGCTCGGCCTCGGCCTGGCCCGGCGCGTCGAGCGCGCCCAGCACGAGCGCGACGCGCTGCTGCGGCACGCGCTCAACGCCGCCGAGCTCGAACGCCGCCGGGTCGCCGAGGAGCTGCACGACGGGGTGATCCAGAACCTCGCCGGGGTCGGCTACCTGCTGCCCGTGGTCCGGGAACGGGTGGCGTCGGGGTCCGCCGACGCCGGCGACGTACACCACCTCGACCGGATCGGGTCGCTGGTCTCCCGCAACATCGCCGCGCTGCGCTCGATGATGGTGAGCATCTATCCGACCGACCTGCAGGAGGTCGGGCTCGCCGTGGCGCTGCAGAACCTGGTCCGCGACGGCAGCGCCCGCACCGTGCAGACGTCGGTGGTCGTCGACCGGCACGTGGACTGCTCGCCGGTCGCCGAGCGGCTGGTCTACCGGATCGTCCGCGAGGGGCTGCGCAACGTCGCCAACCACAGCGGCGCGGACACCGCGCTCGTCGAGGTGCACCAGGACGGCGGCACCGTGGTCGTCTCGGTGACCGACGACGGGGTCGGCCCGCCCGAGCCGCTCGAGCTCTCGCGCAGCCGCAAGGAGGGGCACCTCGGGCTGCGGCTGCTGCGCGACACCCTGGTCGACGTCGGCGGCTCGATCGACCTGCGCCGGGGCGACGACGGTGGTGCGCGGCTGATCTGCCGGCTGCCCGCCGACCTGCAGGCCTGACCTCTCGCGGGGGCACGACTGACCTCTCGGCGGGGCACCACTGACGTCTCGGCGGAGCGGGCGGGGGCGCCTCAGGATTCCCCAAGGCGGGCCCAGCATGCTCGCCGCGTGGGGCAACCAGGTGCCAGGTGCACGGTGCTCGTCGTGGACGACCACGTCGAGCTCGCGACCGCGCTCTCGTTGCTGCTGGGCAGCTGCTCGGACATCGTCGTGTGCGGCGTCGCCGACGGCGGCCGGGAGGGGCTGCGGCTGGCGGACAGCCTGCGCCCCGACGTGATCCTGCTGGACCTCTCGATGCCGGAGGTCGACGGCTTCGAGGTGCTGCGGCTGCTGCACGAGCAGCACATCCCGTCGCGGGTGCTGGTGCACTCGACGTACCTGCTCGGTTCCGTCGAGGACGAGCTGCGGGCGAACGGCGCGTGGGGCTGGTTGGAGAAGGGCTGCCCGGCCGACGACCTGGTCGCCGCGATCCGCGCCGCCGGACGAGAACGCCCGGCCTCGTAATCACAAGGTTCCTTCAAGGGTGAACCTGCAACCTGACGGTCCGCAGGCACCGGCGCGCTCGTGCGTTGGTCGCGAGCAGTCGGAGGGGAATGCTCATGTCGGTCTCCCGTCGGGACCTCTTGAAGATCGGGGTGGTGGGTGGTGCCGCGCTGGCACTCCCGCTCGAGCGAGTCGGCCTGGCCGGCACACCGGACAACCGGATGCCGACCAGCAAGCTGCCCGCGAGGTTCACGCTCCCGTTCGTGCGGCCCCCGGAGCTGAAGCCGTCGGGCTCGTGGCGGATGCGGTGCCCCGACGGCATGATGCGCAGCTACCCGCGCTACGACGTCCGGCAGCAGTTCACGGTCGCGGAGATCCTGCCCGGCTACAAGACGCCGATCTTCGGCTACAACGGGGTCACCCCGGGGCCGACGATCCGGGTGCGGCGTGGCTCGCCGATCGTGGTCCGGCAGGCGAACTCCCTGCAGCGGCCACCGGCCGCGCCGTACCAGAACGTGCCGATGCCGTCGCGGTACACCAACGACCCGAACCAGCGCTCGACCTCGACGCACCTGCACGGCTCGGCGTCGCTGCCGCAGTTCGACGGGTACGCCTCGGACATCACCGCGCCGGGTCAGGTGAAGACCTACTTCTACCCGAACGCCCAGGAGGCGCGCACGCTCTGGTACCACGACCACGGCGTGCACCACACCTCGCAGAACGCCTACAACGGGCTGGCCGCGATGTACGTCCTGCACGACGAGAAGGAACGCCGGATGGGCATCCCGAGCGGTGCCAACCCCACCACCCGCCGCTACGACGTGCCGATGGTCGTGCGGGACGCGATGTTCGCCACCGACGGCGGCCTGGTGTACGACGACAACTCCGAGTCCGGTGTGTACGGCGACGTGCCGCTGATCAACGGCGTGCCGTGGCCGGTGATGGACGTGGAGCCGCGCATCTACCGGTTCCGGATCCTCAACGCGTCGGTGTCGCGCTCCTACAACTGGCAGCTGCATGACGGCCGCGCCCCGGTGCCGATGACCGTCGTCGGCACCGACGCCGGCCTGGTGCCCAAGCCGCAGACGGTGATGACGCTGCGGCACGGGATGGCCGAGCGCTACGAGGTGGTCATCGACTTCGCGAAGTACAAGGGCGCCCAGCTGACGCTGCGCAACATCTCGCCCAAGAACAACGTCGACTACGAGGGCATGGACCAGGTGATGCGCTTCCGTGTCGGCCGGGCCGCGCCGACCTCGACGTACGGCAACTCGATCTCGCCGAACTGGCAGGAGCGTGTCGAGAACGCCGAGTGCATGGACTGGGACCTGCCCGGCCTGCGGTCCCAGGGCGTCGCCGAGCGCGAGTTCACGTTCATCCGCACGCACGGCCAGTGGACCATCAACGGCGAGACGTGGGAGGAGGTCATCGACAGCGGCTACACCCACTGCATGGCCGAGATGGACGAGGGGGCCGTCGAGATCTGGAAGCTGACCAACAGCTCCGGCGGCTGGTTCCACCCGGTGCACATCCACCTCGTGGACTTCCAGGTGCTCTCGCGCAACGGCAACCCGGCGAACGTCAAGCCGTTCGAGAAGGGCCCCAAGGACGTCGTGTACGTCGGGGAGAACGAGACCGTCGAGGTGGCCATGCGCTTCGCCGGCCCGAAGGCGGGCCCGGGCTGGAGGACGCCGCGCGGGCGCTACATGATGCACTGCCACAACCTGGTCCACGAGGACCACGACATGATGATGCAGTTCGGCGTGGGCGACCCCGACCACGCGCCCGACATCGACCCGATCACCGCGCAGTACCCCGAGTGGGAAGCGTGAGGCGAGGGTCCGATGAGCCTGCTGTCCCTGGACCGGCCCGGGCGTGCCCGCGCCGCGGAGCCGGACTCCGGTCCGCCGCCGCGGGCCCGCACCCGCAGCCTGCTCACCGCGCTGGTCGCGGTGGCCGTGGCGCTGCTCCCGGTGCGTGCCTGGGTGGCCGAGCCGGTGCACGTGCCCACCGGGAGCATGGCGCCCACCATCCGGCCCGGCGAGCACGTGCTCGTCTGGAAGCTGGGTGTCGACGGCGCTGACGTGCACCGCGGCGACGTGGTGGCCTTCGAGCGCGGTGGGCGGCTCTGGGTCAAGCGCGTCGTCGCGCTGCCCGGCGACCGGATCGGCCTGGCCGACGGGCGGCTGGTGGTGAACCGGCACGTCGTCGACGAGCCGTACGCCGACCCGGACCGCATCGACAGCGTGTACTTCGGGCCGGTCACGGTCCCGGAGGGCCGGCTGTTCGTGATGGGCGACGACCGACGCGACTCGCGTGACTCGCGGACCTTCGGCGCGGTGCCGGAGGACGCGGTGCGCGGCCGGGTCGTCGCGGCGCTGTGGCCGCTGCACGAGGCGGGGAGGGCCGTGCGATGAGACGGCTCTCGCTGCTGCTCGCCCTGGTGGCGGTGCTGGTCGGGCTGGCCGCCGCGCCGGCCTCGGCGCACACCGACCTGGTCACCCAGGAGCCGGCCCCGGGTGCCGCCCTGGACCGGGCCCCGACCACCGTCACGCTCACCTTCGACACCACCGTGGTGCCGGAGCTGGCCCAGGTCGTCGTCGAGGACGGCGACGGCGCCGACCATGTCAGCGGCCGCCCGGCGGTGCTCGGCGGCCGCGTGCAGGTGCCGGTCAGCGGAGTGGACCGCGCGGGCAGCTACCGCGTGGGGTACCGCGTCGTCGGGGCCGACGGGCATGCCGTGACCGGCGACTACGAGCTGGTCGTCGACCGCGACCTGGCCGGCACCGCCGAACCCGCGGCACCGGCGCCCGCGGTGGAGCCGGCGACGATGCTCGGCGGCCCGCGGGTCTGGCTGCTGCCGTCCCTGGCGCTGCTCGCCCTGGCCGTCGCCGTGGTGGCCCTGGTAC
>JABFXA010000472.1 GCA_013361955.1 Nocardioidaceae bacterium
GCCGGCGCACCCAGCGAGCACCTCGCCGCCGGCCCCGACGCCGGCGCACCCGGAGCTGACCCGGTACCTCGACGTCCGGCTGGCGCAGGGCGCACACGGTCGCGCGGTCGTCGCGCTGCAGCGCCGGTTGCACATCACGGCCGACGGCTGGTTCGGCCCGCGGACCCGCGACCGCGTCAAGCTGTTCCAGCGGCGGCACCACCTGCCGATCACCGGCGTCGTGAACACCCGGACCTGGCGGGCGCTCGGCGCCTAGCCCCCGGTACCGGGCTAGAGCACTCGGTTCGTCCGTTTCGCGGCGTACGCACCAGGGAATCCCTCCGCCGAGGGAGGACCATGACGACGCAGCACGAACAGCTCTGCCCTGCCCACTCCGACCCGGCAGAGAAGCCGGAGACCCGCCGTCGCCGGCCGGCCGGTCCGGTGGTCGCGGCGTTCGCGCTCGTGGCGTCCGGTGCCCTGGTCGGCGTCCTCGAGGCCGGGTGGGACCCGCCCACCAGCCACCTGACCGCCATGGGGCTCGCGCTGGCGCTGCTCTGCGTGGGTGTCCTGGTCGGCGTCCGCCACCTGCTCGTGGTCCAGACCGGCAGGCACCCGCACCTGGTCGGCGACCGCTGGTGGGGGACGGCCCGGTCGGCCCCGCGCCCGGCGCCGGCTCGGACCGGACCGGGCAGGGGCCACGCCGGGACCGGCGTGGACCGGACCGCCGCGGCGGAGTTCCTCGAGCTCTTCCACGCCGAGAACCCCCAGGCCGGTCCGGCGCGGCCGCGGATCGACGCGGTGCTGCGCGAGATCGACCGCACCGGGACCTACCGGCACACCCCCGAGGAGCTGACGTTCGGCGCCCGCGTGGCCTGGCGCAACAACGCCCGGTGCATCGGCCGGTTGTACTGGCAGAGCCTGCAGGTCCGCGACCTGAGGACGGTCACCGACGCCGCCTCCGTCGCCGAGCACTGCTTCGAGCACCTGCGATCGGCAAACAGCGGCGGCCGGATCCGGCCGATGATCAGCGTGTTCGCCCCGGACACCCCGACCCGGCCTGCCCCGCGGATCTGGAACGAGCAGCTGATCCGGTACGCCGGCTACGAGCTGCCCGACGGAAGCGTCCTCGGCGACCCCCGGTACCGCGACTTCACCAGCCGGATGATCCGGCACGGGTGGCAGCCGCCCGAGCAGCGGGGCGCCTTCGACGTGCTCCCGCTGGTCGTGGAGACCGTGGAGGGCCCGCGGATGTTCCAGCTCCCGGAGTCCGCCGTGCACGAGGTGCCGCTCGAGCACCCCGAGCTGTCCTGGTTCGCCGACCTGGGCATGCGGTGGCACGCCGTACCGGTGATCAGCAACAACCGGCTGGTGATCGGCGGCGTCTCGTACCCGGCCGCGCCGTTCAACGGCTGGTACATGGGCACCGAGATCGGAGCCCGCAACCTGGGCGACAGCGACCGCTACGACCTGGTGCCCGAGGTCGCTGAGCGGATGGGGCTGGACACCTCCGACGAGGCGAGCCTGTGGCGCGACCAGGCCCTGGTCGAGATCAACCGGGCGGTGCTGCACTCGTTCAACGCCAACGGGGTGACCATCACCGACCACCACACCGAGTCCCGCCGGTTCCTCACCCACCTGGAGCGGGAGGAGCGCGCCGGTCGCCGCTGCCCGGCCGACTGGAGCTGGATCGTGCCGCCGATGTCCGGCTCGCAGACGCCGGTCTTCCACCGCTACTACGACGCCGAGGACCGGGAGCCGAACTTCTTCGCCGACGACGAGGCCGCCCGCCGCGCACTGCAGGGCGGTCCGCCCGCGATCCGCTGACCCGGGCGCGCCGTGCGCAACCGACGTGGGTGCGGGAGAGTGGCGCCATGGACGCACCCCAGACCGCCTGGCTCTTCGACCGGCTGGCGGTGACCGTGGCTCGCGTCGACTTCCTCGACCCGGCCCGCGTCGACGACCCGACCGCCCGCGAGCGCGGCGTGCGGGTCGAGCTGCACCTCATCGAGACCCGGTACGACGGCAGCATCTACGTGTCCGCCTCCCGGAGCATGCGGCCGGCGTTCTGCCGCATCGACCTGCTCGAGTCCGCGCCGTACGCCGCCGACCGGATGCACTGGCACCCGGTGATGACCTCGGGCGAGCCGGGGGACCGGACGATGGTGCCGGAGATGGTCGCGGACCCGCTGGCCTGGCTCACCTCGTGCCTGCACGACGTGGACGCCGTGCTCACCGGCAACGGCATCGACGGCAGCGACCTGCACGACGACGTGACCGCGGTCCGCGGCTGCGCGGCGGAGATCGTGGCCTGTGCCGAGCAGGGGCTGGCGTGGGCCCGCGTCGACCCGTGGCCCGACGTCGCTCGCGACGACCGCGGGCTCGCGCCCGCGCCCTGACGCGGGGTCAGGCCGTGAACAGGGAGCTGTAGGCGTTCAGCGCGGGCTGGCCGCCGAGGTGCGCGTAGAGGACGGTGGAGTCGCGGTCGATCTCGCCCCGCTTCACCAGGTCGACGAGTCCGGCCATCGACTTCCCCTCGTAGACCGGGTCGATGATCATCCCCTCCAGCGACCCGGTGAGCCGGATCGCGTCCAGCGTGGACTGCACCGGGATGCCGTAGCGGTCACCGGCCCAGCCCTCGAGGACGGTGATCTCGTCGTCCTTCAGGTCGCGCCCGAGGCCGATCAGCTCGGCGGTGCTGCGGGCGATGCGCTCGACCTGCGCCCGGGTCTCCTCGATCGTCGCCGAGGCGTCGATGCCGACCACCCGGCGGGGCCGGTCCTGGCCGGCGAAGCCCGCGATCATCCCGGCGTGCGTCGAGCCGGTCACCGTGCAGACGACGATCGTGTCGAAGAAGACGCCCAGCTCCTGCTCCTGCTGCTGGACCTCCTCGGCCCAGCCGGCGAAGCCCAGGCCGCCCAGCGGGTGGTCGGATGCGCCGGCCGGGATGCCGTACGGCGTGCCGCCCCGCCGGCGTACGTCGTCGAGGGCCTGGTTCCAGCTGTCCTTGAACCCGATGCCGAACCCGGCCGGGTCCAGCCGCACCTCGGCGCCCATGATCCGCGACAGCATGATGTTGCCGACCCGGTCGTTGAGCGGGTCCGGCCAGTCGACCCAGCGTTCCTGCACCAGCACCGCCTGCAGGCCGAGCCGGGCCGCCAGGGCGGCGACCTGGCGGGTGTGGTTGGACTGGTACCCGCCGATCGACACCAGGGTGTCCGCGCCCTGGGCGAG
The DNA here is from genome assembly GCA_013361955.1 of Nocardioidaceae bacterium. Classification (GTDB taxonomy): domain Bacteria; phylum Actinomycetota; class Actinomycetes; order Propionibacteriales; family Nocardioidaceae; genus Nocardioides_B. The sequence goes on from JABFXA010000472.1 coordinate 3,214, forward strand.
GATGTCGGGCACCAGGTACTCGAGCTTGCGGGTCTTGTTGCCGCCGAAGGCCAGGCCGGAGTTGCAGTCCTCGCGCTTGGCCCAGATGGTGGCGCCGCCGAGGTGCTGGGTGAGCCGCTCCAGCGGGTGGACCGGGCTCGGTCCGAACATCAGCTGGTAGCGCGGGAAGTCCTGCAGCGACATGGTCTCTCCTGGGTCTCGCGGTGTCAGCCCTGGGGGCCGTCGGTGGTGTCGAGCAGGGGCTCGAGGGTCTGCCAGGTCTGGAAGGAGACGGCGGCCGCACCGGCGACGTCGCCGGCCGCGCACCGCTCGACGAGCTGGGCGTGCAGGGTGACCGAGCCGCGCCCGGTCAGCGAGGCGAACCGCAGTCGCTCCAGCCGTCGCAGCGCGGGCGTGAACTGCTCCAGCACGCTTCGCACCGCGTCGTTCGCGGCGCAGCCGACCGGTACGCCGTGGAACTCGTCGTCGGCCGCCACGGCCGCGTCCACGTCGCCGCGGCACAGCGCGGCGGCGAACCGATGGTTGGCGTCGCGCATCCGGTCCAGGTCCTGCTCGGTGAGCTGGGGGACCGCCTGCCGGACCGCGAGCTCGTGCATGCTCGCCACCACCGCCTGGGCGTCGCGGATCGCGCGGGCGTCGAGGGTCGCGACCGACGTGGAGCGGCCGGGGCGGGCGACCACGAGCCCGGCGTGCTGCAGCCGCAGCAGCGCCTCGCGGATGGGCGTGCGGCTGACCCCCAGCCAGGCGGCCAGCTCGGCGTCGCGCAGCTGCTCACCCGGCTCGAGCGTGCCGTCCACGATCGCGTCCCGCAGCCGCACGTAGACGTCGTCCCGCAGCAGCGACCGCGGGCCGTGCGCGGGGGTGGCGGGGACCGGCATGCAATATATTGCATGCGAACCAGCGTCCCGGTGTCAACCCCGGCCTGGCCCGGGCGGCCCTGTCGGAGCGTGCTCGCGGTAGGCACGATGGGAGGCGTGGCCGGCCCACCTTCAGCCGCACGCGCCCGGCAGCCCCTCCGACGAGCCGCCGTCCCGCTCGTCGCGGCCGTGGTCGGCGGGGCGGTGGCCGTCCTCGTCGTGCTGGCGCTCGACGACGACGGTGGTTCCGACCCGCGCGCCGGGGGCCCGACGTGCTCGGCGGTCGACGTCGCCGAGGACGTCCTCCCGTCCGTCGTGACCGTCGCGGTGGCCGGGGCGGACGGGTCCGGCGGCAACGGGTCGGGCTCGGTGTTCAGGAAGGGCGGCTACCTCCTCACCAACGAGCACGTCGTCTCCGCGGCCGTGGACGGCGGCGCCGACGTGACCGTCCGCTACCACGACGGGTCGTCGTCCGCCGCGACGATCGTGGGCGCGGACTTCGCGACCGACCTGGCGATCCTCAAGGCGGAGGACGGCGCTGAAGGCCGCCCCGTGCTGCCGTACGACGACGCGGGCTCGGCCCGGGTCGGCGAGCCGGTCGTCGCGCTCGGAGCGCCGCTCGGGCTGTCCAACACCGTGACGGCGGGCATCGTGAGCGCGCTGGGCCGCTACGTGCCCATCCCGGCCGACACCGGCCGCGTCGCGCACCTGCTGGACGCGATCCAGACGGACGCGTCGATCAACCCGGGCAACAGCGGCGGGCCGCTCGTCGACTGCTCGGGCACCCAGGTCGGTGTGAACTCGGCGATCTGCACGGCGCCCAACGCCCAGGGCGTGCCCGGTGGCGGCAGCGTCGGGCTCGGCTTCGCGATCCCGATGAGCGTCGCGGTGCCGATCGCCGGTGAGCTCATCGACACCGGGGAGGCCAACCATCCCGACCTCGGGCCGGCCGACGACGCCGGCCTCGCTCCCGGTGACGTCATCGTGCAGATCGACGGCCGGCCGGCCCGCGACACCGAGGCGCTGGTGCTGACCCGGCTGCGGCACGACGTCGGCGACTCCGTCGAGCTGACCTACCTGCGCGGCGGCGAGCGACACACCACCGAGCTGGTGCTCGGCCCGGCCCCGACCCGGTGAGGACGGTGCTACCAGGTGAGCTCGATCTCCAGCTCGCTCTCGTCGCCGATCTCGACCTCGACCTTCAGGTTCACCTCGTCGGGCACCCGCACCGTGATGCGGCGACCGTCACGGTCGAACTCGATCGAGTTGTTCTTGGCGAGCGCGTCCGCCAGGTCGTGCAGCCGCGCTGCGGCCTGCTCGCGACCCAGGCGCCTTCTCTCGTCGATCTCGAACAGGTCCATGTCGACTCCCTCGCGGTCCGATGGGTGGCTCTGGCATGAACGGTACGACGTGCGGGCCCCCGTTCAGGGAGTCCGCGGGTGGGCACAGGTCCGTTTGCACACCCGCAGCCGAGCCCCCGGGAAAGAGATGACTGAGCAGAGAGCCCTGAAGGTCGACATCGGTCACGAGGAGCTGGTCGTCCGGCGACGGTACGAAGCCCTCAGCATCGGCAACGACGTGCTCATCGCCCTCTGGTTCCTCGTCGGAAGCATCCTCTTCTTCTGGGAGGCCACCACCGTCGCGGCGACCTGGTGCTTCCTGCTGGGCAGCATCGAGTTCCTGGTCCGGCCGGCCATCCGGCTCGCGCGGCACGTGCACATCGGCCGCATCGGCGGCAGCAGACTGGAGTCCGCCGGCGACTTCTAGCACCCCGCTCGCGGTGGTGCCGCCCGTGAGCGACACCAGCGCAGGCGACGTACGGGTTCAGCGGAGCGTGCCGGCGAACCAGTTCTGCGTCCAGATCCGCTCCCTTCGTACCCGTGCCCCCGGGTGCGGGGAGTGGATGATGATGCGGTGACCGTTGTGCCAGCCCGCGAACATCGCGACGTGGTACACCCCACCACCGCCGTAGAAGAAGACGAGGTCGCCGAGCCGCATCCGGGACCGGTGGATGTGCCGCGCGAAGCGGGCCTGTCGCGACGACGTCCTCGGGAGACGCCAGAAGCCCGCTCGGTGGTAGGAGTAGTAGCTGAGCCCGGAGCAGTCGAAGGCGCGTGGTCCGGCGGCGCCGTACCGGTACGGATCGCCGAGCTGGTTCCTGGCGATCCGGTAGGCGTGCCGCACCTTCTCGGCTCGGGTGAGGGTCGTCCCCTGCGCCGGTGACGCCACCGGTGGTGCCAGGGTCAGCGTTGCCGCTGCGGTGATCCCGGCCAGGACCGCTCGGATCGAGTGGCCGAGGGCAGGACGATGTGTTCTGTTGTCGGACATGCGTGGAGTCCCTCCCCACGCCTGCGAGGTTAGCTGTCGGATTCGGACGGAAAGGATGCCCGGCCACCGTGGTGGCTTCACCCCGAGCGGCAGCGATGGGTGCCGCGGAAAGTGGGTTCCCCGCCCCTGCCCTGGTGTTGGTGGGACCCGTGCCGGACGAGCAGGACTCGGCGTGACCCGGACGGGTCTGTGTGGTTGTCGACGGGCCGCAACCGGCTCCCTGTCGGCTCACGCGGCCCCGTCGTCCTTCTAAAGTAGGACATGGGTCCGATATGGACCACTCTCGGGTCCCCGCGTTTCAGCGACGTCGTCGGTGGGCATGCACCGGGCCGTGGCGCCGGGCGGGTCGGGAGTGAAGCGGAGGCTGGCGAACCTGCGCGTCTCGACGCAGGTGAGCGTCGTCGCGCTCTGCCTGTTCGGGATGGTCAAGGGAACGATGGAGGGCGCCTGGGCGATCACCGTGCTGTGCGCCGCCGTGAACACGTTCGTGCTCTGGACGATGTGGGCGGCCAGCGAGTAGGCACGGGCCCGGGGCGAGCCGCTCGAACGACTCCAGCACCACCGGCATGCTGCCGGTGGGCTCACGCCCCGCCGGCAGCTGGTCCCGGAGCAAGGCGGTGTCTCGGGCGCCTGAGCGAGACGTCCCCGTGGCCATCCTCAGAGCACGTCCCGGACGGCCCCGGCGACGGCGCTCGCCCCGCGCTCGCTGAGCACGATCGTGTAGTGGTTGACGTCGGGGACGAGGCGGAC
>JABFXA010000051.1 GCA_013361955.1 Nocardioidaceae bacterium
GCCGGCCGGCTGCTGGTCTCGGCGGTCAACGGGCTGATCGGTGACCGGCTCGCGGAGGACGGCTCCGAGCTGGCGATCCGGCTGGCGATCCGGCAGCGGCATCGCGACGTGCTCACCGACCCGGCGTCGCTCGCCGACGCCTTCCCGGACGCCACCGGCGACGTGGTGGTGTTCCTGCACGGTCTCGGCGAGCCGGACACGGTGTGGGACCTGCACCCCGAGCGAGGGCCCTCCTACGGCGCCCGGCTCGCCGACGAGTCGACCTGGACGCCGGTCTACCTGCGCGCGAACACCGGCCTCCCGGTGGCCGAGAACGGCGTCGCGCTCGCCTCGCTGCTCGACGACCTGGTGGCCGGCTGGCCCTGCGACGTACGCCGCATCGCACTGGTCGGGCACTCGATGGGCGGCCTGGTGATGCGCGCCGCCTGCGCGGTGGCCACCGACGCGGTCTCGCCCTGGAACCGGCTGGTCACCGACGTCGTCACGCTCGGCACCCCGCACCTCGGCGCACCCCTGGAGCGCGGCGTCGCGCTCGGGGCCCGCGCACTCGGGTGGCTGCCCGAGTCGGCGCCGTTCGGCCGGATCCTGGAGTACCGCTCCACCGGCATCCTCGACCTGCGCGCTGGGCTGGCCCGCGACGTCCAGAACCTCCCGCAGGCGCGCTACCACCTCGTCGCCGCCACCCTCGCCGCGTCGCCGGGGCACCCGGTCAGCGAGGCGTTCGGCGACCTGCTGGTCCGCTACCCGTCGGCGCTGGGCCGCCCCCGCCGGGGGCCGGAGATGTTCCCGGGCGCCGACGTGCTGCACGTGCGCGGCGACCACTTCGACCTGCTGAACCACGACGAGGTCTATCCCGCCCTGAAGGAGTGGCTGTCCTGATGCCGTCCCCGAAGCCGATCTCGGCCACCGTCCGCATCGCCGCCCCTCCCGACCGGGTGTGGGCCGTGGTCGGGGACGTCGCCCGGATGCCCGAGTGGAGCCCCGAGCTGCGCAGGCTCACCGTCCTCGGCAGGCGGGTGCGGGTCGGCACCACGCTGCTCGGCCTGAACCGGCGCGGCTGGGTCGCCTGGCCGACGTCGTCGAAGGTGACCCGCCTCGAGCCCGAGCGCGCGCGGTGGCCTGGCGCACCCGGGAGAGCGGCGCGACGTGGACCTACGAGCTGCTCGGCACGGCCGACGGCACGACGCTGACCGCGCGGCGCGACCTGCCCCGGTTCACGATCGGGACCACGGTGCTCGGCCCCGTCATCGGCGGCGCCGCCGGCCACGACGACGAGCTCGCCGCGGGGCTGCGGACCACGCTCGAGCGGATCAGGGAGACCGTCGAGGCCGGCTGAGGGTCACCCGCCGAGCTCGAGGGGCTCGCCGCCGTGACCCCGGGCCAGCAGCGTCTCGAGGACGTCGGCGAGCGCGCGCGGGGCGGTGACCGCGGTCGCCGGCAGCGACCGGATCTCGTCGAGGGAGTACCAGCCCAGCTCGGCGACGCTCTCCGCGGCCAGCTCCTCGGCGCTCATCCGACCGTGCGGCTCGAAGGCGTCCACCCGGAGCAGGAACACCCACTCCTCCTGGCCGTCCCAGGTGCGGCCGTCGGTGCTGCGCATCGGGACGACGTGCCGCCGGTGCGCGACCACCGGGCCGCACGCGGCGCGGCTCGGCTCGAGGCCGGTCTCCTCGGCGAGCTCCCGGCGCAGGGCGTCGACCAGGTCCTCGCCGGGCTCGATGCCGCCGCCCGGCGTACCCCAGACGTCGGCCGGGCCGTCGGGGTCCTCGAAGTGCCAACGGCACAGCAGCACCCGCCCGTCGGGGTCGGCCAGCACGGCGCGGACGGCGGGCCGCAGCCGGAGCGCGGGCTGCTCGGGTGCGAGGGAGGGGTCGGGCACCGGCACACCCTAGGTCACGGCTTCGCATCGACAGGGCCTGCACAAACGTGCACTGCACAAACCTGAACCCGGCGGATCTTGTGGCACCCCCGGGTCTCGGGGTGAACTTCCTCCGGCTGCCAACCGCAGCCGCGCATCGAGGATGAGCTCGGGCCGTCCCTGCGCGCCCCTCCGGGTGGGGCGTGGGCCCCGCTCGTCGAGACCGACGCCCCCGTGCGTCCCGGTTCCGCCCGTGTTCCTTCCTGGCTGCGCCTCACGCGACACGATCGCTGTCCGACGGAGGAAACGTGCGAAAGAAGTCAACCGGGCTGCTCAGCCTGGTCGTCGCGGCGGGCTTGGGGACAACCCTCGGCATGCCCGCGGTCACGGCCAGCGCGGCCCCCCAGGTGAGTCAGGCGGCCGGCGCCTCGGAGCCGGCCACGGTCCAGTCCGACGAACTGCCGAACCCGGCGGAGGAGAAGCGGCGGGCGCTGCGCGAGCAGGCGCTGACCGACCTCCTGAACGGCAAGGGCAAGGCCGTCCAGCGCGGCGCCAGCACCGTGATGAAGGTCGGCACCACCCACACCGCGGCGGCGCCCGGCAAGGCCGCCACCAGCGAGGACCAGTACGTCGAGCTCGGCCGCGAGAAGACCGACAAGATCTTCGTGATCCTGACGGACTTCGGCAACCAGCGCGGCACCGACATCAACCCGAACTACAAGGACCAGGACACCGACCCGAACACCCCGGGTCCGGCCAAGTTCGACGGCCCGCTCAACAACCAGATCCCGGAGCCCGACCGCACCAAGGACAACTCCACGGTCTGGCAGTCCAACTACGACCGCAAGCACTTCGAGGACCTGTACTTCGGCGCCGGTGACGCGGCGGGCTCGGGCGGCGCGACCGAGTCGGTGCGGCAGTACTTCGAGCGGCAGTCCTCCGGCCGCTACAGCATCGACGGCTACGTCTCCGACTGGGTGCGGGTGCCCTACAACGAGGCCCGCTACGGCCGCAGCAACGGGTTCCCGTGCGCCGGCAACGTCTGCAGCAACACCTGGGCGCTGGTCCGCGACGGCATCAACACCTGGGTCACCGACCAGCGCGCGGCCGGCAAGACGGACGCCGACATCAAGGCGATGCTCGCGTCGTACGACCAGTGGGACCGCAACGACTACGACCACGACGGCAACTTCAACGAGCCCGACGGGTACATCGACCACTTCCAGATCGTGCACGCCGGCGGCGACCAGGCCGACGGCGACCCGATCCAGGGTGAAGACGCCATCTGGTCGCACCGCTGGAAGGCCTTCCAGGGCACCGGCCAGGGTCCCGAGGGGAACAAGGACGGCGGCGTCCAGATCGGCACCACCGGTCTCTGGGTCGCCGACTACACCATCCAGCCGGAGAACGGCGGGATGAGCGTGTTCGCGCACGAGTACACCCACGACCTCGGCCTGCCGGACCTGTACGACACCTCCGGTCCGTCGTCCGCCAACGAGAACGGCGTGAACTTCTGGTCGCTGATGGCGCAGAGCCGGGTCAGCGCGCCTAACGACCAGGGCATCGGCACCCGTGCCGCCGACCTGGGCGCCTGGGACAAGCTGCAGCTCGGCTGGCTCGATTACGACGTGGTCAACCCGACCACCGCGGGTGACCGGGTCGCGCTCGGCCCCCACGAGTTCAACTCCGACAAGGCGCAGGGCGCCGTCGTCGTGCTGCCCAAGAAGGAGGTCAAGACCGAGCTCGGTGCTCCGTACGCCGGTCAGCAGGCCTGGTGGAGCGGCCAGGGCGACGAGATGGACCACAGCATGAGCCGGCAGGTCGCGGTCCCCGCGGGCGGCGGCACGCTGAACATGCAGGCGCACTGGAACATCGAGGACTGCGGTCCGGACGCGTGCGACTACGCCTACGTGCAGGTCGACGACGGCAGCGGCTGGAAGGCGATCCCCTCCACCACCGCCGGCGTGACGAACGCGGCCGAGGGCAACGGCATCGACGGCGTCCAGACGGCCTGGACCCCGGCGAGCTTCGACCTGACGCCGTACGCCGGCAAGACCGTCGGCATCCGGGTGCAGTACCTCACCGACCCCGCGGCGCAGGGCACCGACCCGTCGCTCCCGGCCGGCATCTTCCTGGACGACGTCAGCGTCAAGGGCGCGGACGGCAGCACGGTGTTCACGTCCGGTGCGGAGGCGACTCCCGAGGGCTGGACCCTCGACGGGTTCTCCGCGGTGGGCTCGTCCATCTCGCACTCGTACGACAACTACCTGATCGCGTCGAACCGCACCTACACGTCGTTCGACAAGTACCTGCAGAGCGGCCCGTACAACTTCGGCTTCGGGAGCAAGCCCGACTTCGTCGAGCACTTCGCGAACCAGAACGGCCTGCTCGTCAGCTACTGGGACACCTCCCAGGGCGACAACAACGCCAGCCAGCACCCGGGCGAGGGCCTGATCCTGCCGGTGGACTCCCACCCGGCGCCGATCAACCGCCTCGACGGCCGGATCTGGCGGCCGCGGGTGGCCGGGTACGACGCGCCGTTCGGCCTGGAGAAGGCGGACTCGTTCACGCTGCACCTCGGTGACGCGGCCGACACGGCCAGCGCCATCCACGGTCAGGCGGCGGCGCCGGTGTTCCACGACAACACGTCGTACTGGGACGCTCGGCAGCCGACGAACAGCGTGAAGGTGCCGAACAACGGGGTGAACATCAAGGTGCTGAGCCAGCAGGGCACCGCGATGGACATCCGGGTGTGGAAGCGCAGCTGACGCACCCCTAGGACGGACGAAGCCGAGGGTCAGGGGTCTTCGAGCGTCGTCCACAGTGGCCGGGAGGCATCGCCTCCCGGCCACTGGCTTTTTGGGCTCGCTACCGCTCGCCTGGTCCGCCGCCTCGGGGATCGGCTCTTCGGTCGGCGAGCGGAGGAGGGGTGACCTGCGACGAGGGAAGACAGGATCGTCGGGGCGGCGGACACGCGCGAGCGGAGCGAGCGCACACAGCACAGCGGGTACCGTGCGCTCTGGGCGAACAACGCGGGATACCTCGTGGAAGGCGGGGGCGCAGCGGCTAGGGTCGGGGACGTGCCCGAGAACCCACATGCCTCTGACATCCAGATGAACGGAAACGGCGCCGGCTACGGCCTGGACGACCACATCTACCAGCGCCTGCTCAAGGAGCGGATCATCTTCCTGGGCTCCGAGGTGCGCGACGCGAACGCGAACGCGATCTGTGCCCAGATGCTGCTGCTCTCGGCGGAGGACCCCGAGGCGGACATCTTCCTGCACATCAACAGCCCCGGCGGCTCGGTCGACTCCGGGATGGCGATCTACGACACGATGAACTACATCCCGAACGACGTCGCCACCGTGGGCATGGGCCTGGCCGCGTCGATGGGCCAGTTCCTGCTCTGTGCCGGCACCAAGGGCAAGCGCTACGCGCTGCCGCACGCGCGGATCATGATGCACCAGCCGTCCGGCGGCATGGGCGGCTCCGCCTCCGACATCAAGATCCAGGCGCAGCAGTCGCTGCACATCAAGAAGGTGCTCTTCGACCTGATCAGCCAGCACACCGGCCAGCCGCTCGAGCAGGTCGAGCAGGACGCCGACCGCGACCGCTGGTTCACCGCCGAGCAGGCCAAGGAGTACGGCTTCATCGACAACGTGATCAGCAGCGCCCGCCAGGTCGCCGACGAGGGCCGCCCGGCCCGGAGCAAGTGAGGCCCACCATGACCAGCTCGTACATCCCCGGACTCTCCTCCGGCCCGTCCGGCCGGGCCGGCGAGCACGCCTCGCCGAGCATGAACTACTACATCCCGCAGTGGGAGGAGCGGACGTCGTACGGCTTCCGCCGCATCGACCCCTACGCGAAGCTGTTCGAGGACCGGATCGTGTTCCTCGGCACCCCGATCAGCGACGACATCGCCAACGCGGTGATGGCCCAGCTGCTCTGCCTCGAGTCGATGGACCCCGACCGGGACATCCAGATCTACATCAACAGCCCGGGCGGCTCGTTCACGGCGCTGACCGCGATCTACGACACGATGCGGTTCGTGAAGCCGGACATCCAGACCGTGTGCCTGGGCCAGGCGGCGTCCGCGGCGGCGATCCTGCTCGCGGCCGGCGCGCCCGGCAAGCGGCTGGCGCTGCCGAACAGCCGGATCCTGATCCACCAGCCCTACACCGAGGGCACCTACGGCCAGGCCTCCGACATCGAGATCCAGGCCAACGAGATCCTGCGGATGCGGGAGCTGCTCGAGAAGATGATCGCCGACGCCTCCGGCAAGACCGCCGACGAGGTCAGCCGCGACATCGACCGCGACAAGATCCTGACCGCCGACCAGGCGGTCGACTACGGCCTCATCGACGCCATCCTGGAGTCCCGGAAGGGGTCGCTCACCCCCGCCTGACGCGGGGGTCCCGGCCCAGGTCGGGGCAGTCGTCGTGTCCTGTCCCATTTGCGGGCGGGACGGGGTACCGTCGATGCGGGAAACAGCGTTGCAAGCAGCCGGCAGGCGAGGACCACGTGAGCGGGTCCCTCGGCAAGCCGCCGGCCCGATCGTGAGGAGTCGTGCCTGTGGCACGCATCGGTGACGGTGGCGACCTGCTGAAGTGCTCTTTCTGCGGGAAGAGCCAGAAGCAGGTCAAGAAGCTCATCGCAGGTCCGGGTGTCTACATCTGTGACGAGTGCATCGACCTCTGCAACGAGATCATCGAGGAAGAGCTCAGCGAGGGCAGCGAGGTCGGGCTCGAGGAGCTCCCCAAGCCCCGGGAGATCTTCGAGTTCCTGAACTCCTACGTGATCGGCCAGGAGACCGCCAAGAAGGCGCTCGCCGTCGCGGTCTACAACCACTACAAGCGGGTCCAGGCAGGGGTGGCCACCGGCGCCCAGCGGCACAAGCCCGACGAGGTCGTCGAGCTGGCCAAGTCCAACATCCTGGTGATCGGCCCGACCGGCTGCGGCAAGACCTACCTCGCGCAGACCCTGGCCCGGATGCTCAACGTCCCGTTCGCGATCGCCGACGCGACCGCGCTCACCGAGGCCGGCTACGTCGGCGAGGACGTCGAGAACATCCTGCTCAAGCTGATCCAGGCCGCCGACTACGACGTCAAGAAGGCCGAGACCGGGATCATCTACATCGACGAGATCGACAAGGTGGCCCGCAAGGCGGAGAACCCCTCGATCACCCGCGACGTCTCCGGCGAGGGCGTCCAGCAGGCGCTGCTGAAGATCATCGAGGGCACCACCGCCTCGGTGCCGCCGCAGGGGGGCCGCAAGCACCCCCACCAG
>JABFXA010000242.1 GCA_013361955.1 Nocardioidaceae bacterium
GGTTGCGTCGGCGTCCGCGGCGGCGGAGGCGCGGCCGCCTCCGTGGCGCTCGGCTCCGCCGGCGGTGTCGGTGCGGCCGGCTCCGCCGCGGGAGCGGGCTCCTCCGAGGCCCCGACCTGCTGCTGCAGGCAGTCGACGAACTGCTGCAGCAGCCTGTCGGAGACGTCCTGGATCACCCCGCGTCCGAACTGGGCCGGCTTGCCGGTGATCGCCAGGTCGGTGACCACCTCGACCTTCGTCGCGTCGGTGCCCTCCTCGGCGAACGACGCAGTGACGGTGGCGCCCGCGGTGCCGTTGCCGCGCTTGTCCTTGCCCTTGGCCTCGAGCACGAACCGCCTCGCGGACTCGTCCTTCTCCACGAAGTGGCCGGTGCCGTTGTAGACCAGCGCGATCGGACCCAGCTTGACCTTCGCCGACCCCTTGAAGTCGTCGCCGGTCACCTCGGTCACGACGGCGCCCGGGAAGCACCCGGCCACCGACTCGATGTCCTGGAAGTGCGCCCAGGTCTCGTCGATCCCGGCAGGGACGGTGAACTCGTGTCGCAGGTCCAAGATCAGCCTCCAGCGGCTGCGAGCACCGCGCGCCGGGTGAGCACGGTGGCGAGGTGCTTGCGGTAGTCGGCGTCGCCGTTCAGGTCGGACGGCGGGTTCGTGCCCTCGCCCGCCGACGCCGCGGCCGCGCGGACCGCCTCGTCGGTGGCCGGCCGGCCGACCAGCGCCTGCTCGACCGAACGAGCGCGCAGCGGGGTCGAGCCCATGTTGGTGAGCCCGACGCGGGCCTCGCTGATCGTGCCGCCGTCGACCTTGACCGCCGCGGCCACCGCCACGATCGGCCACTGGTGCGCGACGCGCACGAACTTCTCGTAGTGCGCTCCCCAGCCGGCCCGCTTCGGGATGCGTACCTCGGTGAGGATCTCGCCGTCCTCGATCGCGGTGGTGAACAGGTCGACGAAGAAGTCGTCGGCCGCCACCGTGCGGGAGCCGCCCTGCCCGGCGATCACGAACTCCGCGTCGAGCGCGAGCGCCGGGGCGCCGAGGTCGCCGGCCGGGTCGGCGTGCGCGAGCGCGCCGCCGAAGGTCCCGCGGTGCCGCACCTGCGGGTCGGCGAGCTGCTCGACGGCCTTGGTGATCACGAACGCGTTGTCGCGCACCAGCGCGTTGCTGAGCACGTCGGCGTGACTGGTCATCGCGCCGATCACGATCGCGTCGCCGTCGTCGCGGACTCCGCGCAGCGCGTCGATCCGGCCGAGGTCGATGACCTTCTCCGGCGCGTTGAGGCGCATCCGGAGCACCGGCAGCAGGCTCTGCCCGCCGGCGATGATCTTGCCCTCGTCACCGGCCTCGGCGAGCGCGGCCAGCGCCTCCTCGACCGTGGACGGGGCGACGTAGTCGAACTGTGCGGGAATCATCAGGAGGCTCCGTCCGTCCGGTCTGCGGTGTCCTGGGCGTCGAAGTGCGCGGCGGCCGCGCCCTCGGTGGGTGCGCCGCCGTCGCGCGCGTGGATCGCCTTGTAGATGCGCTCCGGCGTGCACGGCATCCGCACGTCGGTGACGCCGAAGTGCCGGATCGCGTCGACGACCGCGTTGACCACCGCGGGGGTCGAGGCGATGGTGCCGGCCTCGCCGACGCCCTTGGTGCCCAGGGTGTTCGTCAGCGACGGCGACGTGGTGTGCGCGACGTCGAAGCTGATCGTGTCGGCCGCGGTGGGCACCAGGTAGTCGACGAACGACGCGGACACCAGGGTCCCGGCGTCGTCGTGGACCGCCTCCTCCCACAGCGCCTGCGCGATGCCCTGCACCAGCCCGCCGTGCACCTGGCCGGCCACGATGAGCGGGTTGACGATGTTGCCGATGTCGTCGACGCAGGTGTACTTGCGCATCTTCAGGCCGCCGGTCTCGGTGTCGATCTCGACCGCGCACAGGTGCGTGCCGTGCGGGAACGAGAAGTTCACCGGGTCGTACGTCGCGTCGGAGTCCAGCGACGGCTCGACACCGTCGGGCAGGTTGTGCGCCGCGAAGGTCGCCAGCGCGACCTCGGTGATGCCCATGCCCTTGTCGGTGCCCTTGACGTTGAACGTGCCGTCCTTGAACTCGAGGTCGTCGACGGACGCCTCGAGCAGGTGCGCCGCGATCGGCCGGGCCTTCTCGACCACCTTGTCGGCGGCCTTGATCAGCGCCTCGCCGCCGACCACCAGCGACCGGGAGCCGTAGGTGTCCAGGCCGCGGTGCGAGATCTGCGTGTCGCCGTGCAGCACCTCGACGTTCTCGAACGGCACGCCCAGCCGGTCGGCCACGATCTGCGACCACGCCGTCTCGTGGCCCTGCCCGTGCGGCGACGCACCGGTGACCACCTCGACGGTGCCGGTCGCGAGCATCCGCACCGACGCGTGCTCCCAGCCGCCGGCGCCGTAGTCGAGGCTGCCGAGCACCCGGGACGGCGCGAGGCCGCACATCTCGGTGAACGTCGAGATGCCGATGCCGAGCTGCACCGGGTCGTTGCTGTCGCGGCGGCGCTGCTGCTCGGCCCGCAGCTCGTCGTACCCGAAGATCTCCTTCGCCTTGTCGGTGGCCGCCTCGTAGTTGCCGGAGTCGTACTCGAGGCCCGCCACCGTGGTGAACGGGAACTCCTCGTGCTTGATCCAGTTCTTCTCGCGCAGCTCGAGCGGGTCCATGCCCAGCTCGGCGGCGAGCTCGTCCATCATCCGCTCCACGCCGAACGTCGCCTCCGGCCGGCCGGCGCCGCGGTACGCGTCGGTCCAGGTCTTGTTGGTGAGCACGGTCTGGCAGGCGAAGTGGTACGCCGGGATCTTGTAGATCGCGTTGAACATGAACGCGCCGAGCACCGGGACGCCGCCGCCGACGATCGCGACGTACGCACCGAGGTCGGCGAGCAGCTCGACCTTGAAGCCGGTGAGCGTGCCGTCCTTGGTGGCGGCCATGGTGAGCTTCTGCCACTGGTCGCGGCCGTGGTGCCCGGACATCAGCGACTCGGAGCGGGTCTCGGTGTACTTCACCGGCTTGCCGAGCCGGCGGGCCACCGCCCAGATGATCCACTCCTCCGGGGTGGTCTGCAGCTTGCCGCCGAACCCGCCGCCGACGTCGGGCGCGATCACCCGGATCTTCGACTCGGGTACGCCGGTGGTGGCGGCGAGCGCGAACCGCAGGATGTGCGGGATCTGGGTGGCCGACCACATCGTGACCTGCTCACCGGTCGGGTCGACGACCACCGAGCGCGGCTCCATGAACGCCGGGATCAGCCGCTGCTGGCGGAACTCCCGCTCGATCACGATGCCGTCGGAGCGGGCCTTCGTGATGGCCTCCTCGACGTCGCCGCCGGTGCCGGCCTGGCCGGAGTCGAACACCCAGAGCGCGGACTTGTTCGTGCCCAGGTCGGGGTGCGCGAGCACCTTGTCCTCGGCGGCCTCCCGGAGGTCGAGCGCCGCCGGCAGCTCGTCGTAGTCGACGTCGACGAGCTCCGCCGCGTCGCGTGCCTCGGCCGCACTCCGGGCGATCACGACCGCGACGATCTCGCCGGCGAACGCCACCCGGTCCGACGGCATCGGCAGGTGGTTGGGCGCCTTCTGGTCCGGCGTGATCGGCCAGGCGTTGATGCACACACCCTGGCCCTCGCCGAGGTCCGCGCCGGTGAGCACCGCGACCACGTTCGGCGCGGCCTTGGCCTCGCTCGTGTCGATGCTGGTGATCCGCGCGTGCGCGAACGGGCTGCGCACCATCGCCGCGTGCAGCATCCCGGTCAGCTGGATGTTGTCGGTCCACTTGGTCCGACCGGTGATCAGGCGCTGGTCCTCCTTGCGGCGCCGGTCCTTGCCGACCTCCTTGGTGGCGGCCGGGGCGTCCTCGGTGACCGTCATGACGCACTCCCCTCGAGCGACGCCGGCTTGGGCTCCTGGCCGGAGGCGACCTGCACGGCGCGGACGATGTTGTGGTAGCCGGTGCACCGGCAGAGGTTGCCCTCGAGCCCGACCCGGATCTCCTCCTCGGAGGGCTTCGGGTTGTCGTTGAGGACGTCGATCGCCTGCATGATCATCCCCGGCGTGCAGTAGCCGCACTGCAGCGCGTGGCACTCGTGGAACGCCGCCTGCATCGGGTGCAGCTCACCATCGGTCGCCAGGCCCTCGATCGTGGTGACCTCACTGCCGTCGGCCTGCACCGCGAGCACGTTGCAGGACTTCACGCTGTGGCCGTCGAGGTGGACGGTGCAGGCACCGCAGTTGCTGGTGTCGCAGCCGACCACCGTGCCGGTCTTGCCGAGACGTTCGCGCAGGTAGTGCACGAGCAGCATCCGTGGCTCGACGTCGTCGGAGTACGTGTCCCCGTCGACGGTCAGGTTGATACGCGTCATGGCAGGCATGCCCCAATCTGTGTGCGGTCAGTGAGGTCCGTCACTGCTCCGAACACTAGGCAGGGGAGGTTGGTCGAAGGTTGGTGGTGACCCGCGCTGGTCGAGGTGCGAACGCGTGAGCCTCGAAACCAGCGAGGCCTAGCCGTGCGCCGCGGCGAGGCGGGCCTTGAGCAGGGCGCGGGCGGGGTGCTGGGTGCCCTCGAGGGCCTGCAGCGCGACCTCCACCACCTCGGTGTCGTACGGCGCGAAGGAGATGTAGCGCAGCACCGCGGCCGGCTGCGGGTCGACGAGCAACGCCTCGCGGACCGCCACCGCGACGTACTCGCCGAGCTCGGTGAGCGCCGGGGAGTTCGTGCCCGGGAGCAGGTCGCCGCCGTAGGCACTGACGGCCTCCGAGACCTGCCCGCTGCGGAGCAGGCCGAGCACCTGGTCGACGTCGGTGCGCACCGGGAGGGTGAGCCGGTAGGGCCGGCTGGCCAGCTCGCCGCGCAGCGCGCTGCGCAGGTGCGAGACCTCGGCCTTGAGCGTGGAGAGGGTGACCGCCTGGTCGCCGTACACCGACGCGTGCAGCTGCTCGGACGACACCCCCTCGGGGTGCAGCGCGAGGACCGCGAGGATCTCGGTCTGACGACGGTTCAGCAGCAGCCGCGCGCCGTCGAGGCGGGCCTCGGCGGCGCCGAGCAGCGTCAGCGAGAGTCCGGCCTCGTCGCGCCGCTCGACCGCGCCGGCGAGCAGCGCGGCGTCGTTGCTGTGCGGCATCGCGGTCTCGATCAGCCGGGCCATCATCCGGGCGGTGGCGAGGCCGATCGGGTGGGTGCGGTCCCAGGTGGGCGACAGGTCGATGACGCCGAGCTGGCGGCCGGTCACCGGGTCGTGCACCGGCGCGGCCCAGCACACCCAGTTGTGCACCATCGGGGCGAAGTGCTCGGCGCTGAACACCATCGACGGCTGGCCGTCGCGCATCGCGAGCGCGAGCGCGTTGGTGCCGACGCTTGACTCGTCCCAGCGGCCGCCGGCCACGAAGTTGACCGTCTCGGCCTTGCGGCGCATCACCCGGCCGCCGTACGTCCAGAGGATCCGGGTGTCGGAGTCGGTGACCGCGACCACGAGGTCGCCGTCCTCGGCGGTGCTGCGCAGCTCGTGCTCGATGCGGTTCACCGCGATCTGCAGCGGCGAGCCGACCCAGAACGTGGCGGTGTCGCCCTCGTCGGCGAGCGGCGCCTCGGTCACCGCCGGGGTCACCGCCGCGCCGGAGCGCTCCCAGCTGCGCAGGATCTCGGGGCGCACCACCGAGGCGACGCTGTCGCCGTGCTCCACGAACGCGGTCCAGGCGCGCACCGCCTCGAGGCGCCGCGCCTCCAGCTCCGCCTGCCCCCGGCCGGCCATGTTCTTCTCCTCGTCGGACGTGACGCCCGTCACGGTAGCGGAGGTCCCGGTCCGCTGCCGAGGGGGTTCAGTGGTGGATGCGCCCGGACAGCTCGCCGAGCCGTTCGCCGCCTCCTCCCCAGCGCAGCGCGATGATCTCGGCGGCGATGCTGACCGCTGTCTCCTCCGGCGTCCGGGCGCCCAGGTCGAGCCCGATCGGCGAGGACAGCTTGGCCATCTCGTCGTCGGTGACGCCGGCCTCCTTGAGCCGCGCCAGCCGGTCGTCGTGCGTACGCCGCGAGCCCATGGCACCGACGTAGGCGACCTCGGGCGCGCGCAGCGCCACCTCGAGCAGGGGTACGTCGAACTTCGGGTCGTGGGTCAGCACGCACAGCACGGTGCGCTGGTCGATGCGGCCGGCCGCGATCTCGTCGGTGAGGTACTTGTGCGGCCACTTCACGACCACCTCGTCGGCCGACGGGAAGCGCGAGTTGGTGGCGAACACCGGCCGGGCGTCGCACACGGTGACGTGGTAGCCGAGGAAGTTGCCCATCCGCGCGACGGCGGCGGCGAAGTCGATGGCGCCGAACACCAGCATCCGCGGCTTCGGCGCGAACGACCACACGAACACCCGCATGCCCTCGCCGCGCCGCTCGCCGTCGGGGCCGTAGGTGAGCGTCTGGTTGTGCCCCGAGGCGAGCAGGCCGCGGGTGTCGTCGGCGACCGCGGCGTCGGCGCGCTCGGTGCCGAGCGAGCCCTGCACGCGCCCCTCCTCCGGGCGTACGACGATCCGCCGGCCGACCCACGCCGGGTCGGGGTGCTCGACGACGGTGGCCACCGCGACCGGCCGACCGGCCTCGACGTCCTCGGCGATCTCGCCGAGCTCGGGGAACGTGTCCTGGCTGACCTTCTCGACGTACACGTCGAGGATGCCGCCGCAGGTGAGGCCGACCGCGAACGCGTCGTCGTCGCTCACGCCGTACCGCTGCAGCACCGGCTGCCCGGAGCCGACCACCTCCTGAGCGAGCTCGTAGACGGCCCCCTCGACGCAGCCGCCGGACACCGAGCCGACCGCCTCGCCGGACGGGCCGACGAGCATCGAGGCGCCGGGCGGGCGGGGTGCGGACCGGAAGGTCGCCACCACCGTGCCGACGCCGATGGTCCGGCCTGCACGCCACCAGCGCATCAGCTCGGGAAGGACCTCACGCATGGGCGACCACCTCCACGAGGTCGGCGAACGTGGCGAGCGAGTGTCCCGCCACCAACTCGTCAACGTGCGGCAGCGCCGCGACGATTCCCTGCTGCACCGGAAGGTAGCCGTCTTTACCGACGTGCGGGTTCACCCACACCACCCGATGCGCGACCCGGCGAAGCCGGCGCATCTGCTCGCCGAGCAGCTCGGCGTCGCCGCGCTCCCAGCCGTCGCTGAACACCACCACGACCGCGCCGCGGGCGAGGCCCCGCTGGCCCCACCGGTCCATGAAGATCCGCAGCGTCTCGCCGAGCCGGGTGCCGCCCGACCAGTCCGGGACGGTCTCGCCGGCCGCGACGATCGCCGGCTCGGGGTCGCGCAACCGCATCGCGCGGGTGACCCGGGTCAGCCGGGTGCCGATCGTGAACACCTCGACGCTGCGGCCGTCGACCCCCGGGCCGGGGTGGCTGAACCGGTGGGCCAGGCGGAGCAGCGCGTCGGCGTACGCGCTCATCGAGCCGGACACGTCGAGCAGGAGCACCACCCGGCGCGGCCGGGTCGAGCGGCGCCGCCAGGCGATCTCGCCGGGCTCCCCCATCCGCTGCAGCATCCGGCGCAGCGTCCGCTGGGCGTCGACCTCGCCGCGGTGCCACGGCGTACGCCGCTGCGCGGAGCGGCGCGGCGGCCGCGGGTGCAGGGTCTGGAACAGCGCGGCCAGCCGGGCCTTCTCTCTCGCTGGCAGGTCGGCGATGTCGCGGTGGCGCAGCACCTCCGCCTCGCTGGCCATCGCGTTCAGCACGCTGTCGTCGAGCGCCGCGCCCTCGCCGGTGCCGCCGGTGTCGAGCGCGGCCTGCTGGACCGAGCGGTCCTGCTGCGGCTGCCGCGCGACCGGGCGCTCGCCGGGCAGGAACCAGGCGGTGAACACCTGGTCGTAGCGGTCCAGGTCGTCGGGGCCGGAGCAGAGCGTGGCCCGCCCGGCCCAGTACGTCGACCGCTGGTCGTCGAGCCCGACCAGCGCGGTCGCCTCGAGGAACGCCTGGGTGCGGTCCTGGGTGACCGGGACGCCGGCGGCGCGCAGCGCCCGCGCGAACCCGAGCAGCAGCTCGTCGGGCTGGTGCAGCGTGGGGGTGAGCGCGCCGGTCATCGGGCTATCCCGCGAGCATCCGGTCCAGCGCCTGGCGGACCCGCTGGGCGTCCTCGCGGTACTTCACGACCGCGCCGAGCGTGGCGGCCGCGGTCTCCACGTCGAGCTCGCCGGCGCCCAGCGCCTCCAGCGCGCGCGCCCAGTCGAGGGTCTCGGCCACGCCGGGCGGCTTGAGCAGGCCCTCGGCGCTGCGCAGCCGCTGCACCAGCGTGACCACCTGCCGGGCGAGGGTCTCGGACACCTCGGGCGCGCGGCTGCGCACGATCGCGACCTCGCGGTCGAGGCCGGGGTGCTCCACCCAGTGGTAGAGGCAGCGCCGCTTCAGCGCGTCGTGGACCTCACGGGTCCGGTTGGAGGTGAGCACGACGACGGGCGGCGTACCCGCGGAGATCGTGCCGAGCTCGGGGATGGTCACCTGGTACGTCGACAGCACCTCGAGCAGGAACGCCTCGAACTCGTCGTCGGCGCGGTCGATCTCGTCGACGAGCAGCACCGCCGGACTCTCCCGGAGCGCGCGCAGCACCGGCCGGGCCAGCAGGAACCGCTCGTCGAACAGCGACTCCTCGGCCGCCGCCGCGTCGCTGACCGCGCCGCCACCGGCAGCCTCGAGCGCACGCAGGTGCAGGATCTGGCGCGGGAAGTCCCAGTCGTACAGTGCCTGGCCGGCGTCGATCCCCTCGTAGCACTGCAGCCGGATCAGCGGGATCTCCAGCGCCTCCGCGAACGCCTCGGCGAGCGCGGTCTTCCCGGTCCCCGGCTCCCCCTCGAGCAGCAGCGGCCGTCGCATGCTCAGCGCGAGGTACCCGATCGTGGCGAGCGAGTCGTCGCACAGGTAGCCGGTGCGCCCGAGCCGCTTGGCCAGCTCCTCGGGCGAGCCGACCGGGACGCTCTCAGGGGTGCGGCCGGGGTCTGTCTGCATGGCCCCAGCATTCCGCACGCCCCAAGCCCGCGACACACGCCGTTCGGACAGGTGCGCCCGGTGACGGGTAGTCCGTGTCGTTTTGCACCTCTGCGGGCCGGTTCCGCATGCCAACTGACACGGACTACCCGTCCAGAGCCGTCAGCTGCCGACCGTGAAGCGGGTACGGCGGTGGGCCGGCCGCTCGAGCTCGTCGACCAGGGCGACGGCGTAGTCCTCGGCGCTGACCGAGTCGCCGGCGGGGGTGTCGTCCGCGACCTGGTACCGGCCGGTACGCTCGCCGGGCCCGATCATCGGGGCCGGGGAGAGGTAGGTCCAGTCGACGTCGTCGGGCAGGGTGCGCAGGTACTCCAGCACCTCGGCCGTCTCCAGGGCACCCGGCTTCCAGGCGGCCGGGAAGTCCGGAGAGTCGACCAGCCGCTCGCCGCCGACGAGCAGGGAGCCCGCGCCGCCCACCATGAGGAACCGCTTGCCGCCCAGGTTCGCCGCCAGGTTCTCGATCCGGCGCTGCAGCTCGCCCGGCGGGATGGACGCGACGACCACGTCGTGCTCGTCGGCGATCCGGGCGGCCAGGGCCGGGTCGGCCGCGTCGCCCTGCTCGACCTTCGCCCCCTCCACCGCACCGCCCGAGCGGGTGATGCCGGTGACCTCGTGGCCGCGCGAGAGCGCCTCCGCTGCCACCCGGCTGCCGATCATCCCCGTCGCGCCGTACACCGCGATCCGCATGCGGAACACCTCTCTCGTCGAAGACAGTTGAAGGCGCAACTCGTCGTACAGCGGGACATATTCCCGACCCGGCGACGGGTAGTCCGTGTCAGTTGGCAGGTCGCAAGCGCCTTTCAACCTGTCAAATGACACGGACTACCCGGGCTACGGGAGGTCGGCGGGGCGGTCCAGGTCGCGGCCGGTGGCGAGGTCGCCGCACTCGCAGGAGACGTGCTGGTGGACGGCGAGGTAGTCGCGCGCGCCCTTGTCGCCGCGGGCCACGGCGGCGACGCCGGCCCAGTGGTCGCGGCCGAGGAGGACCGGGTGCCCCGGCCTCCCCTCGTACGTCGCACGCGCCAGCGCCCCGGGCCCGGCGGCGGCACCGGCGACCCGGGCCACCACCGAGGCGTCGACGTCGGGGAGGTCGACCAGGGTGACCAGCACGCCGTCGTCGGCGGACCCGTCGACGGCCCGCAGCCCGGCCCGCAGCGACGCGCCCATCCCCTCGTCCCAGTCGTCGGCGACGACCGTGCTCACCGCCGGGTCGGCGCGCCAGCCGGCCTCGTCGAGCAGCGCGCCGGCCTCCTCAGCGGAGGCCCCGAGCACCACGGTCACCGCGTCGCAGCCGCCCTCGAACAGCACGCCGATCGCGCGGTCGAGGTACGGCACCCCCGACGGGTCGCGCAGCAGCGCCTTCGGCCCGCCCATCCGCCGGCCCGCCCCCGCGGCCAGCAGCAGCCCGCGCAGGGTCACGCGGGTTCCATGTCGTGCATCGCGCGCAGCACGTTGCCGGCCCCCAGCCCGCGCAGCTCGTCATCGGACCAGCCGCGCGAGCGCAGCTCGTCGAAGAGCCGCGGGTAGCCGGACACGTCGTCGAGCCCGACCGGGAAGCTCACCGAGCCGTCGAAGTCGCCGCCGATGCCGACGTGGTCGAGGCCGGCCACCTCGCGCACGTGCTCGACGTGGTCGGCGACCACGTCGACGCCGGGCAGCGGCGGGGCCTGGGGCATCCGCTCGCGCAGCACCGGGTCGAGGTCCTCGAACCGCCGCGGGTCGAGCCCGCGCTCGCGGACCACCTCGATCGTGTCGAAGTACCAGTCGGCCTGGCCCTGGTCGACGAACGGCGGCACGAACGTCACCATGCACACCCCGCCGTTGCCCGCCAGCCGCGCCAGCACGTCGTCGGGCACGTTGCGCGGGTGCTTGCAGACCTCGTACGCCGAGCTGTGGCTGAAGATCACCGGCGCCGACGACACGTCGAGCGCGTCACGCATCACCGCGGCCGACACGTGCGAGAGGTCCACGAACATGCCGATCCGGTTCATCTCGCGCACCACGTCGCGCCCGAAGTCGGACAGCCCGCCGAGCACCGGCTCGTCGGTGGCCGAGTCGGCCCAGGGCACGTTCTCGTTGTGGGTCAGCGTCATGTACCGCACGCCGAGCTCGTGCATCGCGCGCAGCGTGCCGAGCGAGGAGTTGATGGAGTGCCCGCCCTCCATGCCCATCAGCGACGCCACCCGCCCCCCGCGTACGGCGTCCTCGACCGCGCTCGCCGTGCCGCAGAGCTCGAGGTCGTCGGGGAAGGCGGCGACCAGCCGGCGCACGAAGTCGACCTGCTCGAGCGTCGCGGTGACCGCCTCGTCGCCGGCCAGCGCACACGGCACGAACACCGACCAGAACTGCGCCGCCACGCCACCGGCGCGCAGCCGCGGCAGGTCGGTGCAGACCCGGGGCTCACCGCCGGCGAGGTCGACGGCGGAGAGGTCGTAGCCGCAGAGCTCGCGCAGCGCCCAGGGCAGGTCGTTGTGCCCGTCGACCACGGGGACAGTGGTGGTGGCGGTCATCGGCCAGGCGTCACCGGGTTGTTCGGCCTCGAGAGCGGCACCCACAGCGTGTAGCGGTCCGCGCGGAACGTGGACCGGGAGACCTCGACGGCGATGTTGCCGGCGAAGGCCCGGCGGGCGATGCGCAGCACCGGGGCGCCCTCGTCGATGCCGAGCAGCTCCGCCTCGTCGGCCCGCGACAGCGCCGCGTCGACCGAGTCCTCGCCCCACGTGGGCAGCAGGTCGCGGCGGTGCAGCTCGGCGTACAGGCTGTCCGGCAGCGGGTGGTCGAGGAACCGCGGCACGATGCTCTCGGCGAGGTAGGCGTCCTCGATGCACATCGGGATGCCGTCGGCGAGCCGCAGCCGTTGCCAGTGCACGACCTTGTCGCCCTCCTCGATCTCCAGCGCGCGCGCGACGCCGGGACCCGCGGACTCCATCCGCGCGAGGAGCGTGCGGGCGTCGGGCTTCATCCCCCGACGGCCCATCTCCTCGGTGTAGCTGGACAGTCGTACCTGGACGTCGATGCGCGCGCGGGCCACGAACGTGCCGCGCCCCGGCACGCGTTCGAGCAGTCCCTCCGCTACCAGCGCATCCAGCGCTTGCCGCACCGTCATCCTGGCGACGCCGAAGTGCTGCACCAGCTCCCGTTCCGACGGAGCCGGGCTTCCCGGTTCGGCGCCCTGGATGAGGTTGCGGACGTACTCACGCACCTGCACGTGCTTGTGCACGGCCGGTCGCGAGCGGTCAGGCGTGATCACGTCGCCCATCGCACCTTCCTCGACCCGTGGCAGTTGCCGCAGAGCCCCCCATGGCGCGTTTCGTCAGGCACCCTCCTGCAGTCACCATAGCCCCAACGAGCCCTCCGCGCGCTCGCGTCACTGAGTGGCGATGGCCCTGAGCACGTCGAGTCGCGCCGCACGCCGCGCCGGAAAGACTGCCGCGAGAACGCCGAGAAGTCCAGAGACCAGTACGACCACGGCCAGCTGCCCCGCGGGGACGACGGTCACCTCCAGGCCCTCGCCCCGCAGCGCACCCATCAGCGCGACGCCGAAGACCACGCCCATGCCCACGCCGAGCAGCGCGCCGAGCACGGAAATCACCACGGACTCCAGGCGCACCATCGTGCGCAGCTGGCGACGGCTCACCCCGATCGCGCGGAGCATCCCGACCTCGCGGGTCCGCTCGATCACGGACAGCGCCAGGGTGTTGACCACGCCGAGCAGCGCGATCACCAGGGCCATCCCGAGCAGCGCGTAGATCAAGTACAGCAACTGGTCGAACTGGCCCCGCTGCTCCGCGGCCAGCCCGTCCTGGTCCTTGACCGTGACCGTCGGCAGGTCGGCGGTGACCCGGTCGACCTGCTTCTTCAGCTGGGCCACCGAGACCCCGGGGTCGGCGTCGACGATCAGCTGCTGGTCGGCGGGCTGGAAGCCGGCCCGCTCGAGGCTGCCGAGGGTCAGCACGTAGGGGTAGTACAACAACGGGTTGTTGTCGGCGGTGATCGCCGCGACCCGGTAGTTCCGGCGGCGCTCCGGCATCGTCATCCGCACGGTGTCGCCGACCTCGAGGTGCCGCTTCGTCGCGGTCTTCTCGGCGACCAGCACCGTGCCGTCGCGGAGGTCGGACGTCGCGCCCTGCACCATGTCGACGCGCACCGAGGAGTCCAGGTGCGCGGGGTCGACCGCCATCACGCCCTGCCCGTGCCCGTCGATCGTGGCGACGCCGGAGCGGATCCGGGTGACCGCCGCGACGCCGTCGAGCCGGTCGACCCGGTCGCCGACGGACGACGAGAACCGCTCGCCGACGACGTTCGACACCACCAGGTCGCCCTGGAAGTTGTCCGCGATCGCCTTGTCGACGCTGGCCTTCGACGAGGCGCCGACGGTCGCCATCGTGGTGACCAGCGCCAGCCCGATCATCAGCGCCGACGCGGTCGCCGCCGTACGCCGCGGGTTGCGCAGCGCGTTCTGGCCGGCAAGCCGGCCCACCGACCCGAACAGCCTGGTGTACGCCGCCGCCGCGGCGGCCAGGAACGGCCGGCCGACCACCGGGCTCGCGGCCGCTGCACCCAGCAGCGCCACGAGGATGCCGCCGCCGACCCAGTAGCCGGGGCGGGGCACGTCGGTGAGCAGGCCGGCCGCCATCGCGCCGGCACCGGCAAGCATCATCACCATGCCCGCGACCAGCCGCCGGTGCAGCGCCGACGCGGGCATCGCCACGTCGTCGCGCAGCGCGGACACCGGCGCGATGCGGGCGGCTCGACGGGCCGGCAGGTACGCCGCCACCACCGTCACCACGATGCCGACGACGTAGCAGACCACCGCCGTCGAGGGCTGGAAGACCAGCGGCTGGCCGGAGAGATCCAGGCCGAACCGCGAGAAGAGGTACCGGATCCCGATCGCCAGCAGCACGCCGAGCCCCAGGCCGAGCGTGGCGCCGAGGGTGCCGAGCACGGTCGCCTCGAAGAGCACCGACCGAGTGACCTGCCGCCGGGACGCGCCGAGGGCCCGCAGCAGGGCCAGCTCGCGGCTGCGCTGCGCGACCAGGATCGAGAACGTGTTGACGATCAGGAAGCTGCCGACCACCAGCGAGATGCCGGCGAAGATCAGCAGGAACGTGCTGATGAACTTGATCGCCTCCAGCACCCCGCTCGCGGCGTCGTCGGCCGCCTGGTCGCCGGTGACCGCGGTGTAGCCGGCGGGCAGCAGCGCGCGCACCTGGTCGCGGAGCTCGGCCTGCGAGACCCCGGGCTTCGCGGTCACCCACACGTCGGTGAACGCGTCCTTGCCCTGCAGGAACAGGTCCTGCGCCGTCCGGGGGTCGAAGATCGTGATCGTCGCGCCGTTGGTGGAGCCGCCGTCGCGGAAGTCGGCGAGCCCGACGAGCGTCGGGTGCAGCGACGCACGGGAGCCGGAGCCCACCAGGCTGACGGTGTCGCCGATCCGGTAGCCGGCGGTGCGCGCCGTACGCGCGTCGATCGCGACCTCACCGGCCCCCGTGGGAGCGTGCCCACGGACGATCGCGAGTCCCTCGACACCGTGGCCGGCCGGCGCGGTGTTGTGGTTGACGGCGATGCCGGGCGGACCGTTGCCGCCGACCAGCTTGCCGTGCCGGTCGACCACGAACAGGCCGCTGCTCGACACGTTGCCGTCGGCGCGGGCGGCGCCCTGCGCGCCGGCCAGCCGCCCGACGAGCGAGGCCGGCACGGTGCGCGTGGTCTGCGAGCCGTCGTCGGTCTGCGACCCGTCGCGGGTCACCACCACGTCGCCGACGGAGGAGGCGAAGATCGCGTCGAAGCTCTTGCTCAGGGTGTCGGTGAACACCAGCGTGCCGGCCACGAACGCGACGCCGAGCACGATGGCGAAGGTGGACAGCAGCAGCCGGAGCTTGCGGCCGAGCAGGCTCTTCCAGGAGGCCCGCAGCATCAGAGCGCGCCGTCGCCGGCCACGGCCTCGAGCTGGCGGGCGTCCATGCGGGTCATCCGCTCGAGCACGGTCTCCCGGTCGGGCGAGCGCATCTCGTCGACGACCTTGCCGTCGGCCAGGAACAGCACCCGGTCGGTGAACGCGGCCGCGACCGGGTCGTGGGTGACCATCACGATGGTCTGCCCGAACTCGTCGACCGAGCGCCGCAGCAGGCTCAGCACCTCGGCGCCGGACCGGGAGTCGAGGTTGCCGGTGGGTTCGTCGGCGAACACGATCGAGGGCCGGCTGGCCAGCGCCCGGGCCACCGCGACCCGCTGCTGCTGGCCGCCGGAGAGCTGGTTGGGCCGGTGGTCGAGCCGGTCGCCGAGGGAGACCGTCTCGATGACGGTGTCGTACCAGTCCTTCTCCGGCTTGCGGCCGGCGATCGACAGCGGGAGCTGGATGTTCTCCTCGGCGGTCAGCGTCGGCACCAGGTTGAACGACTGGAACACGAACCCGATCGCGTCGCGGCGCAGCCGGGTGAGCTCCTTGTCCTTGAGCCGGGTGAGCTCGGTGTCGCCGATGAACACCTGCCCGGAGGTGGCGGTGTCCAGCGCCGCGCAGCAGTGCATCAGCGTGGACTTGCCGGACCCCGAGGGACCCATCACCGCGGTGAACTCACCGGCGTACAGCTCCACGTCGACCTCGTCCAGCGCGACCACCTTCGCGTCGCCGGAGCCGTAGGTCTTGGTGAGGGCGACGGTGCGCGCCGCGGCGCGGCGGGTGGTCGTCTGCTCGGTCACGATGGGGGCCCCTTCCCGGGGATCGGATGCACCGCCAACGGTAGGTCGCCCGGGTGAACGTCCGGCATCGGTTTTCCCCCGGACGCGACCCTGGCCCGCCCCTGAGAGGGACGGGCCAGGACAAAGGGTGGCGCGTCAGCAGCTGGACTTGTAGATCGCGTCCTTGGCGTCGCCGTTCATGTTGTCCTTCGTGATGATGGTGAAGCCGGTCTGGATCTGCTTCTCGGTGGACTTGCCGTTGAGGGCGTTCATCGCCTGCTGCACGCCGTCCTGGCCGATGACACCGGGCTGCTGGGCGACCAGGGCCTGGATGGTGCCGTCCTCCAGCGCCTTCACCTGGTCGGGTCCGGCGTCGAAGCTGACCACCTTGACCTGGCCCTGCTTGCCGGCCTGAC
The DNA here is from genome assembly GCA_013361955.1 of Nocardioidaceae bacterium. GTDB lineage: Bacteria > Actinomycetota > Actinomycetes > Propionibacteriales > Nocardioidaceae > Nocardioides_B. The sequence goes on from JABFXA010000242.1 coordinate 16,115, forward strand.
GGATGCCGGTGGCGCTGCCCTCGGCGGAGAACAGGTTCGTGGCGAACACGCCCACGATGTCCGGGTCCTTCTGCAGCGCGGCCGTGACGATCTTGGCCGCGGTGGCCGGCTCGTTGTGGCTGTACTGCACGCCGAGGTACTTGAACTTCGAGTCACCCGCGACGGCCTGCTTGAAGCCGGCGACCCGGGCGTCCGTGGTGGAGATGCCGGGGTCGACCGACACGACCAGCACCTTGCCGCCGTTCGGCACCTGCGACTTGATCGCGTCGAACGCCGCCTTGCCACCGCCCTCGTTGTCGGAGGCGATCTGCGAGACCGCGAACGACGGGTCGTTGACGGTGGTGTCGACGAGCACGACCTTGATGCCGGCGTCGGCCGCGGCCTTCAGCGGGGCCTGCATCGCGGAGACGTCGGTCGGTGCGACCAGGATGGCGTCCGGCTTGCTCGCGACGACGGAGTCCACGATCGGCTTCTGCAGCGTCGGGTCGAACTTCTCCGGGCCCTGCACCTTGACGGTGGCGCCGAGCTTCTTCGCCTCGTCCTGGATGCCGCACTGCATGGTGATGTAGAACTGGTCGCCCGCGACGCCCTGGATGAAGGCGATCGACTTCTTGTCGCCACCACCACTGCTGGACGACCCGTTCTCGGCCGCGCCGCAGGACGAGAGGAGCCCTGCGCCCAGGACCGCCACCGAGGCGACCGCGACGAGCTTTGTGGACTTCATGCTGCATCTCCTTCTGATGAACCCTCTTCGGGGGTTGTTCTGCTCCGCGACCGGAACAGGGATCTGGTGGGTCGCCCGCGTGCTGCGGACGCCCGGCGGACCTGGTCGACGTACACGGCGGCGATGAGCACCGCACCGACGGCCACCTGCTGCCAGAACGGCTGGATCCCGACGATCACGAACCCGTTCTGCAGCACCGCCGGGATGAACAGGCCGACCACGGTGCCGAAGATCGTGCCGACGCCACCGAACAGCGACGTACCGCCGATGACGACCGCCGCGATGACGTTGAGGTTCGTCTGCGTCTGGCCGGCGATGGCGGTGGTGCCGAACTGAGCGAGCGACAGCACGCCGGCGAGCCCGGCCAGCAGCCCCGAGAGTGCGTAGATCTTGATCAGGTGGGCGTCCACGCGGACACCGACCCGGCGGGCGGACTCCTCGTTGGAGCCGACCGCGTAGGTGTAGCGGCCGAACCGGGTGCCGTGCAGCAGCACCATGCCGAGCGCGATGACCACCAACGCGATGATGCTCAGCACCGGCACCTGGCCGAACACGTTGCCGTAGCCGATCTCGTCCTGCATCACCTGCGGGACGGTGCGGATGTCGACGCCGTGGGTGAGGATCTGCGCGAGGCCGAGCGCCATGCCCAGGGTGCCGAGCGTGACGATCAGCGGCGGGATCTTCGCCTTCGCGATCAGGAAGCCGTTGAGCATCCCCCAGGCGAGCCCGGTGAGCACCGAGGCGCCGATGCCGAGGAACGCCGTACCCCAGCCGTCGCCTCCCAGGGCGATCATCAGCTTCGCGGCGATGACGCCCGAGAACACCATCACCGACCCGATCGAGAGGTCGATGCCCGAGGTGATGATCACGAACGTCATGCCGACACCGAGGATGGCCAGGATCGAGGCGTTCTGCACGATCTGCCGGGCGTTCGAGAGGTTCGCGAAGTTGTGCGGGGCGAGCGTCGCGAACACCGCGATGATCACGATCAGCACCAGCAGGATCTGGAACGCCTGCATCCGGATCACCCGCTGGTAGAGCGGGGTGCTCGAGTCGGTGAGCCCGGTGACGCCCTGCTGGGTCGACGGGGTCGGCGCCTCGGTCTGCGGTGAGGGGGTCGTCGTGCTCATGCTGCCACCTGCCCGGTCGCACCGGTCATCGCGGCGACCAGCTCTTCCATCGTCGTGTCCTCGGTCCGGTACGTCGCGACCCGCTTGCCCATCCGGAGCACCTGGACCCGGTCGGAGACCTCCATCACGTGCGGCATCGAGTGGCTGATGAACACCACGGCGACGCCGTGCGAGGCGACCCGGCGGATCGTCTCGAGCACGTTCGCGGTCTGCCGTACGCCGAGCGCGGCGGTCGGCTCGTCGAGGAACACCACCTCGTTCGCCCAGTGCACCGCGCGCGCGATCGCGATGGCCTGCCGCTGTCCGCCGGACATCGAGCCGACCGGCGCGTCCAGGCTGCGCACCGTCGCGCCGAGCTTGTCGAACGCGGACCGCGCCTCCTTGCGCATCGACCGGTTGTCCATGAACCCGAGGTGGCCGGCCAGGCCGGGCCGCATGGTCTCCCGGCCCAGGAACATGTTCTGGACCGGGTCGAGGTGCGGAGCGAGCGCCAGGTCCTGGTAGACCGTCTCGATGCCGAGGGCGCTGGCCGTGGTCGGGCTGTCGATCACCCGGACGACGTCCTTGAAGATCACCTGGCCGCTGTCCACCTCCAGGTTCCCGGACAGCGCCTTGACCAGCGTGGACTTGCCCGCGCCGTTGTCGCCGATCAGCGCGACCACCTCCCCGGGCCGGACGTCGAAGTCGGCACCGTCCAGGGCGGTCACCGACCCGAAGCGGCGGGTCAGGCCCCGTGCCTCCAGCACGGGCTTGGTGTCGGTCATCAGCTGCTCACCTCGTTCCACGGCCGCGCGCGGCCCTCGATCGCTTCCAGGCATCCCTCGAGCCGGCGCAGGCCCTCGGAGCGCAGGTGCTCCCGCCGCGGACCGGTCGGCATCCCCACGGCGTCCTTCCACACGGCGCGGCCGGCGATGAAGCCGGACGCACCCCCCTCGTCGCAGGAGATCTTGAGGACGTCGGCGAACTCGTCGAACCCGACGCCGGCGGAGAGCACCGCCCACGGCACGGTCAGCCGGTCGGCCAGCCGGCGGCACGCCTCGGGGCTGCCGGGGTACTCCAGCTTGAGCAGGTCGGGCTTCAGCCCGTCGAGAGCCTCGGCCGCCTCGATGATCGCGTCGGCGCGACGCTCCGGGGTGAGCTCCTCGCCGGGGAGGGTGTAGACCAGGTTCTCCACCACCGAGGGGACGCCGGTCGCGCGGCAGTCGGCGACCAGCCCGCGGATCACGTCGAGCGCCTCGGCGGCGAGGTCGACGCCGTCGGTGGCCGACCGGTCGGCGCGCAGCTGCACCAGGAACTTCACCGCCGCGCCGCCCTGGTCGCGGACCCACGCCGCGTCCTGGCCGGGCGCCAGCGACGCCCGCGGCTCACCGTGGTAGCTGCCACGGCTGGACGGCTCGGCGGCCACCAGCACGCCGGGCACGCCGGGGGTGGTCGCGCGGACGGCGTGCAGTGCCGGCATCCCGTACGTCGGGTCGAGGAGGAACGCGCTCGCGGCCGGCGAGAGCGCCGTGATCACGTCCTCCTTGATGCTGCGCAGCTCCTCCTCGGAGGGGTCGTCGACGCCCACGGCGGCGTACATCCGCTTGAGCGTGTTGCGCTGGTCCATCGCGACGACGGCGAAGGTGCCGTCGCCGGTGGCGATGTCGGCCAGCGTCGAGGTGCTGACGGTCGAGCTCATCGTGGCGTTCCTCCAGAGGGGGGGTGAGTGGACCCGGCGACGCTGCCGGTGAGTCCGGCGTCGTGCCGCTCCACGGCACGGGTGAGGTGCGCGACGAGGTCGTCGGCACCGGGGTCCGCGGCGAACGCGGCGACGAGCGCGGCGCCGTAGGCCGTGTCCTCGTCGTGGTCGGAGAAGCGCGGCTCGGGCAGTACCGCGCGGCGGGAGCGTCGGACGCTCTGCATGCTCGCCCAGCCGCCGGCGACCACGGACCGGGTCGCGGGCGGGTTCTCGGCGGCCATCGACGCGAGCACGTCGGCGAGGACCTCGCAGCCGTGCCGCAGCGTGGCGTCGAACAGCAGCGCGGGGCTCAGCCCGTCGGCGTCGGCGCGGACGTTGAGCACGCCGTCGGCGTTGGCGGCACCGGAGACGGTGATCTCGGCGTCGCCGCGGTCCGGGTCGAGCCGCATCACCTCGGCGTCGATCGCCGCGCGGCCGACGGCGTCGTTCACGCCGACGATCTGCAGCGCCCGCCGCATCAGCAGCCCGGAGCGCGTGCCGGCGAGCATCACGCCGTGCCCGGGCAGCATGTGCCGGACCACGTTGACGCCGTGCCCGGCGAGGCGCGCCCGGGCCGGCCGGTCGAGCACCCCGTCGAGGACCCGCACCAGCGCCTCAGCGGTGCCGATGGAGTCGTAGAGGGTCTCCACGTCGAGCACGCCCGAGGCGGTCGAGGAGACCAGGTGGTCGTGGCCCGCGACGGTGAGCGCCGCGCCGGCCATCGAGGGCGGCACGTGGCGCGACGCCCCTCCCCACACCGAGCCCGCGGTGGCCAGGGTCGGGAGGAACCGCGGCGTGACGCCGAGCGCCTCGGCGGCGCGCGGCCACACCTGGCCGGTGTCCTGGTCGAGGAGCCCGGTGCGCGCGGCGAGCGAGACCTCGCTGCGCCGCTCGCCGCCCAACCACCAGGCGACCACCTCGGGGACGTTCAGCCACTGCCGGTCGGCGAGCACCAGGCCGTCGTGCCGGCTGCGGTGCCAGAGCTTGGTGAAGGTCGCCAGCGGCCCCAGCGGCAGCCCGGTTCGTCCGGCGAACTCCGCGCGCAGGTCGGCGGGCATGTCCGCGACGTCCTCGGCGCCGCGCGGGTCGAACCAGGCGACGACCGGCCCGACCACCTGGTCGTCGGGGGTGAGCAGCACACCGGCCTCGGCCATCCCGGAGACGCCGATGCCGCAAACCTGCCGGCCGTCGGCGCCGAGGTCGGCGAGCACCGCCTCGACCGCGGCGAGCAGGTCGTCCGGTGCCATCTCCGCGCGACCGTGCGGCAGGCTCTGCCACGGCGTCGAGCGCCGGGCGGAGCCGACCTCGTGGCCGTCGGCGTCGACCAGCACGCCCTTGATGTACGTCGACCCGACGTCGAGCCCCAGCGTCGTCATGGCCGCACCTCGCCCGTCAGGCCGACCGGCCAGCCCTGACCCGGACGGGACAGCACCACGCGGGCCCGTCCGCGCAGCTGCCAGTCGCCGAAGGCAGCGGGCACGGCGAGCACCTCGCCGCGTCGTACGTCGACCTCTCCGCGCTCCGAGACCAGCGAGCCGGTGCCGTCGAGCACCAGGGCCACGGCGTACCCACCGGGGACCGGGCAGGTCTCGCCCTCCGGCGGCGCCAGCACGTCGATCCGGAAGAACGGGTCGGCCGCCTCGGGCAGGCAGCGCATCGGGCCGGACGACTCGGCCGTCGCGGGCACGTGCGCGCGCAGGTTCTCGAGGCCGGCGAGCGCGAGCGCGTGGTGGGTGACCGCCCGCATCGCGGTGTCGAACCCGAGCCCGAGGTGCGAGTCCTCTCGCGAGGAGGTGGTGACCGACCACTCCAGGACGATCGAGAAGTCGGTCGGCTCCTGAGCCTCGACGACGAACACGCCCTCGCCGAGCGCGTGCGCCAGCCCCGCCGGGACGAGGATGCCGTCGCCGCGGCGGACCGGGACCCGGTTCATGCGCGCGAGCATCCAGTCGGAGTCCTGCGCGTCCCGCCGCTCGGCCAGCTCCTCGGGGCGGACGTCGTCGGACCAGCCGAGGTACACCGCGGCGTCCTCGTCGGCGGCCAGCACGTACCACGCCTCGGTCTTGCCGTAGTCGCAGCCGAGGTGCCGGCGCGCGAACTCCCGGTCCGGGTGCACGTGCACCGGCAGCCGCTGGGCGGCGTCGAGCAGCTTGACCAGCACGCCGGTGTCGGAGTCGCTGGCGCGGCCCAGCCGGGCCGGGTCGTCGCCGACCCAGGTGCGCGGGTCCTTCGCGACCAGGTCGCGCAGCAGGTCGCCGTCCTGGGTGCGGGCCAGGCCCACCTCGTCCTCGCCGAAGCGGGCCACGGTCGCGGCCAGCCACTCCTCGGGCCGGTGGTCGGAGTCGAGCGTCAGGCCGCGCAGCTCGGCGATGCGCGCGCCGCCGCGGTAGAAGTGCTCGAAGGTGTTCGGGGCCATCCGCACCGGCAGGGTCGGGCCGGTCATCGGGCCACCTCGATCTCGCCGGAACCTCGCTCGATGAGCCGGGTCGGGACCACCACCCGCTCGCCCGCCTGCGACGGCGGCACCGGCGGGCCGTCGCCGAGCCCGAGCCGGGCCAGCAGGTGCGCGGTGGCCACCTCGCCGATCGCCACCGGGTCGTGGTCGATCGCGGTGACCCCGGGCTCCAGCGTCTCCGCGAGCAGGAAGTCGCCGAAGCTCACCATCGCCACGTCGGTACGGCGGGCCCGGTGCAGGCCGTGCACGACCCCGAGGCTGGCGCGGGTGTTCGCGGAGAACACCGCGGTGACGTCGGGGTTGTCCTCGAGCATCCGCAGCACCGCGTCCTCGGCCTGCGCGGTCTCCGCGTCGTCGTGGGAGACCAGCCGCTCCTCGACGCCGATGCCGGCGTCCTCGAGGCAGTCGCGGTAGCCGACCATCCGCTGGTTGATCGTGTCGTAGCGATCGTTGCCGCCGACGAACGCGATCCGCCGGTGCCCGTGCGCGATCAGGTGCTCCACGCCGTGCCGGGTGGCGCCGTAGTCGTCGACCACCACGGTGTCGTAGCCCTCGATCTCGATCGACCGGTCGACGCAGACCGTGGGCACCCGCTCGCGGTAGCGAGTCAGGTAGCCGTGGTCGCCGCGCACCGGCGCCAGCACGAGGCCGCGCACCTGCTGCATGACCATCCGGTCGACCTGCTCGCGCTCGCGGCCGTGGTCGAACCCGGTGCTGCCGAAGACCACGTTGAGCCCGGCCTCCAGCGCGGTCGCCTCGACGGCGCTGGTGAGGGAGGCGAAGAACGGGTCGGCGATGGAGTCCATCACCACGCCGATCGTGTCGCCGAGGCCCACCTTCAGCGAGCGGGCCAGCGTGTTCGGCACGTAGTGCAGCTTGTCCACCGCGACCTGCACGCGCTCGCGCACACCGGCGCTGACGTTGTCCTCGCCGTTGACCACCCGCGAGACGGTCTTGATGCTGACCTTCGCCTCGGCCGCGACGTCGTGCAGGGTGGGCCGCCTCATCGCAGCGCCTCCGCGCGGCCGAACAGCTCCTCGACGCGCAGCGGGTCGACGTACCCGGCCGTCGGGTTCTCCACCGCCGCGCCCGCGACCGCCGCCGCGAAGCCGACCGCGTGCGTCCAGCCGCGGTCGTCGGCGAGCCCGCGCAGCAGGCCGCCCACGAACGAGTCGCCGGCGCCGATCGGGTTCACCTGGCGTACGTCGTGCGCGTCGGCCCAGTGCTCGGCGCCCGCCTCGTCGACCCTGGCCACGC
>JABFXA010000320.1 GCA_013361955.1 Nocardioidaceae bacterium
CGGGGGGCGAGGCGGCACCGGTTGGGTGGCCTCGCTCGCGGCCTCCCGGCAGCACCTGCGGACGTACGGCGGCGCGCCCCGCGCACTGGACCTGACGGGGGCCGAGCGGTGAGCGAACCGGTGCTGCGGCTGCGCGACGGTGACCACGTCGGCGTCGCCCGGCGGGCGCTCGCAGCGGGGGATCAGGTCGCGGTCGACGGCACCACGCTGACCGTCCGCGACGACGTGCCCGGTGGGCACAAGGTGGCGCTGCGCGACATCACGGTGGGCGAGCACGTGCGCAAGTACGGCGAGGTGATCGGCGCCGCGACACAGGCCGTGTCCGCCGGCGCGCACGTGCACGTGCACAACCTGGCGATGGTCGACCTCGACCACTCCGGGGGCCGGGTGGACGGCGTACCCCGGGCCGAGCCGCTGCCGGTCGAGGAGCAGGCGACGTTCCAGGGGATCGTGCGGGCCGACGGGCGGGTCGCGACGCGCAACTACGTCGGCGTGCTCACCACCGTGAACTGCTCGGCCACCACCGCGCGCCGGATCGCCGACCAGGTCACCTGGTCCGGGCTGCTCGACGACTACCCGCACGTCGACGGTGTCGTCGCGCTCACCCACGCCACCGGCTGCGGCCTGGCCGCCGACGGCGAGGGTCTCGAGGTGCTGCGCCGGACCATCCGCGGCTACGCCGAGCACCCCAACTTCGGGGCGCTGGTCGTGGTCGGCCTGGGCTGCGAGGTCAACGAGATCGACGCGCTGACCCGGGGCATCGAGCTGCCCGGCTCGGTGCCGGTGCTGCCGCTGACCATCCAGGACCTCGGCGGCACCCGGCGGACCGCGGAGCGCGGCGTCGGGCTGGTCCGCGACGTCCTCCCGGACCTCGACCGGGCCCGCCGGGAGCCCGTGCCGGCCTCGCGGCTGGTCCTCGGCCTCAACTGCGGCGGCAGCGACGGCTGGTCCGGGGTCACCGCCAACCCGGCGCTGGGGCTGGCCGCCGACACCCTGGTGCGGCACGGCGGCACCGCGGTGCTCGCGGAGACCCCCGAGGTGTACGGCGCCGAGCATCTGCTCACCCGCCGCGCGGTCGACCAGGCCGTCGCGGACCGGCTCACCGAACGGATCCAGTGGTGGGAGCGGCACATGGCCCAGACCGGCGGCTCGATGGACAACAACCCGTCGCCCGGCAACAAGGCCGGCGGCCTGACCACGATCCTGGAGAAGTCGCTCGGCGCGGTCGCCAAGGGCGGCAGCACCCCGCTCGCCGAGGTCGTGGAGTACGCCGAACGCGTGCATGGCCCGGGTCTGGTGTTCATGGACACCCCCGGCTACGACCCGGTCTCGGTCACCGGCATCGTCGCGGGCGGCGCGAACGTCGTCTGCTTCACCACCGGCCGCGGCTCGGCGTTCGGCGCGAAGCCGGTGCCGTCGGTCAAGCTGGCCACCAACACCGACGTGTTCACCCGCATGGACGAGGACATGGACGTCAACTGCGGCACCGTCCTCGACGGCGAGCGCAGCCTCGAGGAGGTCGGCGCCGAGGTGTTCGAGACGGTCCTCGAGGTGGCGTCCGGCCGGCTCACCAAGAGCGAGGAGCTCGGCTACGGGGCGGAGGAGTTCACGCCCTGGCAGCTCGGCGCCACCATGTGACCCAGCTGGTCAGCGCAGGGCCTGCACGGTCTGCCGCAGGCCGGTCTCCAGGTCGCGGGCCCGCCAGCCCAGTTCCCGCTCGGCCTTCGCCGGGCTTCCGTAGTACGTCGCGAGCCCGGCGTTCAGGGTCTCGGCGGCGTACCAGGGCGGCAGCGGGACCACCCGGCCGACCACGCCGAGCACCCCGGCCAGCGAGCGGACCAGGCCGTCGGGGAGCACCATCGGGCCCTTGGTGCCGGCGATCCGGGCGACCGTGCGGAGCGCGTCGGCGAGCGTCGAGCGCGGTCCGGCGAGCATGTACGACGCCCCGGCCCCGCCGTTGTCCATCGCCAGCAGGTGCCCCTCGGCGATGTCGTCGACGTGCGCCCAGCAGCCGCCTCCGCCCGCGGGCACCTGCGGCCGCCGGCCGCGCGCGACCTGCGCGACCAGCTCGCCGGTCTGCGCGGTGTCGCCGGGCCCGTAGACGATCCCCGGCTGGACGATGCGTACGTCGAGCCCGTCGGCGGCGAAGCCGAGCGCGACCCGGTGCGCCTCGTGCTTGGTGCGGTCGTAGTGGCTGGTGAACGGGCCGCGGTGCATGTAGGTCTCGTCGGGCACCGCGCCGTGGGTGTCGGAGTTGACCGCGAGCGTGCTCGTGTGGACGACCCGGCCGACGTCGTTGCGGCGGGCCGCGGCGAGCGCGCTGCGGGTGCCCTCGACGTTCACCCGGTCGCCGACCGACGGGTCGCGCTGCCCGAGCCTGTACCAGCCGGCCACGTGGAACAGGCCGTCCGCATCGCGGCAGAGCGCGTCGAGCCCGGCGGCGTCGTCGAGGTCGCCCGGGACGGTCTGCACCCCGAGGCCGGCCAGCGCACCGGCCCGCGCGGGGTCGCGGACCAGGGCCCGCACCTCGTGGCCGTCGGCACGCAGCCGCCGGACGAGCGCACCGCCGACGAACCCGGTTGCTCCCGTGATCGCGTAGCGCATGCCCGGCAGCCTAGGGCGACCTCAGGCGCGCGCCAGCACCGCCCGTTCGTCGCGGCAGCGGGTGGCCTGCAGGTCGGCGGTGCGCGCCGCGTCGCGCAGCAGCGCGGAGACCTCGTCGGCGGTCCGCTGCGGGGCGTCGTTCCAGTAGGTCAGCTCGAGCACGTGCATCATCCGCACCCGCGGCCCCGGGCACCAGCGCACCGGCCGGCGCGGGTCCTCGCGCATGCTGTGCCAGAGCAGGTCGAGCGAGCGCTGCACCAGCTGGGTGCCCACCTCGCGCGGCCCGCCGGCGGACTGCACGACCGCGCCGACCAGGCAGGCGCCGATGACCGGGCGGGTCTCGGCGACGCTCAGGTCGTACGCCGTGACGGTGCGCGTGCGGCCGGCGTCGGCGACCGTGAACCAGGCCCCCTGCACCCAGCCGGCGGACACGATCACGGCGGCGTCCTGGAGCAGCGCGCGGATCGCGTACAGCTCGGCGAGCCGGCCGGAGAGCGCGTCCATCCGTCTCAGCCGCCGCTTCTCGGCGCGGCGGTCGCGGGCCGACCGGCGGACGGGGGCCTGGGGCTGGAGGACGGTGCTCATGGCGTTTTCCACTGTCCGCCCGTCCCGGCCCCGAGGCAAGGGTGCGAACCGGTCATCCGGGACCACCTTCGAGCGCGGCCAGGTCCTCGTGGCAGCGACGGGCCACCCGGTCCAGCTCGACCATCGTCTCGTCGATGTCCCGCTGCATCTGCCGGAGCTCGGCGCGACGGACCTCGATCTGGTCGAGCAGATAGTGCAGCTGGCCGGCCTCGCCGGGCTGCTCGTCGTACATGTTCACGATGGTGGCGATCTCCGGCAGCGAGAAGCCGAGGCGCTTGCCGCGCAGCACCAGCTGCAGCCGGATCCGCTGCCGGGTGTCGAAGACCCGCTGGCTGCCCCGGCGGGCGGGGGAGAGCAGCCCGACGTCCTCGTAGTGGCGGATGGTGCGCAGGGTGACCCCGAACTCCTCGGCCAGCTCGGAGATGGTCCAGGTCTGCTGTGGCTGGTGATCCGGCATCGCTTGCCCTTCCGCTACGGAAGCGTCCTAGCCTGCTTACGTTCACGTAAGCGTAAGACCCGGGAGCCGGACCATGACCCCCTTCGAGCTGTCGCCCGAGCACGAGACGTTCCGCAAGAGCGTCCGCGAGTTCGCCGAGTCGCAGATCGCGCCGCACGCCGCGCGCTGGGACAAGGAGCACCACTTCCCGACCGACGTCGTCCAGCAGATGGGCGAGCTCGGGCTGATGGGGCTGACCGCGCCGGAGGAGTTCGGCGGGATGGCGTCCGAGGGCACCGCCGGGGACTTCACCGCTCTCTGCGTGGCGATCGAGGAGATCGGCCGCGTCGACCAGTCCCTCGGCATCACGCTGGAGGCCGCCGTCGGCCTCGGCATCAACCCGATCCTCACCTTCGGCACCGAGGAGCAGAAGCAGCGGTGGCTGCCCGACCTGGTCGCCGGGCGCACGCTCGCCGGGTTCGGGCTCACCGAGCCGGGCGCGGGCTCCGACGCCGGCGCCACCAAGACCAAGGCCGAGCTCGTCGACGGCCAGTGGGTGGTCAACGGCGCCAAGCAGTTCATCACCAACTCCGGCTCCGACATCACCTCGCTGGTCACCGTCACCGCGCGCACCGGCACCCGCGAGGACGGGAAGGCCGAGGTCTCCACGATCATCGTGCCGTCGGGCACGCCCGGGTTCACCGCCGAGCCGGCGTACGACAAGCTCGGCTGGCACGCCTCCGACACGCACCCGCTGACGTTCACCGACGCCCGGGTGCCCGAGGCGAACCTGCTCGGCGCGCGCGGCCGCGGCTTCGCGCAGTTCCTGGCCACGCTCGACGACGGCCGGGTGGCCATCGCGGCGCTCGCGGTCGGCTGCATCCAGGCCTGCCTCGACCTGTCGGTGCAGTACGCCGGCGAGCGCACCACCTTCGGCGTCCCCATCGGCGCCAAGCAGGGCGTCGCCTTCCAGATCGCCGACCTCGAGGTGATGCTCGAGGCCGCCCGGATGCTGACCTACCGGGCCGCCGCGATGAAGGACGCCGGCCGGCCGATGAGGGAGTTCAAGCAGGCCGCCGCGATCGCGAAGCTGCACGCCACCGAGTCCGCGGTGACCGCGACCCGGATCGCCACCCAGGTGTTCGGCGGCTACGGGTTCATGGAGGAGTACCCGGTGGCCCGCTTCTACCGCGACGCCAAGGTGCTCGAGATCGGCGAGGGCACCTCCGAGGTGCAGCGGATGCTGATCGCGCGCGGACGGGGCCTGCCCGTCGAGTGACGGTCCACTCGTTGCCGGGCGTCGGCTCCCAGGAATAGAACCCTCCCGGGTTACGCTTCGCCGTCGTGGGCCGTCGTCTCCAGCGCCTCGCCTCCGAGGCCGCCAAGTTCCTCACCGTGGGTGGGGTGGCGACGGTTGTCGCGCTGGTGATCTTCAACGGGCTGGTGCACGGGTACGTCGGCAGCCCCGGCGTGATGCACGAACAGCCGCTGGTGGCGTTCGTGATCGCGAACACCGTGGGCATGCTGGTCAGCTACCGCGGCAGCCGGTCCTGGGCGTTCCGGCACCGGGAGGCGGTCGGCGTCGCGGGTGGCCGGCTGTCGTTCTTCGTGATCAACCTGGTCTCGATGGTGATCCCGCTGGCCTGCCTGGCGTTCACCCGCTACGTGCTCGGTCGCGCCGACCCGGTCGCAGACAACATCGCGGCGAACGTGATCGGGCTCGGCCTGGGCACCCTCGCCCGGTTCTGGGCGATCCGCCGGTTCATCTTCCCGGTGACCGGGTCGCCCGACCGGCACCCCGACCTGGCCGCCTCCGCCCGTCGCTGAGCCGGCCCGTCACCGGGGCCAGAGGTCGGTCCAGCGCACCCCGAGGTCGGCGAACATCTCCCGGAGCACCGGCAGGCTGAGGCCGACCACGTTGTGGTGGTCGCCCTCGATGCCGGTCACGAACGGGCCGCCGAGGCCGTCGACGGTGAACGCGCCGGCCACCTGGAGCGGCTCGCCGGTGCCGACGTAGGCCTCGATCTCGGCGTCGGTGACGGCGGCGAAGTGCACGGTGGTAGCCGCCGGGCGGAGCACCTCGCGGCCGGTGGCGAGGTCGACCAGGCAGTGGCCGGTGTGCAGCACGCCGGTGCGGCCGCGCATCCGCCGCCACCGCGCGACCGCGTCGGAGGCGTCCTCGGGCTTGCCGAGGATCTCGCCGTCGAGGGCCAGCACCGAGTCGCAGCCGAGCACCCAGCCCGCGTCGCGCCCGAGCCGCTCGGCGACCGCGTGCGCCTTGAGCCCGGCCAGCCCGGCGGCGTACGACGCCGGGTCGGGGTCGACGAGCAGCGACTCGTCGACCCCGGACACGACGACCTCGGGCTCGACGCCCGCGGCGCGCAGCGTGGCCAGCCGCGCCGGCGACGCCGACGCCAGCACCAGCCCGGTCACGAGATCCGCGCGAGCGCCGCCTGCAGCGGGTCGAGGCCGATCGAGCCGAGGTCGAGCGCGGCGCGGTGGAACGCCTTCAGGTCGAAACCGCTGCCCAGCCGGGCCCGGGCGTCCTCGCGGGCCTGCAGCCAGATGCGCTCGCCGACCTTGTACGACGGAGCCTGGCCCGGCCAGCCGAGGTAGCGGTTCACCTCGAACCGGATGAACGCGTCCTCCATCCGGCAGTGCGCGCGCATGAACTCCAGCCCGAGCTCGGGGGTCCAGGTCTCGCCCGGGTGGAAGCCGAACGGGTTGTCGGCCGGGATCTCCAGCTCGTTGTGCATGCCGATGTCGACGACCACCCGGGCCGCCCGGAAGCCCTGCGCGTCGAGCATCCCGAGCTTGTCGCCCGGGTCGGCGAGGTAGCCGAGGTCGTCCATCAGCCGCTCGGCGTACAGCGCCCAGCCCTCGCCGTGCCCGGAGACCCAGCACATCAGCCGCTGCCAGCGGTTCAGCACCTCCTTGCGGTACGCCGTCTGGGCGACCTGCAGGTGGTGGCCCGGCACCCCCTCGTGGAACACCGTGGTGACCTCGCGCCAGGTGTCGAACGAGTCGATGCCCTCCGGCACCGCCCACCACATCCGGCCGGGGCGGCTGAAGTCCTCGCTCGGGCCGGTGTAGTAGATGCCGCCGTCGGTGGTCGGGGCGATGCAGCACTCGATGCGGCGGATCGGCTCCGGGATGTCGAAGTGGGTGTCCGCCATGTCCTCGAGGGTGCGGGTGGCCAGGTCCTGCATCCACTCGCGGAAGGTCTCCTTGCCCTGGATCTTCCGCGCCGGGTCGGCGTCGAGCGCGGCCACCGCGTCGTCGACCGACCCGCCGGGGGCGATCTTGTCGGCGACGCGGGCCATCTCGTCCTCGATGCGCCTGAGCTCCTGCCAGCCCCAGGCGTAGGTCTCGTCGAGGTCGACGGCGGCGCCGAGGAAGTACCTCGAGTGCAGTGCGTAGTGCTCGCGGCCGACCGCGTCGGTGTCGCGGCCGCGCGGGCCGAGGTCGTCCTCGAGCCACCGGCCGAACGCGGCCACCGCGTCGCTGGCCTCGCGGGCGTGCTGCTCGAGCCGGCCGCGCAGCCCGTCGACGTCGCCCCCGGCGACCAGCTCGAGGAAGAAGTTGCCGGTGCCCTCCTGGCCGGTCCACTGCCGGACCTGGGCGGCCACCTCGCGCAGCTGCCGCTTCGCCGAGACCAGGCCGGCGTCGGCGGACTCCTGCAGGGTGGCCCGGTAGCCGTCGACGGCCGCCGGGATCGCGGCCAGCCGTGCGTCGATGTTCGTCCAGGCCTCCTCGCCCTCGGTGTCCATCAGGTCGAACACCGAGCGGACCTCGTGGAGGCCGCTGGACAGCACCGACACCTGCGACTGCGGCACCCGGGCGTCGTACATCTCCACCTCGAGGCCGAGCCGCTCGAGGAAGGACTCCTGGGCGACCTGCTCGCGCTCGTCGGCCGGGGTGGCGGCGCGGGCGGCCGCGAGCGCGGCGCGGGTGAGCCGCTCGCGCTCGGCGAACCCGTCGGGGGAGAGGTCGGTCAGCAGGTGCTCGCGCCCGGGGATGCCGAAGTAGGTGGCGGCGATCGGGTCGAGGGCGGCGTAGTCGTCGACGTAGCGGTCCGCGACGGCGTCGACGGGACGCTCGGGGGAGGGGGAGTCGGTGGTCACCTGCCCGACCCTAGCCGCGGCCGGGGACGGTCGTCGCGGGCATATTCCGGGCCCGTCAGGAGGCGTCGGCGACCGCCGCGAGACCCTCCTCGCCGAACGCGCAGCCGGCCATGTCGGCGAGCGCCTGGCTGTCCTCGGGGTGGTCCGGTGCGCGCATCGCGAGCAGCACGTTGAGCAGCATCCCCTGGGACACGAACTCGGTCGCCTGCTCGGCCGTGCAGCCGGTGCCGCGGACGATCTCGAAGATCTCGCCCATGCACCGCCGCCCGAGCCGGCCGATCGCCTCGTCGCCGCCCGCCGCGAAGCCGTGCATCATCACCAGCAGGAAGTCGCGGTCGGTGAGCAGCTCGGTGTACGCCGCGCCCAGCCGGGCCCAGTCGTCGTCGTCCTCGGGGTCGAACGGACCGGCGTCGAGCACCGCCCGGAACGCCGCCTTGATCCGGTCGGTGGCGCCCTCGAAGACCGCCAGGAACAGCTCGAGCTTGGTGCCGAACATCCGCACCACGTACGGCTGGGAGACCCCCGCCTCGCGTGCCACCGCGTCGGTGCTGGTGCCGGCGTAGCCGGTGCGCGCGAAGGCGCGGGTGGCCGCCTCGAGCACCTGCTCGCGGCGGTCCTCGGCGCTCATCCGGGTCCTCTTCGCGGTCATGGTTGACATGTTATCACTCGATTACTTAGAGTCGTGGATCGAAGTAATCATTCAATGCCTTCCTGCACCGAGGGGTCCCGAGATGTCCACCACCACCGCTCTCCCGCCGCCGGTACCGGCCGCCGTCCCGCCCCGCCGCCGCGCCGTCCCGGTCTGGCTCGCCGTCGTCGCCGCCTCGCTGCCGATGTTCATGGCGACGCTCGACAACCTGGTGATGACCAGCGCGCTGCCGGTCATCCGCGCCGACCTCGGCGCCTCCGTGGACCAGCTCGCCTGGTTCGTCAACGCGTACACGCTGGCGTTCGCGACGTTCATGCTCCCCGCCGCCACCCTGGGCGACCGGCTCGGCCGGCGCCGGGTGATGATCGCCGGGCTCACCGTGTTCACGCTGGCCTCGATCGCCTCCGCGCTCAGCACCAGCGCCGGCGCGCTGATCGCGGCCCGCGCCGTGCAGGGCTTCGGTGCCGCCGCGGTGATGCCGCTGTCCCTGACCCTGCTGGCAGTGTCGGTGCCGGCGCGGCTGCGTCCCGCCGCCATCGGGATCTGGGGCGGCGTCTCCGGGCTCGGGGTCGCGCTCGGCCCGGTCATCGGCGGCGCCGTCGTCGAGGGGGTCAGCTGGCAGGCGATCTTCTGGCTGAACGTGCCGGTCGCGCTGGTCGCGCTGCCGCTGCTGCGGTACGCCGTCGCCGAGTCCTACGGCCGCGTGGTGCGCGTCGACCTGCGCGGCACGCTGATGCTCGGCGGTGCGGTGTTCCTCGGCATCTGGGGCATCGTGCACGGCAACGACGACGGCTGGACCTCCGCCGGCGTGCTGGTCCCGCTGGTGGTCGCGACGCTGCTCCTCCCGGCGTACGTCGTGCACGCCCGGCGGCGCGCCGACGCGGTGCTGCCGCTGCGGCTGTTCTCCTCGCGCGGCTTCTCCACCGCCAACGTGATCGGCCTGACGTTCACGATCGGGATGTTCGGCGCGGTGTTCCTGCTCGCCCAGAACCTGCAGATCGTGCAGGGCTACTCGCCCTTCGAGGCCGGCCTGCGCACGCTGCCGTGGACCGCGGCGCCGATGGTGGTCGCCCCGATCGCCGGCGCGCTGGCCCCGCGGGTCGGCATCCGCCACCTGCTGCTGGTCGGGCTGAGCCTGCAGGTCACGGCGCTGGTCTGGTTCGCGGTGGTGACCGAGGCCGGGTCGCCGTACTCCGCCTTCGTGGTGCCGCTGGTGCTGGCCGGCGTCGGGATGGGGCTCACCTTCGCGCCCAGCTCGACCGCCGTCCTCGACGGGCTGCCGGAGTCCGACTTCGGCACCGCGAGCTCGGCCAACGCCACCATCCGCGAGTTCGGCGTCGCGCTGGGCGTGGCCGGACTGACCGCGGTGTTCCAGGGCTACGGCGGTGAGCTGACCCCGACCGGCTACACCGGCGCGATCGGGCCGGCCCTGCTGTTCGGCGCCGTCGCCGTCGCGGTCGCGGTCGTCGCCGCCTTCTTCGCCCCCCGCCGTATCCAGGGGTCGGTAGCGTCGGAGGCATGAGGCTGGCGGCGCTGGCGGTCATCTGGCTGGCGACCCGGGCCTGGATGCTCTGGCTGCTGCACCACTCGCAGGAGTGGGTGACCGGCGACGTCGGCTACTACTTCGCCAGCGTCCACGCGCTCGGTGACGCGGGGCTCGACCACACCCTGGTCGAGTACCCGGTCCCCGGCGTGTGGGCGCTGGCGGTCCCGTACGTCGTGGCGTCGGTTCTGGGCGACCCGGCGCAGTACCAGAACCTGCTGTTCGGGCTCGGCCTCGCCACCGACCTCGGCTTCGCTGTGCTGCTGTGGTGGTCGGCCCGCGGCCGGTCGCTGCTGCCGGCGACGGTGTGGGTGCTCGGCGTCCCGCTGCTGGGGGTCACCGCGCTGGCCCGCTTCGACCTGCTGCCCGGGGTGCTGGTCGGGGTCGCGGTGCTGCTTCTCGGCCGGCGGCCCGCCGCGTCGGGGGTGGTGCTCGCGCTCGCGGCCGGCGCGAAGCTGTGGCCGGTGGTGCTGGTGCCGGCCCTGCTCGGCGTGGCGCGCACCCGTCGCCGGGTGCTGGTCGCCGTCGGCGCCACCGGCCTGGTGCTGGCGGTGGCCAGCCTGGTCGCCGCAGGCCCGGCCCGGCTGTTCTCGCCGCTGGCCTACCAGGCCGACCGGGGGCTGCAGATCGAGTCGGTGCCGGCGACACCGGTGGTGGCGGCCTGGTCGCTGGTGCGCGGCGGCTGGCAGGTGGTGTTCGCGGCCAGCCGCTCCTACGAGATCACCGGCCCCGGGGTGTCCGCGCTCGTCGCGGTCAGCACGTTCGCCGCGGCGGCGTACGTCGTCGGCCTGCTCGCCGCCTGGTCCGGGCTGCTGGTGCTGGCCCGGCGCGGCGTCGACGTCGACACGCGCACCACGGTGTGGCTGCTGCTGGCATCGGTCACCGGCTACGTGGTGGTCAGCAAGGTGCTCAGCCCGCAGTACCTGCTCTGGGTGCTGCCGGTCGCCGCCGCCGGCCTGGTGGTGGCCGACCATCGCGCGCTGCGCCTGTGGACGGCCGGCCTGCTGGTCGCGATGCTGCTCACGCAGGTGGTGTTTCCCTGGGGGTACACCGACATCGTCAACGGCATCGGCCCGCTCCCGCTGTACGGCGCCGCGCTGGCCGGCCGCAACGCGCTGCTCCTCGGGCTGGTCGTGGCCGCGGGGCTGCAGGTGTGGTGGGGGCTGCGCGAGGCCGGACTCCCGGCGCCCGGCTTCGGTCAGTCCGCGTCGATCCAGAGCACCTTGTAGCGCAGTGCCGGGTGCCGGTGCTCCCGGCTCGCCCGGCCGGCGATCCGGAGCCCGGCCGCCGCGACCGCCTCGGCGACGGCGTCCGCGTCGTGCTCCTCGTTGTAGGTGCCGAGCACCAGCCGGCCGCCGGGCTCGACGCAGGCGTCGAGCAGGTGCAGCAGGTAGCCGCCGAGCCGGCCGGCCGGGACGTAGTCCGGACCGGTGCGCACGAACGTGAACCGCCGCGGCGGCTCCCACAGCGCGGCGTTCGCGGCCCAGATCCGGTCGGCGTGGCCGGGCAGCCGCGAGCGTGCCAGGTCGGCGAGGGGCGCCGAGATCTCCACGCCGCACGCCGTGACCCGGCGGCCGTCCTCGGCCGCCCACGCCTCGACGGACTCCATCAGCAGGCCGTTCGCGCAGCCGACATCGAGGAAGGTGCCGTCGCGGTCGACCGCGACGAGCAGAACCCGGCGAGCGTGCTCCCAGCGGGCCGCGTCGCCGCCGTGCCCGGAGCCGCCCCGCGGGGTGGTCGCGGACAGGTAGGCCGGCTCCACGATCGCGAGCACCCGGCGGTGCCACTCGTCCTCGTCGATCTCGCCGCGCCGCAGCGCCTCGTCGACCGGCGCCAGCTCCCGCCAGCCGCGCTCCTTGGCGGCCCGCAGGTCGTCGTCGGGCATCAGGGCAGCGACGAGGCCCGCCAGCCCCCCGCGCCGTGCGGCAGCGGGGTGCGGAGCGAGCGGCGCGGGTGCGCCCACTCCGACCGGGCCGGACGCGCCGGCGGCTCCGCGCCGGCCGCCGCGAGTCCCTGGAGCACCGCCGTCAGCGCCGCGATCTCCTCCGGCGTGGCGTCGCCGTTGATCACGAAGAGGGGCGGGCGTTGGGGCTCCGCGGCGTCGTCGCTTCCGCTCACGTCGTCACCTTCCTGCTCGGCTCCGCACCCCGCTGCTCACGGGCCGCTCGCTTCGCTCGGGCCCGTTCACAGCGGGATGTTCCCGTGCTTCTTGGGTGGGAGGGTCTCCCGCTTGGTGCGCAGCAGGCGCAGGGCGCGGACGATCTCGACGCGGGTCTCGTGGGGGTGGATGACGGCGTCGACGTAGCCGCGCTCGGCGGCGAGGTAGGGGTTGGCGAGGTGGTCGTCGTACTCCTGGGTGAGCCGGGCGCGCTCGGCGTCGGCGTCGGACGCCTCCTTGAGCTCGGAGCGGTACAGGATGTTCACCGCGCCCTGGGCGCCCATCACCGCGATCTGCGCGGTGGGCCAGGCGAGGTTGATGTCGGCGCCGAGGTGCTTGGAGCCCATCACGTCGTAGGCGCCGCCGTACGCCTTGCGGGTGATCACCGTGACCAGCGGGACGGTGGCCTCGGCGTAGGCGTAGATCAGCTTGGCGCCGCGGCGGATGATGCCGTTCCACTCCTGGTCGGTGCCGGGCAGGAAGCCGGGTACGTCGACGAAGGTCAGCACCGGCACGTTGAAGGCGTCGCAGGTGCGCACGAACCGGGCCGCCTTCTCGCTGGCGTCGATGTCGAGCGTGCCGGCGAACTGCATCGGCTGGTTCGCGACCACGCCCACCGAGCGGCCCTCGACGCGGCCGAAGCCGACCACGATGTTCGGCGCGAACATCGCCTGCACCTCGAGGAACTCGCCGTCGTCGACGACCGACTCGATGACGGTGTGCATGTCGTAGGGCTGGTTCGGGGAGTCCGGGATCAGCGTGTCGAGCTCACGGTCCTCGTCGGTCACCTCGTCCTCGACGACCTCGTCGAACGAGGGCACCTCGTCGAGGTTGTTCTGCGGCAGGTAGGAGATCAGCGCCTTGACGTAGTCGATCGCGTCGGACTCGTCGCTGCCCATGTAGTGCGCGTTGCCGGACTTGGAGTTGTGCGAGCGGGCGCCGCCGAGGTCCTCCATCGAGACGTCCTCGCCGGTGACCGTCTTGATCACGTCGGGGCCGGTGATGAACATGTGCGAGGTCTGGTCGACCATCACCGTGAAGTCGGTGACCGCGGGGGAGTACACCGCGCCTCCGGCGCAGGGGCCCATGATCAGCGAGATCTGCGGGATCACCCCGGAGGCGTGCACGTTGCGGCGGAAGATCTCGCCGTACAGGCCGAGCGAGACGACGCCCTCCTGGATCCGCGCGCCGCCGGAGTCGTTGATGCCGATGATCGGGCAGCCGGTCTTCATGGCCAGGTCCATGACCTTGACGATCTTCTCGCCGAACACCTGGCCGAGCGAGCCGCCGAAGACCGTGAAGTCCTGCGCGAACACGCACACCTGCCGGCCGTCGATGGTGCCGTAGCCGGTCACCACGCCGTCGCCGTACGGGCGGTTGCGCTCCATGCCGAACGCCGTCGACCGGTGCCGCGCGAGCTCGTCGAGCTCGATGAACGACCCCTCGTCGAGCAGCTCGAGGACCCGCTCGCGGGCGGTCTTCTTGCCCTTGGCGTGCTGCTTCTCGATCGCCCGCGCGGAGCCGGCGTGCACCGCCTCCTCGAGCCGTCTGGCCAGGTCGCTGCCCTTGCCCGCGGTGGTGTGGATGTCGATGTCGGCCGGGACCTCGGTCCCCTCGCCGGGCCTGTTGTCGGACGGTGTGCTCGCTGCTTCGCTCACGCAGGGCAATCTAGTCCCTGTGTCGCACGCCACCCCCAGCCGCCCGCCGCTCGACCTCGACGCCCTGCGCAGCCGCCTGACCGGGACCCCGTGGCGGGTGGAGGTGAGCGCCGAGTCGCCGTCGACGAACGCCGACGTGCTGGCCCGGGCGGGAGAGGAGCCCGGCCTGGAGCTGCTGTCCGAGCACCAGACCGCGGGGCGCGGCCGGCTGGGCCGCACCTGGGTCACGCCGGCGCGCTCCGCGCTGACCTTCTCGGTGCTGGTGCGCGCCGAGGTGCCGCTGGGCCGGTGGCCGTGGCTCCCGCTGGTCACCGGGTCGGCGGTGGCGGACGCGCTGCGGGGTACGGCGGAGGTGCCGGCCACGCTCAAGTGGCCCAACGACGTGCTGGTCGGCGAGCGCAAGGTCGCGGGCATCCTGGTCGAGCTGGCGGACACCGCCGCGGGACCGGCCGCCGTGGTCGGCGTCGGGCTGAACACCACGCTGACCCAGGACGAGCTGCCGGTGCCGACCGCGACCTCGCTGGCCCTGGAGGGGGCCGCGACCACCGACCGCACCCTGCTGGCCGCCGAGGTGCTGCTCGCGCTGGTCCGGCACCTCGACGTGTGGCGGGCGGGCGGCTCGCCCCGTGCCGCCTACCTCGGGTACGCCGCCACGGTCGGCCGCCGCGTCGCGGTGGACCTGCCCGGAGGCGCCCGGGTGGAGGGCCATGCGGTCGACGTGGACGACGACGGCCGGCTGCTGGTCGACGACGGCACCACGGTGCACGCGCTCGGTGCGGGCGACGTCGTCCACGTCCGGGCTGGGTGAGGTCCCTAGACTCCACTCCGTGGCCATCTCACGCAGGCTCCTGAACGAGGACGAGCACGTCGTCGTGTCGACGCGCACGCACGTGAAGGCGCTGCTGTGGCCGGCCGTGGTGCTGATCCTGATCGCCGGGGTCGCCGGCTACGCGACCTCGTTCACCGGCCGGGCCGGGAAGGCGCAGCCGCTGCTGGTGGCGATCATCTGGGCGATCGCCTTCGTGGCGGCGTGCATCTGGGTGCTGCGGGCGTTCTTCTCGTGGCTCACCACGACGTACACGATCACCAACCGGCGGCTGATCACCCGCACCGGCATCCTGAACCGTCGGGGCCACGACATCCCGGTGCCGCGGATCAGCGACGTGGCCTACGAGCACGGGTTGGTGGACCGGCTCCTGGGCTGCGGCACCCTGGTGATCTCCGACGCGAGCGAGCAGGGCCGGGTGCGGCTGCACGACATCCCGCACGTCGAGCGGGTGCACCTCGAGCTGAGCGAGCTGTTGTTCTCGCACACCGACCACCACGAACGGGGCTGGGGAGAGCGCCGTATCGATGACGGAACCTGACCGAGACCAGCGCCGGTTCAGCGGCAGCCAGCTCGAGAGCGCGATCCTGGGGGGCTCTCCCGGGCTCACCAGCGAGGACGTCGCCGCCGAGGTCGGGGTCTCCCCGCAGGAGGCCCGGCGGCTGTGGCGCGCGCTGGGGTTCCCCGACGCCGGCGAGGAGGCCGCGTTCACCGAGGCCGACCGCGCCGCGCTCGGCACCCTGGTCGGCGCGGTGCACAAGGGCGCGATCGACTTCGACACCGCCGTGCAGCTCACCCGGGCGGTGGGCCAGACGATGGCCCGGCTCGCGGACTGGGAGGTGGCCACCCTGTCCGGGCGGGTCGAGGAGCTCGAGGCCGGCGACCAGGCCACCGGCAGCCGGATCGGCAGCGCGCTGCGGCTCGCCGAGGAGGTCGGGGTCCCGTTCGAGGAGCTGCTGATCTACGCCTGGCGGCGGCACCTGGCGGCCGCGGTCGCGCGGGTGGAGGCGCTCGGAGCGGCCGACGAGAACCTGCACACGACCCAGGTCACCGTCGGCTTCGCCGACCTGGTGCAGTTCACCGCGCTCTCCAACCAGATGCGCGAGGACCGGATCGGCGACCTGGTCGAGGTCTTCGAGTCCCGCTGCCAGGACGTGGTGGCCGCCCAGCACGGCCGGGTGATCAAGACCCTGGGCGACTCGGTGCTGTTCATCGCCGAGGACCCGGTCCGCGGGATGGAGACCGCGCTCGGCATCGTCGACGTGATCGGCCGCGACAACCGGCTGCCCGACGTACGCGTGGGGCTGGCGAGCGGGTCGGTGGTGATGCGGCTCGGCGACGTGTTCGGCCCGCCGGTGAACCTGGCCGCCCGGCTCACCGCGGTGGCCCGGCGCAACCGGGTGCTCACCGACCCGGCCACCGCGGCGCTGCTGCCGGACCGGTTCGAGACCCGGTCGCTGCCACCGCGTCCGCTGCGCGGCTTCGGGGTGGTGGAGCCGGTCGCGGTGCGCCGCGCCTGAGCCGTTCTCCGCCTGATGGGCAGGTGTCCGGCCGGAATGACTAGACCATGCCGTAGTCATTCCGGGCCAATCTCTGAATTCCCCCGGCGGTGTCCGTTTTGTCCCTTTACGCTCATCAACATGATGAGTGTGCAGGGGGTTGACCTGGACGCGCAGGCGCGCCGCGTGTGGCGTGACGGCGTGGAGATTCGCCTGTCCAACAAGGAGTTCGACCTGCTGCAGGCCCTGATCAGCCGGCCGGGTGAGATCGTCACCCGCGAGGAGCTGATGCGCGACGTGTGGCAGACGACGTTCTGGACGTCGGCGAAGACCATCGACGTGCACCTGGGCTGGGTCCGCAAGAAGCTCGGCGACGACACCCGCCGGCCCACCCTGATCACCACGATCCGCGGCCGCGGGCTGCGGTTCGAGGTCACCCCGCCGGTGTACGGCGACCTGCCGGCCGCCGCTCCGCAGCAGTCCGCCGCCACCGCCTGAGCCCACGCCGCGACCGCCGCGGCCCGCTCGATACGCTCGTCGCGTGAGCAGCGCGGCGTCGTCCACCCCTGTCCTCGCCGTCATCGGCGGCGGCCAGCTCGCCCGGATGACGGCGCAGGCCGCCGTGTCGCTCGGGGTTCCGATCCGGCTGCTCGCCGAGGGACCCGACGTCTCCGCCGCGCAGGTGGTGCGGGACACCGTCGTCGGCGACTACCGCGACCTGTCCGTGCTGCGCGAGGCCGTCGAGGGGTGCGCCGTGGTCACCTTCGACCACGAGCACGTCCCCACCGAGCACCTGGAGACGCTGACCGCCGAGGGGCACGCCTGCCGTCCCGGCCCCGCCGCGCTGGTGCACGCCCAGGACAAGATCGTGATGCGCGCCCGGCTCACCCGGCTCGACGTACCCTGCCCGCGGCACCGGGTGGTCACCACCCCCGGGGAGGCCGAGGCGTTCGCCGCGTCCGTCGGTGGCTTCCCGGTGGTGCTGAAGACCTCGCGCGGCGGCTACGACGGCAAGGGCGTGTGGGTGGTCGGGTCCGCCGCCGAGTGCGAGGACGCGTTCGCGGTCGCCTCGTCCACCGGCGTGCGGATCCTCGCCGAGGAGAAGGTCGACTTCCGCCGGGAGCTCTCCGCGCTCGTCGCCCGGTCGCCGTCCGGCCAGGTCGCGGCGTACCCGGTGGTCGAGTCGGTGCAGCGCGACGGCGTCTGCTGGGAGGTCACCGCGCCGGCACCCGACCTCGACCCGGAGCTCGGGGTGGCCGCCCAGCGGATCGCGATGAAGGTCGCCGCCGCGCTCGACGTCGTCGGGATCCTGGCGGTGGAGTTGTTCGAGACCGCCGACGGCCGGGTGCTGGTCAACGAGCTGGCGATGCGTCCGCACAACACCGGGCACTGGAGCATGGACGGCGCGGAGACCGGTCAGTTCGAGAACCACCTGCGCGCGGTGCTCGACCTGCCGCTCGGGTCGCCCGCGGCCCGCGCGCCGTGGACGGTGATGGTGAACATCCTCGGCGGCGACCACGGCGCGCTGTCCGAGGACCTGTACGGCGGCTTCCCGCACGTGCTCGCCCGCGACCCGCGGCTGAAGGTGCACCTCTACGGCAAGGACGTGAAGCCCGGCCGCAAGGTCGGCCACGTGACGGCGTACGGCGACGACCTGGACGACGTCCGCGAACGCGCGCTGCACGCGGCCGCGTGGTTCCGCGGCGACCTCGGAATGGAGAGCGAATGAGCGACCAGCCCCGTGTCGGCATCGTGATGGGCTCGGACTCCGACTGGCCGACGATGAAGGCGGCCGCCGAGGCGCTCGCGGAGTTCGAGGTCGGCTACGAGGCCGACGTCGTCTCGGCGCACCGGATGCCCGACGAGATGCTGGCCTACGGCAAGGACGCCGCGGGCCGGGGGCTGCAGGCGATCATCGCCGGCGCCGGCGGGGCCGCGCACCTGCCGGGCATGCTCGCCGCGGTGACCCCGCTGCCGGTGATCGGCGTGCCGGTCGCGCTGCGCTACCTCGACGGCATGGACTCCCTGCTCTCCATCGTGCAGATGCCGGCCGGGGTCCCGGTGGCCACGGTCGCGGTCGGCAACGCCCGCAACGCCGGCCTGCTCGCCGTCCGGATCCTGGCCGCCTCCGACGAGGGCCTGCGGCAGAAGATGGTCGACTTCCAGGCGTCCCTGCGCGACGCCGCCCGCGAGAAGGGCAAGGCCGTGCGGACCCAGGCGGACCGCAGCGTCGGCTTCTAGGCGTCCGCCGGCTGCGAGGCTCGCTTCGCTCGCACCTCAACCAGCGGCGGGCACCAGGCCGGTGTGCTCGGCCGCGAACGCGAGCAGGTCGGCGGTCTCGGCGGCGACCACTCGCAGCGGCTTGCCGACGCTGTGCCCGGTGGACGTCTCGATGCGGGCCAGCACCGGGGCGTCGCCGCCCTGGGCGTGCTGCAGCTCGGCGGTGAACTTGTAGGAGTGCGCGGGCACCACCCGGTCGTCGTGGTCGCCGGTGAGCACCAGCGTGGGCGGGTACGCCGTGCCCTTGCTGACGTTGTGCAGCGGCGAGTACGCGAGCAGCGTCGGGAACATCTCCGGGTCCTCCGGCGAGCCGAAGTCGGAGAACCAGGCCCGGCCCACCGTGAACAGGTGGAACCGCAGCATGTCGGTCACCGGCACCGACGCCAGCGCGGCGCCGACCAGGTCGGGATGCTGCAGCAGCGTCGCCGCGACCAGCAGGCCGCCGTTGCTGCCGCCGTACACCGCGACCTGCCCGGGCGTGCTGACGCCCTCGGCGACGAGGTGCTCGGCGACCGCGGCGAAGTCGTCGAAGACGTTCTGCTTGCGCTGCAGCCGGCCCGCGTCGTGCCACTCGGCGCCGTACTCGCCGCCGCCGCGCAGGTTGGCGATCACCAGCACGCCACCGGCGGCCAGCCAGCCCGCGAACGCCGGGCGGTACTGCGCGAGCTCCGGGATGTTGTAGCCGCCGTAGCCGTAGAGCAGGGTCGGCCGCGGCCCGACGAGGGGTACGTCGGCGCGGTGCACCAGGAAGTACGGGACCTCGGTGCCGTCCGTGCTGGTCGCCCGTCGGCGTTCGCTGACCACCTCGGGGGCGACCCAGCCGCTGCCGCCCTCGGGCTCCAGGCCGGTGACCTCGGTGACCTCGCCGGAGGTCAGGTCGACGCGGTAGGACCGGCTCGGGGTGGTCACCGTGGACACCCCGGCGAACACCTCGTCCTCGCCCTCGTCGCCGTTGAGCTCGAGCACCTGCCCGCCCTCGACGCCGAGCACACCGGTCTCCTCGCCGGCCAGCGAGAACCGGGTGAGCCGGGGCTGTGCGTCGACCAGGTGCAGCGTCAGCACCTCGTCGCCGACCGCCTGCGCGTGCCGCAGCGTCTCGGCACGCTCGGGCACCACGTCGGTGAGCGTGAACCGGCCGGTGTCGGCGAACAGGTCCAGCCCCATCCGCACCACCCGGCCGCGGGGCGCCTCGTGGTCGGTGCGCACCAGCAGGTCGTCGCCGTCGAAGCGGACCGGCTCCCAGGCGGCGTACTCCTCGTCGACGACCGCGAGCGGCTCGCCGATCCGGGACACGCCGTCGTCGGTGCTGACCGGGTAGAGCCAGAGCCGGTTCTTCTCCGACGTGCCGCGGTGGATGGTGACCGCGAGCCAGCGGCCGTCGTGCGACAGCGTCGGCCACGCGGACAGGCTCGGGTCCTCGGGCAGCTCGAGCAGCACCTCGTCGTCGTCCTGCGGGGTGTCCAGCCGGTGCACCCGCAGCTGCGGCACCGGCAGCGCCGCGGTCTCGGTGCCGACGCCGGCGCCCTCGGTGGGGTAGTGGTTGTACAGGTACGACGCGTGGTCGGGCAGCCAGGTCGCCTCGCTGAACTTCACCTTGGTGAGCACCTCGTCGGCGTGCTCGCCGGTGGTCAGGTCGAGCCGGTGGATGCTCTGCCAGTCGCTGCCACCGTCGCTGACCAGGTAGGTCAGCCAGCGGTCGTCCCTGCTCGCGGTGTAGCCGGACAGCGACGAGGTGCCGTCGTCGGAGAAGGTGTTCGGGTCGAGCAGCAGCCGCCCGCCGGCGACCAGCTCCTCGAGGGTGTCGGCGACCCACAGCGTGGCCTGCTGCCGGCTGCCGTCGCTGCGGGTGACCAGGTAGCGGCCGGCGACCCGGTCGGGGGTGCCGGCCCGCGAGCGCCGCACGATCGCGTCCATGGTCTCGCCGAACCAGCCGCGGGAGCCGAGCGCGTCGAGGTGCTCGCGGGTGTGCGCGTTCTGCGCACGCACCCAGGCGCGGGTCTCCTCGGAGTCGGGGTCCTCGAGCCAGCGGTACGGGTCGGCGACCGGTTGCCCGTGCAGCGTCTCGACGATGTCGTCGCGACGGGTCTCCGGGGCGCTCACCGCTCCCAGTCCGATCGCGGCCACTCGATCTTCGGGCAGGTGTCCATCACCATCGGCACGCCGGCCTCCGTCGTACGGCGGAACGCGTCGTGGTCGACCACCCCGAGCTGGAACCACACGCCCTTGGCGCCGACGGCGACCGCCTGGGCGGCGAACTCGCCGGCCGCCTCGGAGCGCCGGAACACGTCGACCACGACGATGGCGAACGGCACGTCGGCGAGGGTCGCGTAGCCCCGCTGCTCGAGCACGGTCGGCGCGTCGGGGTGGATCGGGACGATGCGCTTGCCCTTGGCCTGCAGGAACTCGGCGATCCGGAACGCCGTGCGGTGCGGGTTGCCGGACAGCCCGACGACTGCCCAGGTCTCGCACTTCTCGAGCATGAAGCGGATGTGGTCCTGGTCGATCCAGGGAGCAGATGCCATGCCTCAGAACCTACCTGTCAGAGGAACTCGACTCCCTGCGCGAGGGGCAGGTCGGTGCCGTAGTTGACGGTGTTGGTGGCGCGCCGCATGTACGACTTCCAGGCGTCCGACCCCGACTCCCGGCCGCCGCCGGTGTCCTTCTCGCCGCCGAACGCGCCGCCGATCTCCGCCCCCGACGGGCCGATGTTGACGTTGGCGATGCCGCAGTCCGAGCCGGTGGCCGACACGAACCGCTCGGCCTCCCGGACGTCGAGCGTGAAGATCGACGAGGACAGCCCCTGCGCGACGTCGTTGTGCAGCGCGATCGCCTCGTCGAGGTCGTCGTACGGGAGCACGTAGAGCAGCGGCGCGAACGTCTCGGTGCGGACGATGTCGGTCTGCTCCGGCATCGTCACGATCGCCGGCCGGACGTAGCTGCCGCCCTCGACGCCGGCGTCCTCGCCGCCGGTGACCAGCGTGCCGCCGTCGCCGCGCGCCTGCTCGATCGCCGCGGCGAACGCGTCGCGCGCCGTCGTGTCGACCAGCGGGCCGACCAGCGTGGTCGGCTCCAGGGGCGACCCGACCGGGAGCGACTCGTAGGCGGTGCGCAGCCGCTCGACGAGCTCGTCGTGGACCGAGGTGTGCGCGATCACCCGGCGCAGGGACGTGCACCGCTGGCCGGCGGTGCCGACCGCGGAGAACACGATGCCGCGCACCGCGAGGTCGAGGTCGGCCGACGGGGCCACGATCGCGGCGTTGTTGCCGCCGAGCTCGAGCAGCACCCGGCCCGGCCGGGCGGCCACCCGCGGCGCCACCGTCCGGCCCATCCGGGTGGAGCCGGTCGCCGACACCAGCGCGACGCGCGGGTCGTCGACCAGGGCGGTCCCGGTGGCCGCGTCGCCGAGCAGCACCGCGGTGAGGTGCTCGGGCGCGCCCACCCGGCGGGCGGCCTCGGCGGTCAGCGCCTGGCAGGCCAGCGCGGTCAGCGGCGTCTTCTCCGACGGCTTCCACACCACGGCGTCGCCGCACACCAGCGCGAGCGCGGCGTTCCACGACCACACCGCGACCGGGAAGTTGAACGCCGAGATCACGCCGACCACCCCGAGCGGGTGCCACTGCTCCATCATCCGGTGGCCGGGCCGCTCGCTCGCGATGGTCAGCCCGTGCAGCTGCCGCGACAGCCCGACCGCGAGGTCGCAGATGTCGACCATCTCCTGGACCTCGCCGAGGCCCTCCGAGGCGATCTTCCCGGCCTCGATGGTGACCAGCGTGCCGAGGTCGTCCTTGTGCTCTCGCAGCAGCAGGCCGAGCTCGCGCACCAGCTGACCGCGCACCGGCGCGGGCACGGTCCGCCACGCCTCGAAGGCCTCCCGCGCGCGGCCCACGACCTCGCCCACCTGGTCCGGGGTGTGCGACCGCAGCCGGCCGATCTCGCTGCCGTCGACGGGGCTGCGGGCGACCAGGTCGCCGTCCTCGTCGAACACGTCGCCCGCGCCGACCTTCTGCAGGATCTCCCGGGCCAGGCCCGCCACGTCGGTCATCCCTCACGCCTCCTCGGCAGTCGTCCGTCGTGGTCCATCGTCGCAGCCGCCGCCTCGACGACGTCGTCCTCCGAGACCAGCACGTGCGCGGCGGCCGGCCCGAGCGGGACGAAGCTGTCCCGGCCGGCGACCCGGCGGGCCCGGCCCGGCCAGCCGGCGTCGGCCAGCGCGGCCAGCACGCCCTCGGCCACCCCACCGCTCGCCCGGGTCTCGTCGACGACGAGCACCCGCGCGAACCGTCCGGCGTGCCGCAGCAGGTCGGCGTGGGGGAGCGGGGCGAGCCAGCGCAGGTCGAGGACGGTGCAGTCGACG
Source organism: Nocardioidaceae bacterium (assembly GCA_013361955.1). Taxonomy (GTDB): domain Bacteria; phylum Actinomycetota; class Actinomycetes; order Propionibacteriales; family Nocardioidaceae; genus Nocardioides_B. The sequence continues at coordinate 22,717 of JABFXA010000320.1, forward strand.
CCCCGTTCCCGCAGCCGCGCGGCCGCACGCATCGACGTACGCACACCGGTGCCGAAGGTCACCAGCAGCAGGTCGTCGCCGGTGCCGTGGGTCGCGACCCGGTCGACGACGTCCTCGTCCTCGTCGGCCGGCTCGTACGGCGCCAGCCACGCGCCGTCGCCGTCGTGCAGGTCGCGCTCGTGGTACAGCGCGATCGGCTCCAGGAACACGCACACCCGTCCCTCGCCGACCGCGAGCCCGACGCAGGCACGCAGGAGAGCCGGCGCCTCGGCGGGGTGCGACGGCACCGCCACCACCAGGCCGGGAACGTCGCGCAGCACGGCGACCGACCCGTCGTTGTGGAAGTGCCCGCCGAAGCCCTCCTGGTGCGCGAACCCGGCGATCCGCACCACCATCCCGTTGCGGTACTGCCCGTCGGAGAAGAACGCCAGCGACGCGCCCTCGCCGCGCAGCTGGTCCTCGGCGTTGTGCAGGTAGGCGAGGTACTGGATCTCCGGGACCGGCAGCAGCCCGGCGACCGCGGCGCCGAGCGCGGTGCCGAGCACGGTCTGCTCGTCGAGCAGGGTGTCGAAGACCCGCTGGCCGCCGAACCGCTTGCGCAGCCCGCGGGTCACGCCGTACACGCCGCCCTTGGCCGCGACGTCCTCGCCGAACAC
>JABFXA010000354.1 GCA_013361955.1 Nocardioidaceae bacterium
CGTGCGCTGGGAGACGCTGGGCACCTACGGGTTCCTGGCGACCGACGACCCGGCACACCTGCGGGACGCCTTCGCCCTCGCGCGCGAGGTGCTGGCCGACGTCGACCGCACCTGCAGCCGGTTCCGCGACGACTCCGACCTGGTCCGCGCCAACGCGCGGCCGGGCCGGTGGGTCGCCGTCGACCCGCTGCTGGTCGCGGCCGTCGAGGTCGGCGTCGCGGCCGCGCGGACGACCGACGGCCTGGTCGACCCGTGCCTCGGTCGCCCGCTCGTCCAGCTCGGGTACGACGCCGACCTGGCCGTCGTACGCCGCCGGGCGACGGGCCCGACGACGCTGCCGACCGCGCCGACAGCGCACGCCTGGCGGGAGATCCGCACCGACCCCGAGGGCGCGCTGCGGGTGCCGGCCGGATGCGCGATCGACCTCGGCGCCACCGCCAAGGCCTGGGCCAGCGACCTGGTCGCGGCCACGGTCGTCGACCGGCTCGGCTGCCACCTGGTGGTCAGCCTCGGCGGCGACCTGCGGGTCGCCGGCCCGGACGGCGTACCGCACCCCGGCTGGCCGGTGAGCGTGACCGAGCGACCCGACGGCCCGGACGTCGAGCAGGTGTGGCTGTCCGCAGGCGGGCTGGCCACGTCGAGCACCACCGCTCGGCGCTGGGCGCACGGCACCGGCGAGGTGCACCACGTCGTCGACCCGCGCACCGGCCGCCCGACCGACGAGCACTGGCGCACCGCGACCGCGACCGGCCCGACCTGCGCGGCCGCCAACGTCGCCAGCACCGCCGCCCTGGTGCTCGGCACCGACGCGCCGGCGTGGCTCGCCGCGCACGGCGTCACCGCCCGCCTCATCGACCGCGACGGGGCGCACACCCGGGTCGGCGACTGGCCGGCCCCCGAGACGCACGCACCCACACCGACCGCTGTCCGCACCATGAAGGGAGAGGACTGATGGAGGGACCGTTCCTCTGGTACGCCAACCGTGGGACCGGCGTGGTGCTGCTCCTGCTGCTCACGCTCACCACGGTGCTCGGCATCCTGGCCACCCGTGGAGACGCCGGCCGCGGGCTGCCGCGGTTCGTGACCCAGTCGTTCCACCGCAACGTCAGCCTGATCTCGATGGCCCTGCTGCTCGCGCACGTGGTCACCGCGGTCGTCGACACGTACGTCGACATCCGCTGGTGGCAGGCCGTCGTGCCGTTCTACGGGTCGACGTACGAACCCACCTGGCTCGGCCTGGGCACGATCGCCCTGGACCTGATGGTGGTGATCGTCGCGACCAGCCTGCTCCGCAACCGGATCCCGCACCGGCCCTGGCGGGTGGTGCACGTGCTCGCCTACGCCAGCTGGGGCGTCTCGCTCGCCCACGGCCTGGGCATCGGCACCGACGCCGGCGGCAGGTGGGGGGTCTGGACCGCGATCGCCTGCGCCGGCGTGGTCGGCCTCGCCGTGCTGTTCCGCCTCACCACGCTCGCGGCGCGCGGCTGGCGCCGGGCCCGCGAGCAGCACCACGTCCCCCCGCACGTGCTCCCCGCTGGAGGCAACCGATGAACCACACCACCCCCCGCACCGTCCAGGTCGTCCCGTCCGACGACACCGGCGCGCTGCGCGTCCACCCCGGACCCCGACTGCTCGACGGGATCACCCACGGCCCGTCGCTCGCGGCGCACCGGAGCGTGGCCGGTCCGCTGCCCGACCTCGCGCTCGACGGGCTCCTCGAGCAGCTGCGCCGGGTCGACATCCGCGGGCGCGGCGGAGCCGGCTTCCCGTTCGCGACCAAGCTGGAGTCCGCGGCGAAGGCCTCCGGGCGCACCACCGTCGTGGTCAACGTCAGCGAGGGCGAGCCCGCCAGCCTGAAGGACGCCGCGGTCGCGATGACCCGTCCGCACCTGATCCTCGACGGTGCGGTCCTCGCCGCCCGCGTCCTCGGCGCCAGGGAGATCCACCTCGTCCTGCCCGGCGAGCACCCCGAGGTACGCCGCAGCATGCAGCGCGCCGTCGAGGAACGGCGTACCGAGGACGGCCGGCTGCGCTGGCGCACCCACCAGGCGAGCCGTCGCTTCGTCGCGGGCCAGGCCCGCGCCGTGATCGAGCTGATGTCGGGCCGGGAGAACCTGCCGGTCACGTCGTGGCAGCCCGAGGTGTTCAAGGGCTACAAGGGCCGGCCGACGCTGCTGTCCAACGCCGAGACCTACAGCCAGGTCGCCTCGCTGGCACTGCACGGCGCCGACGGGTACCTGTCCCTGGGCACCGCCGACGAGCCGGGCACCGCGCTGCTCACCGTCGACGGCGACGCGGCCCGGCCGCAGGTCCTCGAGGTCGCGCACGGCACGCCGTGGGGCGAGGTCCTCGCCGACCACGTGCTGGACCGGCCGGTGCTGGTCGGCGGCTACCACGGCACCTGGGCAGCGCCCTCCGCGCTGCGCCGGCTCACCGTGTCGCGCCCCGGCATGACCGAGGCCGGGCTGGCCCTGGGGGCGGGCGTGGTGCTGCCGCTGGAGGACGGCGACTGCCCGCTGCACCGCACCACCCGGATCACCGACTACCTCGCCGGCCAGTCCGCGCGACGCTGCGGCCCGTGCCTGAACGGGCTGCCCGCGCTGGCCGACGCGGTCCGCGCGGTCAGCCGCGGCGGGCAGGGCGTGGAACGGATCGAGCACCTGGCCGGGCTGCTCGCCCGGCGCGGCGCGTGCGCCCACCCGGACGGCACCCTGCGCCTGGTGCAGTCGATGCTGACCGCCTTCCCCGACGAGGTCGACCGGCACGCCGAGGGACGGTGCTCGTACGTCGAGCCCGCCGCCGACGCGACCCCGACCCGCTGCCTGACGGGAGCCGCCTGATGTCCAAGCAGATACGCGTCGACTGGCCGAGCTGCAAGGGCCGTGGGATCTGCCACGAGATGCTGCCCGAGGCGATCGCGCTGGACGAGTGGGGCTACCCGCTCGTCACGGGCGACGTCGACGAGGACACCCTCGGCCTGGCCCGCGAGACCGTGAAGGCCTGTCCCACCCTGGCGCTGCGGCTGGTGGACGCCCGCTAGTCCCCGTCGTCGTCCTCGTCGAGGTACAGGCAGAACGGGTGCCCGGCCGGGTCGAGCAGCACCCGGACCGTCTCCTGCGGCTGGTACGCCGCCACCTCGGCGCCGCACTCGCGCGCGTACGCGACGCCGGCGTCGAGGTCGTCGACCTGGACGTCGAGGTGCATCTGCATCTGCTGACGGCCCGGCTCGCCCGGCCAGGTGGGTCGCACGAAGTGCTCGTCGCGCTGGAAGGCCAGGTTGTAGCCGGCCGCCCTCGACGGTGCGAGCGTGGCCCAGCCCTCCGTGTCGGTGAACAGCTCCCAGCCCAGCAGCCGTTGGTAGAAGTGCGCGAGCGCCGAGGCGTCCTCGCACTCGAGCACGACGCCGAACCAGGGCTGCTGCACGGGAAGGGGCATGGCTCCCTGCCTACCAGCACGGGGGGTGCCGGTCGAGCCACGGCGCGGCCGACTCGACCTGCGCGGCCAGCGACAGCAGCAGCGCCTCCTCGACCGGCCGGGCGGCGAGCATCACCCCGACGGGCAGTCCCTCGGGGGTCACGTGCAGCGGCAGCGAGACCGCGGGCATGCCGGTGACGTTCCACGCGGACGTCCACGGCGTGAAGGCCTTCTGGTTCTCGAAGTCGCGCGCCGGGTCGTCGTCGTCACGGAGCTCGCCGACGCGCAGCGGCGGCTGGGCGAGCGTGGGGGTCAGCACCGCGTCGTACGGCGCCAGCGCGACGAGCGCCCGGGCCGCCACCCGGCGCAGCTCGCCGATCGCGAGCCCGAGCTCGGGCCCGCTCACCGCCCGGCCCCGCTCGGAGAGCCAGCGGGTGAGCGGGCGCAGCAGGTGCTCGGTCCCGGGCGGCACCATGGACAGCGCCGTGAGCACCGCCCAGCAGGTCTCGAACGTCGGCACCGCCTCCGGCGGCAGGGGTACGTCGGCATCCTCGACGTCGTGGCCGAGCGAGGTCAGCAGCGCGGTCGCGGAGTCGTAGGCCGCCAGGCACTCCGGGTGCACCGCAGCGTCGGCGATCACCGGGGTCGCGAACCGGGCGACGCGCAGCCGGCCCGGGTCTGCGTCGCACGCGGAGAGGAACGTGGACGCCGGTTCCGGGGCCCAGGTCGGGTCGCCCGGGGCGTGCCCGGCGAGCACGTCGAGCAGTGCGGCGGCGTCGCGCACCGTGCGGGCGATCGGCCCCGCGGTGCCCAGGCCGACCGGGTCGCCGTACATGGGAGCGCCGCTGACCCGGCCGCGGCTGGGCTTGAGGCCGACCAGCCCGCAGCAGCTCGCCGGGATCCGGATCGACCCGCCGCCGTCGGAGCCCTGGGCTACCGGCACCAGGCCGGCGGCGACCGCGGCCGCCGCTCCCCCGCTGGACCCGCCGGCCATCCGGTCGAGGTCCCACGGGGTGCGCGCCGGCGGCGCGTTGTCGGGCTCGGTGTAGCAGGGCGAGCCGAACTCCGGCGTGCTGGTCTTGCCGAGGCTGACCAGACCGGCGGCCTCCATCCGCAGCACCACCTCGTCGGAGACCGACGGCACGAACCCGCGCATCGTCGCCGACCCGAACTCGGTGACGACGCCGGCCGTCATGTTCAGGTCCTTGATCGCCGTGGGCACGCCGTACAGCGGGGAGGTGCGGTCGCCGACCCCGGCGTCCGCGAGCGCCGCCTGCTTGGCGGCCAGCTCCCCGGTGACGGTGACGAACGCGCCGACCGGGTCCGACAGCCGCCCGACCCGCTCGAGTTAGTGGGACAGCAGCTCGGTCGAGGACACCTCGCCGGCCCGGATCGCGGCCCCCTGCTCGAGCGCGGTCAGGTCGTGCAGCTGCGCCATGCCCGGACCGGGCTCAGACCGGCTGCGGGAGCCGCGACAGCGCGTCGCGGACCTGCGCCTGGATGTCGGCGTCCTCCCACGAGTGGTCGACGATCGAGCCGGACAGGTAGGCGTCGTACGCCGCGAGGTCGAGGTGGCCGTGCCCGCACAGCGCGGTCAGGATCACCTTGTCCTCGCCGGACTCCTTGCAGCGCAGGGCCTCCTCGACCGCGGCCGCGAGCGCGTGCGTCGGCTCGGGCGCCGGCACGATGCCCTCGGTGCGCGCGAACAGCACGCCCGCCGAGAAGCACTCCGACTGCGGCTTGGCGACCGCCTCGATCTCCTTGCTCTCGTAGAGGTGGCTGATCAGCGGGCTCATGCCGTGGTAGCGCAGCCCGCCGGCATGGATCGGGTCGGGCACGAAGTCGTGGCCGAGCGTGTGCATCTTCATCAGCGGCGTCATGCCCAGGGTGTCGCCGAAGTCGTAGGCGTAGGTGCCCTGGGTCAGCGACGGGCAGGCCGCCGGCTCGACGGCACGCACCGTGGGCGCCATCCGGCCGGCCCACTTCTCGCGCAGGAACGGGAACATCAGCCCGCCGAAGTTCGAGCCGCCGCCGGTGCAGCCGACCAGCAGGTCGGGCGACTCGCCGACCGAGGCGAGCTGCAGCAGCGCCTCCTCGCCGATCACGGTCTGGTGCATCAGCACGTGGTTGAGCACGCTGCCGAGGGCGTAGTTGACCGTCGGATCCTGCGCGGCGACCTCCACCGCCTCGCTGATCGCGATGCCGAGCGATCCGGTCGAGTCGGGGTGGTCGGCGAGGATCTTGCGGCCCGCCGCGGTGAGCTCCGACGGGCTCGGGTGCACGGTGCCGCCGAAGGTCTCGATCATGATCCGGCGGTAGGGCTTCTGGTCGTACGACGCCCGCACCTGCCAGACCTCGCACTCGAGGTCGTACTGCGAGCACGCGAACGCCAGCGCCGTACCCCACTGGCCGGCGCCGGTCTCGGTGGTGAGCTTCTTGATGCCGGCCTTGGCGTTGTAGAACGCCTGCGGCACCGCGGTGTTCGGCTTGTGCGAGCCGGCCGGGCTGACGCCTTCGTACTTGTAGTAGATGCGGGCCGGGGTGCCGAGCGCCTTCTCCAGCCGGTGCGCGCGATAGAGCGGGCTGGGCCGCCAGAGCCGGTACACGTCGAGCACCTCCTCGGGGATGTCGACGTACTGGTCCTGGCTCACCTCCTGCAGGATCAGGTCCATCGGGAACAGCGGGGCCAGGTCGTCCGGGCCGACCGGCTCGCCGGTGCCGGGATGCAGCACCGGCGGCGGGGGCGTCGGGAGGTCGTGGAGGACGTTGTACCAGCGGGTGGGCAGCTGGTCCTCGTCAAGCAGGATCTTGTGCTGAGGGGTGCCGGCCATGCTCGCCACCCTAGACTCGCCCGGCGTGGAGTGGCGATGGTCCGTCGGGGTGGTGCTCCTGCTGCTGCTCGCCGGCTGCGACGCCGACCGGACGCCGGCCGACCGGCAGCCGCCGGCCCCGGAGCCGACGGTGCTCGCGACCGGGCATCGGGTGACGGTCTCGCCGTCGCCGTCGCCGACCGAGTCGCCGACCCAGCGTGCGGATCCGCGCTGGCGGTTCTACGTGCGCGACCGGCACCGGTACACCAGCCCGTGGTTCGCGGGCGCGCACCGGCTGATGATCGGCTACGGCTGCACGCGCGCGCCGTACTACTCCCCCGACCCGCGCTGCCCGGGCCGGCAGGGCTTCCACCACGGCATGGACGTCGCGATGCCGTGCGGCACCCCGCTGTACTCGGCCGTGCGCGGACGGGTCGTCGACCCCCGCTCCGCCGGCGCGCCCGGTGCGGCGTACGGGCCGTACGCGTTCCGGATTCGCACCGGTGACGTCGACGTGCTGGTCGGCCACGTGCTCGAGGTGTACGTCGACCCCGGCGACGTGGTGCGCCCCGGCCGGCTGATCGCCCGCGCGAACGACCAGGGCGCCCCCGACGGCTGCCACCTGCACCTCGAGGTCCGGCACGCCGCCGGCGGCCTCTCCGACGCCGTCGACCCCGCGCCGTACCTGCGCCTGTCCCGGTAGTCCGTGTCATTTGGCAGGTTCCCGGGGGTCCCCGACCTGCCATCTGACACGGACTACCGGGTGTGGCGGGCGTAGAGCCAGTCGCTGGTGCGGGCGGCGGTGAGGTCGTCGCCGGCGAACTCGGCCCGCACCCGGAGCAGGCTGCCGGC
>JABFXA010000091.1 GCA_013361955.1 Nocardioidaceae bacterium
GAGCACGACGACGCGGCGGCCGCGCTCGGCCGCCCGCAGGGCGAGCGCCGCGGACGTGGTGGTCTTCCCGACCCCGCCGGAGCCGCGGCACACGATGATGTGCGTGTCGTGGTCGTCGAGGAGGGCGTCGACGTCGAGGTGCGGAGAGGTGCCGGGCTGGGCGGCGAGCGGGCCGACGCGGGCGCGCGAGCGGGTCATGCGAAGCCCTGCTCGCACAGGTCGGCGGCCAACTCGTACAACCCACCCAGGTCGACGCCGTCGGGCAGCCGCGGCAGCTCGTAGACGGGTACGTCGAGCTCGCTGATCCGCTTGCGCTGCTGGTCCTCGAGCTCGCGCCGCTCGGCGTGCTCGCGGGCGTCGGCGAGCAGCTCGTCGACCAGCGCGGGTGTGGCCTTGACGCCGACCCGGGCCAGGTCGGCGGCGATGCGCTTGCGGGGCAGCTTGCCGTTCATCGCCCGCTCGCGCTCGTGGGCGTCGAGGTCGCCGGGCCGGGCCAGGTTCACGACCACGCCGCCGACGGGGAGGCGGGCCGCGCGGAGCTCGTCGATGCCGTCGGCGGTCTCCTGCACCGGCATGTCCTCGAGCACGGTGACCAGGTGCACGGCGGTCTGCTTCGAGCGCAGCAGCGTGGTCACGGTGTCGGCCTGGGACCGGATCGGGCCGACCTTGGCGAGACCGGCGAGCTCGTTGTTGACGTTGAGGAACTGGGAGATCCGGCCGGTCGGTGGCGCGTCGAGGACCACCGCGTCGTAGTGCCGCGCGCCCTTGCTGCGACGGTTGCGCTTCACCGCCTCGTAGACCTTGCCGGTGAGCAGCACGTCGCGCACGCCCGGCGCGATCGTGGTCGCGAAGTCGATGACCCCGAACCGGTCGAGCGCCTTGCCGGCCCGGCCGAGCCGGTAGTACATCGCCAGGTACTCCAGCAGTGCCGACTCCGGGTCGATCGCCAGCGCGTAGAGGTCGCCGCCGTCGGCCGGGCCCTGGGCGATCCGGCGCTCGTCGTACGGCAGCGGCGCGACGTCGAACAGCTGCGCGATGCCCTGCCGGCCCTCCACCTCGCACAGCAGCACGGTCTTGCCGCGCGAGGCGAGCGCGAGCGCGAGGGCGGCGGCGACGGTGGTCTTGCCGGTGCCGCCCTTGCCGGTGACGACGTGCAGGCGGACGCCGTCCCACGGCGTCGCGCGGCTCGCCTTGCTCATCCTGGGAGCGTAGCCGCCCGCCCGATGTGTGCCGGACCTCGTGCCCGCCGGGCGGGATGTGTGCCCCCGGCCCGTGACGGGGCGCACACCGGCGTGGCTAGGCTGACGCTCGCGGGCCGGGAGGTCCGGGAACAGGGAGGTCTTCGTGGACAAGGTGGTCGGATCCCCGGCGGAAGCCGTCGCCGACGTGTCGAGCGGGTCGACGATCGCGGTCGGCGGGTTCGGGCTGTGCGGCATCCCGACGGTGCTGATCGACGCGCTGCTCGACCAGGGTGCGGACGAGCTGCAGGCGGTGTCGAACAACTGCGGCGTCGACGAGTGGGGCCTGGGCCGGTTGCTGTTCGCGCACCGGATCCGGCGGATGATCTCGTCGTACGTCGGGGAGAACAAGGAGTTCGCGCGGCAGTACCTCCACGGCGAGCTCGAGGTGGAGCTGACCCCGCAGGGCACGCTGGCGGAGCGGATGCGGGCCGGCGGCTCGGGCATCCCGGCGTTCTTCACCGCGACCGGCGTGGGCACCCAGGTGGCCGAGGGCGGGCTGCCGTGGAAGTACGACGCAGAGGGCAACGTGGTCGTCTCCTCGCCGGAGAAGGAGGTCCGCACCTTCGAGACCGCCGAGGGGCCGAAGGAGTTCGTGCTCGAGAACGCCATCGTCGCCGACTTCGGGCTGGTGCGGGCGTGGAAGGGCGACCGGCACGGCAACCTGGTGTTCCGGCAGAGCGCGCAGAACTTCAACCCGCTGGCCGCGATGTGCGGGCGGGTGACCATCGCCGAGGTGGAGCACCTCGTCGAGCCGGGTGAGCTCGACCCGATGGAGGTGCACACGCCGGGGGTGTACGTGCAGCGGGTGGTCGCGCTGACCCCCGAGCAGGCGGGCGACAAGAAGATCGAGAAGCGGACGGTGCGTCCGAAGTCGGAAGGGGCGTCCTGATGCCGTGGTCGCGTGAGGAGATGGCCGCGCGGGCGGCCTCGGAGCTCGAGGACGGGTCGTACGTCAACCTCGGCATCGGGCTGCCGACGTTGGTGCCGAACTACGTCGCCGACGACGTGGAGCTGGTGCTGCAGTCGGAGAACGGCATCCTGGGGGTCGGGGCGTACCCGTTCGAGGGCGAGGAGGACGCCGACCTCATCAACGCCGGCAAGGAGACGGTGACGCTGCGCAAGGGCGCGTCGTTCTTCGACTCCGCAACGTCGTTCGGGATGATCCGCGGCGGCAAGATCGACGCCGCGATCCTCGGCGCGATGCAGGTGTCCGCCGCCGGCGACATCGCGAACTGGATGATCCCCGGGAAGATGGTCAAGGGGATGGGTGGCGCGATGGACCTGGTGCACGGCGCCAAGCGGGTCATCGTGCTGATGGAGCACGTCGCCAAGGACGGGTCGTACAAGATCGTCGAGGAGTGCTCGCTGCCGTACACCGGCAAGGGCGTCGTCCAGCGGATCATCACCGACCTCTGCGTGATCGACGTCGACCCGGTCGACCCGGTCACCGGCGAGGGCGGCGGCCTGACGCTCGTCGAGCTCGCCCCCGGCGTCACCGAGGACGAGGTCCGCGAGAAGACCGAGCCGAAGCTGCAGGTGGCGCTGGGCTGAGCGGCCTGCGTCAGAGGTCCGGGTGCCGGGTGGCCAGCCGGTAGAAGCCCGAGTGGAACACCAGCGGCTCGCCGCCGGGTGCGTCGTACGACTCGATCTCGCCGAGGAACAGCACGTGGTCGCCGGCGTCCACGCGCTGGGTCCTGCGGCAGGTGAACGACGCGACGGTGCCCTCGAGCAGCGGGAGGTCGCCGGGGCGCAGGCGTACGCCGTCGAACTTCGCGCTGCCCGGGGTGGAGAACTGCCGTGACAGGTGGTGCTGGTCGGAGGCGAGCACGTTGACCGCGAACCGCGGCGCCGCCTCGAACGCCGCCAGCGACGCCGACGACCGGGCCGCCGCCCACGCGACGAGGGGCGGGTTCAGCGACAGCGACGTGAACGAGTTCGCGGTCATCGCGACGCGCTCGCCGTCCGCGCCGAGGGTGGTCACCACGGTGACGCCGGTGGCGTACTGACCCAGCGCGCGGCGCAGGTCGCGCGTGTCGAAACGGGACGCCTCGACGGCGGTCTGCGAGGCGAGGAAGCGGGTGGCCTCCGCGGCGTCGTACCACCAGGGGCTGAACAGCCGGGCGTCGTCGAAGCCGGCCGCGATCGTCTCCGCGACGGCCGGGTGCTGCGTCGCGGCGTCGAGGACCGCGCGCTGGTGCGGGGCCGGAGGACGCAGCCAGGAGTTCGTCCAGTCCGTCGCCCACTGCGCCCAGCCGCGCCAGAAGTTGTCGAAGGTGCGTTCCATCCACGCGGCGTCGAACCCGCCCCGGTGCGCGCCGATCGCCTCGAGGTAGAAGGACGCGGACTTGGTGGCGTTGTTCGAGCCCTGGCTGGTCAGCGGGTCGTTGAGCACCACCACGTCGGCCATCCCGAGCACCGGTGCCCCGCTCGGGAGCACGCCGACGGGACGGCGTACGGCGGGGGTGATCCGGCCGCGCAGCACCGACCGGTCGTCCACGAGCACGGCGCCGTGAAGACGGGACGCCTCGGCGGGGAAGTGGGCCGCGAGCACCTCCCGGAGCCGGGTCAGGTGCTGGTCGGCAGAGGTCACGTCGTCCCAGACGTCCAGGGGCCCGCCAGGCACGCCCTCGACCACGACGATGTCGCACGGGCCGTCGACCGTCAGCGCCGGGCAGGTGAAGCACTCGCCGACGCCCTCGACCGAGTGGTAGCGCAGCGCCGTCGACGGGCTGCCGCCGCGCAGGTAGGTGAGCGCGGCGACGCGCTGCGGCCCGTCGTACGGCGACCGCTCGGCGTCGCGCTCGAACAGCGACGTCAGCCCGCCCCGCCCGGTGGACACCACGACCAGGTCGTGGTCGCGGGCCAGGTCCTCCAGGTCGTCGACGGTCGCCGACCGCACCACCACCTTGCCGCCGCGGCGCTCGATCTCGTCCATCACCAGCGGCACCCGGACCCGCTGGTCGACGGAGCGCGCCGCGGTGCTGAGCCGGGTGTCGAACGCGGCCGTCGACCCGTCCGTGCGCACGGTGTCGTAGACCAGCCGCTCGATCGGCGGCGCCTCCGGGAGCAGCGACCGCAGCCCCAGGGCGTCCTCGGCCTCCAGCGCCGACTCGAACGTGATCTGGCTGGACATCACGGAGCCGGCGCGGATCTCCTCCGCGGTCCGGTCGGTGACCAGGGTGACGTCGTAGCGCTGCCGGCTGAGGCCGAGGGCGAGCGCGGTGCCGGCCGGTCCCGCGCCCACGACGGCGATCCGGCGGGTGGACGTCATGCCTCCAGCGTCTCACCCGCCGGGCCGGAGTCTCAGTCGGCGGTCAGGCCGGCGCGGCCGTGGCGGTGGCGGCTGCGGTCACCCGCCGATGCTCTCGCGGACCGTCGGCCAGGCACCCGACAGCGGGTCGATCACGTCGAAGTGGTCGACGCCGGGCAGCTCGCGGTAGTCGATCCAGGGGTAGCGCGCGGTCAGCTCGCGGCTGGCGTCGACCGGCACCCGGTCGTCGGCGGTGCCGTGCACCACCAGCACGTCGGTGGCCGGCCGGGTGGCGAGCCGGGTGCCGGGGTCGGCGGCCGCGTAGGCGTCGGGGACGTCGTCGGGCGTGCCGCCCAGGAACTCCACGGCCGCCCCGGAGCCCATGCCCCACGCGGCGGCGGTGCGCAGGTCGGCGGCGGGCGCGAGCGCGACCACCCGGCGCACGTCGTACCCCTCGGAGGCCAGCCAGAGCACCAGGTGGCCGCCGGCGGAGTGCCCGGAGAGCGTGGTCCCGGTGGTGCGTACGCCGAGGCCCTCGAGCAGCTCCGGCAGCCGGGTCATCACGGCGGTCAGGTCGTCGAGGGTCTCCCGCCACGCACCCGGTCCGCGGCGGTACTCGGGCAGCGCGACGACGTACCCGTCCGCGACCAGCGCCTCCGCGAGCGGACGGGCGTGCGTGCGGTCGAAACGCTGCCGCCAGAACCCGCCGTGCAGGTGGACCACGAGCGGGTGCGGTCCCGGGGTGGACGGCAGGTGTACGTCGACCACGCCGTCGTCGTGGTCGGCGTAGCGGAGCACCGCGTCGGGCGGCTCGGAGCTGCGCGTCATCACGTCGTCGGGCGGCACGGGGGCCACCGTAGCGCCAGGTCTAGAGTCACCGTCATGACGAAATGGGAGTACATGACGGCCCCGGTCCTCGTGCACGCGACCAAGCAGATCCTCGACAACTTCGGCCAGGACGGCTGGGAGCTGGTCCAGGTGGTCCCCGGTCCCGGTGGCGGGGAGAACGTCGTCGCCTACTTCAAGCGGCCGGTCCAGTGAGCACCCCCGAGGAGCGCCTGGAGGCGCTGGGACTGAGCGTCCCCGAGGTGGCCAAGCCGGTCGCGGCGTACGTGCCGGCCGTGCGCAGCGGCAACCACGTGTTCACGTCCGGCCAGCTGCCGATGCGCGAGGGCCAGCTGATCACCACCGGCAAGGTGGGGGGCGAGGTGTCCCCGGAGCAGGCCGTCGAGTGCGCGCGGCAGTGCGCGCTCAACGCGATCGCCGCGGTGCGTGCCGAGGTGGGCGAGCTCTCGAACGTCAAGCGGATCGTCAAGGTCGTCGCGTTCGTCGCGTCGACGCCGGACTTCACCGGCCAGCCCGGGATCGCGAACGGCGCCTCGGAGCTGTTCGGCGAGGTGTTCGGCGAGGCCGGCCAGCACGCGCGCAGCGCGGTCGGCGTGCCGGTGCTCCCGCTCGACGCGCCCGTCGAGGTCGAGCTGGTCGTCGAGATCTAGGCCGTATGGACCCGACCAGGCGCCTGCCCCAGAACCTCGTCGAGCACGCCCGCGCGTACGCCGACGGCAGCCGCGGGCCCGTCGAGCCCAAGCACGCCTCGACCGTCGTCCTGCTCCGGCAGGGTGACGGCGGGCCGGGCGGGCTCGAGGTGTACCTGCTCCGCCGGCACGTCGACATGGCCTTCGCCGCGGGCATGTGCGTGTTCCCCGGCGGCGGTGTCGACAAGCGCGACTTCGACGCGGAGATCGGCTGGGTCGGGCCGAGCGCCGCCGCGTGGGCGCAGGTGCTCGGCACCGGCGAGGCGTTCGCGCGGGCGCTGGTCTGCGCGGCCGTCCGCGAGACGTTCGAGGAGTCCGGCGTGCTGCTGGCCGGACCGACCGAGGACACCGTGGTCGGCGACACCACGGGCGAGGACTGGGAGGCCGACCGGAAGGCGCTCGAGGCGCGCGAGGTGTCGTTCACGTCGTTCCTCGAACGCCGGGGGCTCCGGCTGCGCACGGACCTGCTGCGGTTGTGGGGCTCGTGGGTGACGCCGGTGTTCGAGCCGCGACGGTTCAACGCCCGGTTCTTCGTCGCCGAGCTGCCGGCCGGGCATGTCACCCGCGACGTGTCGACGGAGTCCGTCCACGTGCTGTGGCTTTCCGTCCGCGACGCGATCCGCGCGGTCGACGACCACGAGATGCTGATGCTGCCGCCGACGTACTGCACCTGCCTGGAGATGTACGACTTCGCCACCCCGGCCGAGGCGCTGGCCGCCGCGGAGGGCCGCGACCCGGAGCCGGTGGAGCCGCGGGCGGTGCTCGACGGTGAGGGTGCCTACCTGTCGATCCCCGACCGGCTGGTCGCGCTCGGTGAGTCGGTGGCCGCCCGGATGCGCGGATGAGCTGGCAGGGCGGCACCTTCGGCGAGCGGGCGCGCTGCGTGCTCGCGCCGAACCCGAACATCATGACGCTCGACGGCACCAACACCTGGGTGCTCCGCGAGCCCGGCGCCGGCCGCTCGGTGGTCGACGACCCCGGGCCGGAGATCGAGGCGCACCTCGACGCGGTCGCGTCGTACGCCGGGCAGGT
>JABFXA010000052.1 GCA_013361955.1 Nocardioidaceae bacterium
ATCATCGTGCTGATGATGGAGAACCGGTCGTTCGACCACTACCTCGGCTGGCTGAAGGGAGCCGACGGCCGCCAGGCCGGTCTCTCGTACGTCGACCGCGACGGCATCACGCGCCGGACCCACCACCTGAGCGACTACCAGGGCTGCGCGCACCCCGACCCGGACCACTCCTACGAGGGCGGACGGGTGCAGCTCAACGGCGGCCGCTGCGACGGGTTCCTCCGCTCGGGGGAGAACGACGAGTTCGCGATCGGCTACTACACGCAGTCGGACCTCGGGTTCTACGGCCACGCGGCGCCGTACTGGACGAGCTTCGACCGGTACTTCTCGGCGACCATGGCCGAGACCTACCCGAACCGCTTCTACCAGCACTCCGCGCAGACCGACCGGATCCACAACTCGACGGACGTGGCGGCCATGCCGACCATCTGGGACCGGCTGGCCGACAAGGGCGTGTCCCGCGCCTACTACTACGTGGACCTGCCGTTCCTGGCGCTCTACGGCACGACGTACCTGTCGATCGCGCGCACCTGGCCGCAGTTCCTCACCGACGCGGCCGCGGGAACCCTGCCGGCGGTGTCGTTCCTCGACCCGAAGTTCCTCGACGAGGGCAGCGGCACCTCGGCCGACGACCACCCGCACGCCGACATCCGCGCCGGGCAGTCGTTCCTCAACCAGGTCTACGAGGCGGTCACGTCCGGCCCCGGCTGGGGGCGCACGGCGCTGGTCGTCAACTACGACGAGTGGGGCGGCTTCTTCGACCACGTCCCGCCGGCGACGGCCCCCGACGCCACACCCGAGGCGGGCACCGGGCTGCGCGGCTTCCGCACGCCGGCGCTGCTGGTCTCGCCACGCGCCCGGCGGCACCACGTCGCGCACGGCGTCTACGACCACACCTCGGTGCTGAAGATGATCGAGTGGCGGCACGGGCTGGACCCGCTGACCCCGCGCGACGCGGCCGCGCGCAACCTCGCCGAGGCCCTCGACTTCGCGAGCCCGCCCGACCTGACCGCACCGCGCTGGCAGGTCCCGGCGGCGGTGGGCGCCCCCTGCGGGCCCGAGGGCACGGCCGACTACACCGACTGGCGCAACCTCGCAGCACACGCCGCGCGGCTGGGATGGCGCGTCGGTGGCGTGGTGTGACTAGTCTCGAAGCAGAACGTTTCCTCACCCCAAGGCGGTCACAGTGTTCGCGATCATCGGCTTCCTCGTGTTCGGTCTGGTCGTCGGGGCGGTGGCCCGGCTGATCAAGCCCGGCAAGCAGCACCTCAGCCTGTTCATGACCCTTCTCCTCGGTGTCGTCGGGTCGCTCATCGGCGGCGTCGTCGCGACCCTGCTCGGCACCGGCAAGTTCACCGAGCTGAACATCATCGGGGGCATCGTCGCGATCGTCGCCGCGGTGCTGCTGATCGGCACCTTCGAAGGCATGTCCGGCAAGTCCCGCGCCTGACCGCGGGATGCCGGACTGCCTGTTCTGCTCGATCGTCGCGGGCGACGTCGACGCCGACGTCGTCCTCGAGACCGACGACCTGTTCGCGTTCCTGGACCACCGGCCGGTGTTCAAGGGGCACACACTGCTGGTGCCGCGCGAGCACGTGGTGACGCTGCCCGACCTGCCCGCGCGGCTGCGTGACCCGTTCCTCGCCGCCGGCCAGCGGCTGGCGTCCGCGATGGTCGGCGGGCTCGGGGCGCAGGGCTCGTTCGTCGCGGTCAACAACACGGTGAGCCAGAGCGTGGCGCACCTGCACCTGCACGTCGTACCCCGCACGAAGGGGGACGGGCTGCGCGGCTTCTTCTGGCCGCGCACGAAGTATGCCGACGCCGCCGAGCGGGCCGACTACGCCAAGCGGGTCCGCGAGGCGATGGAGGCCGACGCGGGCTAGCCGGCCTGCGCGACCCGGGCCGGCTCGACGGCCTCGTCCTGCGCGCCGGCGAACCGCGGGCGGCCGCGGACGTGGTTGCCGGTGCCGAGCGCCGCGATCCACACCGCCACCGAGCCGATCACCGCACCGCCCAGCGTGTCCACGAAGTAGTGCCAGCCCAGGTACACCGTGGCCAGCACGGTCAGCCCCAGGAACACCCACATCGAGACCCGGATCCAGCGGCGCATGTGCAGCAGCTCGACCATCAGGCAGACGGTGACCATGATCCCGACGTGCAGCGACGCGAAGGCCGCGATCGTCTGCACCGCGTGCGTGGCCCAGGGGTCGTAGAGCACGGTGTAGCGGTCCTGGATCATCGCGTCCTGCAGCGTCGACACGTACGTGTGCGGCAGCCCGGCGAAGTCGTCCGGCTTGGCGTACACGGGTCCGAGGGTCGGCACCACGAAGTACGTCGCGACGCCCAGCACCCAGTCGACGGCGACGGCGGTGACGTACCAGGCGCCGGCCGCCCGTTCGCGCGACCAGACCAGGGCGACGACGAGCGACACCGGCACGAAGACGATCCAGGCGACGTAGATGAAGGAGAAGAACGGCGCGGCCAGGCCGGTGCCGAACCAGGTGTGCAGCACCGCGGCCGGGTCGTGCCCGAGCCAGAGCACCCGGTCGACCTTCTCGAGGGTGTCGTCCCACAGGTCGCGGTTCACGAACGGCACGTAGCTCTTGAGGTTCCGGAACGCCGCGTAGGTCAGGTACCAGGCGCCCAGCCCGACGAGCGCGTAGCGGATGTGCTCCCACTGCCACCGCTGCCGCACCACGGCCACCAGCGTGCGCGGGAACCGGGTCACCGAGCGCGCTCGCCAGGCGGCCCGCGGCACCACGTCGGTGAGGACCGCGAGCAGCAGGATGACCGGCAACCGGACGTACGTCGGCACCGCGACGCCGTCGGGGTCGCGCACGGGAAGGTGGTAGGTCACGGCCACGGTGACTGCCGCCGCCACCATGGCCAGCGCCAGCACCACGGCGAATCGGAAGCCAGTGCGCACCCCCCAGATCCTACGTGGCTCCGTTACCACACCCTGACGAAAGTCGGGCAAACGACGCTCCTAGGGTGAACGTCACACAGACGTCGAGACGCAGGAGGACACCCCAGATGAGTCGCTTCGCCGGCAAGGTCGCCGTGGTCACCGGAAGTGCGCGCGGGATCGGCGCGGCCACCGCCCGGCGCTTCGCGCAGGAGGGCGCCAAGGTCGCGGTGCTCGACCTCGACCAGGACGCCGCGGCCGCCACGGCCGAAGGGCTCGGCGCAGAGGAGGCGGTCGGGCTGGCCTGCGACGTGAGCGACGGCACGTCCGTGGAGCAGGCGGTGGCCGCGGTCGTCGAGCGGCTCGGCGGCCTCGACGTCCTGGTCAACAACGCCGGCGTCACCCGCGACAACCTGTTGTTCAAGATGACCGAGGAGGACTGGGACACGGTGATGAACGTGCACCTGCGCGGGTCCTTCCTGATGAGCCGTGCGGTGCAGAAGCACATGGTGGCGGCGAAGTACGGGAAGATCGTCAACCTCTCCAGCGTGTCGGCGCTCGGCAACCGCGGCCAGGCCAACTACTCGGCGGCCAAGATGGGCCTGCAGGGCTTCACCCGCACGCTGGCCATCGAGCTCGGGCCGTTCGGGGTCAACGTCAACGCGATCGCGCCCGGCTTCATCGTCACCGACATGACCGACGCGACGGCGCGCCGGGTCGGCGTCGAGCCGGAGGACTTCCGCAAGGCGGCGGCCGAGAGCACGCCGGTGCGGCGGGTCGGGCAGCCCGAGGACATCGCCGCGACCGCGGCGTTCCTGTGCAGCGACGATGCGTCGTTCATCACCGGCCAGACCGTGTACGTCGACGGCGGCGCCAAGCTCTGACCGGCGCGGCGGACTTGATCGCCCCGGCACGCGGCTGCCTATAGTGCCCGTTTTGTCCCGCCCACCAGCGGGACATGTGCACACGCAGCCAACGGAGAGGGAGCGATACATGCCCACCCGCTACCAGCCGCGACACCGTGCCGAGAGGCCGTCGCCCGTCCGCCGCGCCGTCGGCGCCGGCGTGGGGACGGGGGTGGCGACCGCCGTGGTCGCCGGCTCCGTCGCGGCAGCACCCGCGACGGCCGCCGGTCACGACGGCAGCACCACCCGGCAGGACCGGATCGAGCAGGGCCTCCAGGTGGTCCGGAACCAGACGGGCGACCCGTACGCCTACGGCGCCGACGGGCCGGACCGGTTCGACTGCTCCGGCCTGGTCTACTACGCGTTCCGCAAGGTCGGCTTCGACCACGTGCCGCGTACGTCGGAGGACCAGGCTCGGCACATGAACCGGCTCGAGGACCGCGGCGACCTGCGGCCCGGTGACTTCGTGTTCTTCTACGACGGCGCGGCGACCGCCGAGAACGTCTACCACGTGGGCGTCTTCGCCGGCTGGAAGGACGGCCACCGGGTGATCCTGCACTCGCCGAGCGAGGGCAAGGACGTCGGGCGCGACCCGATCTGGGACGACGACTGGTTCGGCGGCACCCTGCGCGGTCTCGGCTGACGCGCGACACGTGTCACAACCCAGGGGGCGGTCGGCATGATCGGCCTCCCCCTGGGTCACACTGTTTGTCATGGTTTGGAAACCCCTGCGCCTCGATGCACTCGGTGGTGATTCGCGCACGCGTCGCCGCACCGGCGCGGCGGCCGCGATCGCCCTGACCGCGTCGCTCGCGCTCGCCGGGTGCAGCGGCGGATCCGACGACGGCTCCGGCACGGACACCCCCGGTGCCCAGTCCACCGAGACCGGGATGACGCTGTCCGGCCAGTGGCCGCTGACCGGCCTGCCGGCGCAGGGGAACGCCCCCCGGCACCCGGTGATGATCGTGAAGATCGACAACACCGACAGCAGCGCCCCGCAGATCGGGCTCAGCAAGGCCGACCTGATCACCGAGGAGCTCGTCGAGGGCGGGGCGACCCGGCTGGCGGTGTTCTACTACCAGCACACCCCGAAGCTGGTCGGCCCGGTGCGCTCGATGCGCGCGACCGACATCGGCATCGTGAAGCCCGCGAAGGCGGTGCTGGTCGCCAGCGGCGGTGCGCCGCCGACCGTGCGGCGGGTCCGGGGCGCGCACATCAAGACCTTCACCGAGGGCGCGCCGGGCTTCCAGCGCGACAACAGCAGGACCGCGCCGTACAACCTGTTCATGCACCTCGACAAGCTGGCCACGAAGGTGAAGGCCAAGGAGGCGCCGGACAACTACCTGCCGTGGGGCTCCGCCCAGGACCTCCCGAAGGGCCAGAAGGCCACCGGGCTGGCCGCGGTGTTCTCGCCCGGCCACACCACGAACTGGAAGTACCGGGGCGGCAGGTACACCAACCTGAACAGCTTCGCGGCCAAGGGCGACCACTTCCGCCCCGACACCGTGCTGGTGCTGCGGGTCAAGGTCGGCGACGCCGGCTACAAGGACCCGGCCGGCAACCCGGTGCCGGAGACCAAGTTCACCGGCTCCGGCAAGGCGATGCTCTTCCACAACGGCCGCGTGGTGCGGGCGAAGTGGAGCAAGGAGCTCGACTCCACCCTGCAGCTGAGCACGAGCTCCGGCCCGCTGCAGGTGCCCGCCGGCCACACCTGGCTCGAGCTGGTGCCGCAGAACGGCGGCAACGTCCGGATCCAGAAGTAGCCGGACCCCGGGGCGCTCAGTCCTCGTCGTCCCCGACGAGGTTGGCCGGCCCGGGCAGGGGAGCACCGGACTCGGCCATCTGCCGCAGCCCGGCCAGGATGTAGGCGATCGCGGCCTCGACCTCGTCGCCGGCCCGGCGCGGGTCGTCGGCGGAGGACACCGCTGCGCCCGCCGCGGACATCGCGCCGAAGAACACCCGGCTGAAGGTCTCGACCATGCTCGGCTCGAGGTCGTAGGTGGACAGCACCGAGGAGACGATCTCCTGCACGATGCCGAACGTGGTCCGCTCCTCCTGTTCGCGGTACCGCTCGTAGCCGAGCACCGCGGGGCCGTCGAGGATCACCACCCGCCGGTAGGCAGGCTCCTGCAGCACCTCGAGGAACGCGCGCAGCCCGCCGAGCGCCTTCTCCCACGGGTCGCGGCTGCCGCGCACCGCCCGCTGGATGTCCTTCGCCGCGCGCTCCTCGACGCGCTCGAACACCGACTCGAACAGCGCCTGCTTGCCGCTGAAGTGGTGGTAGAGCGCGCCCTTGGTGACCCGGGCGCCGGCCACGATCTCGTCGAGGCTGGTGCCGGCGTAGCCCTGCTCGGTGAAGAGCTCGGTGGCCACGTCGACCAGGGCGCGGCGGGTGGTCGCGGAGTACTCCTGGCGCCGCGACGTGCCGTGCACCTTGCGCATCGCGGTCTTCGCGACGCTCTTCGGCACCCGGGCTGTCATGCGCGCAAGCATAGGTGCGCGGCGTGTGAGCGGCGGCACAGTGCCCCGGACGGCGGCGCCCGTGGGTCCGCTGACCTGCGCGGATGTGCGTCGGGTCACCGGAGCGTATGGTTTGCATACTCTCGGTACGGGAACGTACTCTGAGTACGTACCAACGGTATGTGAAGAGAGGAGGCAGACCATGACCTGGGATGCCGTTCACCGCCGCGGAGAGGTACTCCGGGACGTCGTCGACGAGGTGAACTCGCGTCGCGACGGAAGACTCCCCATGGAGCTGCCCGGTGTCGTCGAGACCTTCGGCGACGACCTCACGCTGATCGCCGCTCTCCAGCTGCGCTGGCACACCCGGCTGGCCGGCCGGATCGAGCGGGCCATCGACGACGAGCCGTCCGACCTGGAGAGCGCCGTGCTGACCGGCTGGCTGCACACGGCCGAGGAGCTCGCCGGCGTCCGCCTGGTGCTCGACGCGTACGCCGCCGAGCCGAGCTCCGCGCAGATGCGCGACGCGCTCGGGACCGCCCGCCGCAAGGAGCAGGTGCTGCTCGCGGCGATGGCCGGGCGCGCCAGCGCCTCGGACGCCGTCGCCGTGCGGGTCGGCGCCACCCTGGAGGAGCGCGCCCGCGCCCGGTTCCACCCGGTCGCCGCGCCCCGCCACCGCGGTCGCGCCGACACCGAGCACGCCGGCCCCCTCGGCGTACTCGTCAGCCGGATCAAGTCCCGACTCGCGGCCTGATCCCCGACCGAGCCGGCCCCGACGGCTCGTCCCC
>JABFXA010000060.1 GCA_013361955.1 Nocardioidaceae bacterium
GGGCGTGCGCACCGAGCACGGGATGGTCCGCTACACGGTCGCCACCCGGGCGGTGTACGGCCGGCTTTCCCTCGCCCGCGACGCCGCCCGGCTGTTCAGCCGACGCGGCCCCGGCCGGCTGGTGCTGGTGACGTGCAGCGACTGGAACGGGCAGGAGTACCTGAGCAACGCCGTCGTCGTGGCGCAACCGGTCCCGCGATGACACGCCGGGTACTAGGACCTGCGAGCGATCGTCCCCACCGGTCGACCAGGGCTAGCCTGGTTGAGGGCGCAACGATCGATCCCTAGCGATCTGGTGCGGAAGCTGTCTCCGCACAGCGCCCACAGGTCCCGCTCGGTAGTCCCCCCAGGGCCGGGCGGGACCGCCATGTCCGGCCCGGCCGTTAACCGACGCAGGCCCCCGCTCTCGCGGGGGCCTGTGTCGTTCCGGGGGGGCGGAAAACTAGGGCAAACCAGAAAATCCTTTACCCGGCTCAGTTCGACCGGGGACGCCTACAATCCTTACACTCATTCTTACTGCTTTGTAAGATTTGTCGACCCCTGGGAGTAAAGAATGCGCACGTTCGCTCGCGCCATCGCCGTCAGCCTCATCGCCGTCATCGGAGTGGGTGTCATGCCTGCTCAGAGCGCCTCCGCGCTGAACGTGCCCTGCTGCCGCCGCTGACCGCGCCTAGAAAACTTTACTCTCGCGAATCGGACATTTGGGTAAAAAGGATCCTACCCCGCAGTTAAGTTCTTACCATGGTTGTCATGACAGCCATCGGTACCCGCATTCGCGAGCTTCGCGTCGCGAAGGGCCTCACGCAGACTGCGCTCGCCGGCGACGGCATCTCTGCCGGCTACGTCTCACTCATCGAGTCGGGCAAGCGGACCCCGTCCGCGGCCATGGTCAAGGCGATCGCGATCCGCCTCGGTGTCACGGAGGACGAGATCCTGCTGGACGAGGCTGCTCGGGAGACCGAGCGCTACCGCATGGAGGTCAACTTCGCGCGCCTCGCCCTCGCTTCTGGCGACCCGCACGAGGCCGTGCGCACGCTCGGGCCGGTGCCGGTCAACACGCTCGTCGGCCAGGTGGCGTACGACGCTGCGCTGGTGATGGCGGAGGCGTACGCCCAGCTCGGGGACATGGAGAAGGGCGTCACGTACCTCGAGTCCCTGGTGACGCGCGCGCGACAGGACAGCGCCTGGATCACCCTGGCCGTCGCGGCGACGAGCATGATCGTGATGCTCGGCCAGTCCGGCGACGTAGACGCGGCGGTCGATCTCGGCCGCGCTGCCCTGGACGACGTCGAGCACAACGGGCTGGGTGGCACCGACGAGCACCTGCGCCTCGGCGCCACCTATGTGTGGGCGCTGCAGGAGCGTGGCGACCTGCTCACGGCCACTCGCAAGGTCGAGGACCTGATCTCGGTCGCCGACCGCGTCGGCACTCTGCGCGGCCGCGGCTCCATCTACTGGAACGCCGCGATCGTCGCGCAGAGCAGGGGCCGCGTCTCCGATGCGATCCGGCTCACCGACCGCGCCGTCGCGCTGTTCGGCGAGCAGGAGGACAGCCGCGACCTGCCCCGCCTGCGGCTGCAGTATGCCGAGCTGTTGCTGAGCCACGAGGTGCCGCAGGCCCGCGAAGCCATCGCGCAGCTCGACCGTGCCGAGGCCGAGGACGCACTGACCGGCTCCAAGGTCGATCTGGGAACCGCGGCGATCATCCGCGGGCGGGCCAGCCTCTACCTGGGAAGCCTCGACGACGCGGCCGAGCAGGCCGCTCGCGCCCTGCAGCTGCTCGGCCCCTCCGACCACTCCCACCGCGCCGACGCGCTGATCCTGCTCGGCGACGTGGGCGTGGCTCGGTACGACGCCGAGCTCGCCCGCGACGCCTTCGACGAGGCCCGACACGTGCTGTCCGGGATGGAGCAGTCGCGGGCCACCGCACGGCTGTGGCGCGACCTCGGTGACAGCCTCCGTGAGTTCGACGACCTGCCCGGCGCGATGACCGCGTACGACTCGTCGCTGCGGATGATCGGCCTGACTCGCAACCCGACGTCGACCCGGATGCGCGTGGCGAGCTGACCCCGGCAGCCATGGCACACTGCGGCCATGGCTGACACGCCGGACCAGGACGACCGAGACCGGTCTGCCGAGAACGCGAAGCTCGAGCTTCCGTCACTCCGCCTGGGACGGCGGAAGAGGAAGCCGAAGCGGGCGCCCGACGAGAATCCCCCGCCCGTCGGGTCGCCCGCTCCGGTGCCCTCCGCCCCCGAGTCACCGCCCGACCCGGCGCCCGAGCCTCAGCCGGTGGCGACGCTCACGCCCGAGCCGGAGGCCGCGACCGAGCCCGAAGCCGAGCCCCAGCCCGAGTCCCCCGCTCCCCCGGAGCCCCAGCGGCCGGCGAAGCACCCGCGCCTGGAGGCGATCGTGGTCGGGCTGCTGGTCGGCGCGGTCGGCGCCGGGCTGTTCTACGCCTCCCTGCAAGGCTGCGACGTGGTGCGGGGCACCGAGTCCTGCGGCGGCGGCCCCGGGCTGCTGCTGGTCGTGGTGATCCTCGGGCTGATGGTGCTGCTCGGCGCGGTGCTGCTCACCGCGCGGGCGGTGGCCGAGCCGCGCAGCACCAGCTTCCTCGGGGTCGGGCTGCTGTGCGTGGTGCTGATGGTCGCCGCGTTGCAGCAGGTGTTCTCGTCGTGGATGTTCCTGGTCGTGCCGCTGGTCAGCGCGGCGGCGTACCTGATCGCGCACTGGGTGACCACGACGTACGTCGAACCGCAGCCCGAGAAGGGCCCGGAGCACGACGTCCGCTAGGGAGCGGCTGCGACCAGCTCGGCGATCTGCACGGTGTTGAGGGCGGCGCCCTTGCGCAGGTTGTCGCCGGAGACGAACAGCACCAGACCGCGCTCCCCGTCGACGCCCGGGTCCTGGCGGATCCGGCCGACGTAGCTGGGGTCCTGGCCGGCCGCCTGCAGCGGCGTCGGCACGTCGCTGAGCACCACCCCGGGCGCGTCGGCGAGGATCTCCGCGGCCCGCTTGGCCGGCAGCGCCGACGCGAACTCGACGTTCAACGACAGCGAGTGCCCGGTGAACACCGGCACCCGGACGCAGGTGCCGGAGACCCGGAGGTCGGGGATGTCGAGGATCTTGCGGCTCTCGTTGCGGAGCTTCTGCTCCTCATCGGTCTCGTTGCTGCCGTCGTCGACGACCGAGCCGGCCATCGGCAGCACGTTGAACGCGATGGGCCGGACGTACTTCTGCGGCTCCGGCAGCGGCACCGCCGAGCCGTCGTGGGTCAGCATCGCGGCGTCGGCGCCGGCGGCCGCGACCTGCCCGGCCAGCTCCTCGACGCCGGCGAGCCCGCTGCCGGACACCGCCTGGTAGGTGCTCGCGACCAGCCGCACCAGGCCGGCCTCGTCGTGCAGCGGCTTGAGCACCGGCATGGCGGCCATCGTGGTGCAGTTCGGGTTCGCGATGATCCCCTTGCGGGCCTCGCGTACGGCGTCCGGGTTGACCTCGCTGACGACGAGCGGGACGTCGGGGTCCATCCGCCACGCGGAGGAGTTGTCGACCACGACCGCGCCGGCCTCGGCGAACCGCGGGGCCAGCCGCTTCGAGGTCGCGCCGCCCGCGGAGAACAGCGCGATGTCGATGCCGGACGGGTCCGCGGTGTCGGCGTCCTCGACGACGACCTGGCGACCGCCCCAGTCCAGCGTCGAGCCCGCCGAGCGCGAGGACGCGAAGAACCGGATGTCGCCGACCGGGAAGTCGCGCTCCAGCAGGATCCGGCGCAGGACGGCGCCGACCTGGCCGGTGGCGCCGACGACGCCGACGGTGAGCCCGGTCATCGGCCGGTCCCGCCGTACACGACCGCCTCGACGTCCTCGGAGTCCAGGTCGAACGCGGTGTGCGTGGCCGCCACCGCGTCGTCGACCTGGACCTCGTCGACGATGACGGAGATCCGGATCTCGGAGGTGGAGATCATCTCGATGTTCACGCCCGCGGCGGCCAGCGCGGAGAAGAACCGCGCGGTGATGCCCGGGTGCGACCGCATGCCGGCGCCGACCAGGGAGACCTTGCCGATCTGGTCGTCGTAGAGCAGCGAGTCGTAGCCGACCTCGTCCTTGATCCGGGCCAGCGCTGACATCGCGGTCTGGCCGTCGGCGCGCGGCAGCGTGAACGAGATGTCGGTGAGGTTCGTGGCGGCGGCGGAGACGTTCTGCACCACCATGTCGAGGTTGATCTGCGCGTCGGCGAGCGCCTCGAAGATCCGGGCCGCCTCGCCCACCTTGTCCGGCACCCCCACGACCGTGACCTTGGCCTCGCTGCGGTCGTGCGCGACGCCGGCGATGATCGCCTGCTCCATGTCGTCGTCCTTCTGGTCGGTGATCCACGTGCCGGTCTTGTGGCTGAACGACGACCGCACGTGGATCGGCATCCGGTAGCGGCGGGCGTACTCGACGCAGCGCAGGTGCAGGATCTTCGCCCCGCACGCCGCCATCTCCAGCATCTCCTCGTAGGAGACCTGGTCGCGCTTGCGGGCCGCCGGCACGATGCGCGGGTCGGCGGTGAACACCCCGTCGACGTCGCTGTAGATCTCGCAGACGTCGGCGCGCAGTGCCGCCGCCAGCGCGACCGCGGTGGTGTCGGACCCGCCGCGGCCCAGCGTGGTGATGTCCTTGGTGTCCTGGCTGACGCCCTGGAACCCGGCGACGATCGCGACCGCGCCCTCGTCGAGCGCCTTCTCGATGCGGCCCGGGGTGACGTCGATGATCTTCGCCTTGCCGTGCGCGCTGTCGGTGATCACGCCGGCCTGGCTGCCGGTGAAGGACCGGGCCTCCTGGCCGAGGTTGCCGATCGCCATCGCGAGCAGCGCCATCGAGATCCGCTCACCGGCGGTCAGCAGCATGTCGAGCTCGCGCGGCGCGGGCAGCGGGGACACCTTCTCGGCGAGGTCGATCAGCTCGTCGGTGGTGTCGCCCATCGCCGACACCACGACGACCACGTCGTGGCCGGCGCGCTTGGCCTCGAGGATCCGCTGGGCCACGCGCTTGACGCCTTCGGCGTCGGCGACCGACGAGCCGCCGTACTTCTGCACGACAATGCCCACGACGATGTCCTCTGGTTGCTCGGGCGGATGACCCGGCGATTCTATCGGCGGGGTACGCCGCCGACGGACCTGGTGACGGATGCCAAGACGTGCCTACGAGCTCGCGGAGTCGAGCAGCTCGCCGGCGGCCGCGACCTGGTCCTGCTCGCTCTCGAACTCGGCGTCGAGCCGGTCGTGGGCGAGGATCGACTGCAGCGCCCGCAGCACCGCGCTGGCCTCCGTGCCCCACGTGGACACGTAGGAGAACTGCCACCACCACAGCGCCTCGCTGACCCGGCCGTCCTGGTGGTGCTGCAGGCCGTGCGCGAGCGAGGTGGCGATGCTGGTCAGGTCGTCGGAGAGCAGGGACGACATCATCTCCGGCGGGTCGACGTACGGGTCGAACACCTCGGAGTAGGCGTCCACGCTCTCCAGCAGCACGGCGAGGCGCAGCCGCATCGCGTCGAGGTCGGGGTCGGGGCCGACGTCGGGTTCGTACTCGTCGGCCGGCGTGAAGTCCTCGTGCACGCCGAGCCGCCCGCCGGCCAGCAGGATCTGGCTGACCTCCAGCAGCAGCAGCGAGATCTCCTGCCCACCCGCCGCCTCGCCGCGGGAGATCGCCCGCAGCGCCAGCAGGAAGCTCTTGACCTGGTCGGCGATCTGCTCGGCGAAGTCCTCCAGCTCGCTGTCGAGCCCGGAAGTCGCCTGCGTCGTCGGCTCAGTCATCGACCGATCTCCTCCCCTCGAAGGCACGTCCCAGGGTGACCTCGTCGGCGTACTCGAGGTCCCCTCCTACGGGCAGTCCACTCGCAAGTCGCGTGACGCGCAACCCCATCGGGCGCAGCAGCCTCGTGAGATACGTCGCGGTGGCCTCGCCCTCGAGGTTCGGGTCGGTGGCCAGGATGACCTCGGTGACGGTGCCGTCGGCGAGCCGCGACATCAGCTCACGGATCCGCAGGTCGTCGGGCCCGATGCCGTCGATCGGCGAGATCGCGCCGCCGAGCACGTGGTAGCGGCCCCGGAACTCGCGCGTCCGCTCGATCGCGACCACGTCCTTGGACTCCTCGACCACGCAGATCACCGCGGGGTCGCGGCGCTGGTCGCGGCAGATCCGGCAGGTCTCCTCCTCCGCGACGTTGCCGCACACCGCGCAGAACCGCACCTTGTCCTTGACCTCCACCAGCACCTGCGCCAGCCGGCGTACGTCGACGGGGTCGCTGGCCAGCAGGTGGAACGCGATCCGCTGCGCGCTCTTGGGACCCACGCCCGGCAACCGCCCGAGCTCGTCGATGAGGTCTTGGACGACGCCTTCGTACATGCGCCCGTCAGACCCCTCAGAACCCCAGCGCGGGGCCCGGGCCGCCGGTGGGGTTCTGGTCGTCGTCGTTGCCGAGGCCGCCCAGCCCGCCGGCGAGCGGGCCGAGCCGCTCGGCCGCGAGGGCGTCGGCCCGGGCCTTGGCGTCGCGGTACGCCGCGACCAGCAGGTCCTCGAGGTCCTCGGGCTCGCTCGGGTCGAAGGAGTCCTTGCGGATCCGCACGCCGACCAGCTCGCCGGTGCCGTTGACGGTCACCGTCACCAGGCCGTCGCCGACGGTGCCGTCGACGGTCGCGTCCGCGAGCTCCTGCTGGGCGGACACCATCTGCTCCTGCATCTGCTGCGCCTGCTGGAGCAGGGCGTTCAGGTCGAACCCGCCGGCTCCGCCGAAGGGGTTCTGCTCGTCGCTCATCTCGGTCTCTCTGTCCGTGGGTTCGTGGGGGTGTGCTGACCGCGGTCAGTCGTGCTTGATCTCCTCGATGATGCTCGCGCCGAGCTCGCGCTCGAGCAGCGCGGCACCGCCGAGGGAGTGGTCGTCGGCGTCGAGGTCGTCGCGGTGGGCGTCCTCGTCGGACACGGTTGCCTTCGACCGCGGGTCGCCCTGCGGCCGGGTCTCCTGGATCGCCCCGCGCGCGTTGGCCACGCTCTCCGGGTCGACCTTCGGCCGCG
>JABFXA010000061.1 GCA_013361955.1 Nocardioidaceae bacterium
GGCCGCCCGTCGCGCGCGCCGTCGTGGCTGACCGGCTGGCGCGACGACCGGGGGCGGACCCACCTCGTCGTCGACGAGCCGGCGGCGCTGGTGTGGGCCGTCGACGCCGGTGCGCTCGCGTGGAGCCCGTCGGCCGCCCGCGTCGAGGCGCCGGACCGTCCGACGTACGCGGTCGTCGAGGTGGACGGCCCCGACTGGGCCGAGGTGCTCACGGTGGCCCGGCTGTGCCGCACCGCCCTCGACCACCTCGGCCTGACCGCCGGCCCGCAGGTCACCGGGCGCGGCGGCGTCCAGGTCTGGGTGCCGGTCCGCCACGGCCCGACCGCGGAGCAGGTCCGCGCCTGGGTGGACCGGCTCGCCGGTGTCGTGGGGCAGGTGCTGCCCGACGTCGCCCTGGCCCCCCGGTCCGCGGCACCCCTGGCGCCGTACGCCCCGGTGGTGAGGCCCGGGGCCCCGGTGTCGATGCCGGTCGACTGGGACGAGCTCGACGACCTGCGCCCGGACGCCTTCACCATCCGCGACGTACGCCGTCGGCTGGGGGAGCACGGCGACCCGTTCGTGCGGCTGCTGCTCGTCGACCAGGTGCTGCCGCCGCTGACCTGACGCAGCAGCAACGGGGCCGCAACCCGGCATCACCCGGTTGCGGCCCCGCATCGCGTCAGCCGGTCAGCCGACCGCGACGCCCTCCGGCGCGCCGTCGGTCGCGAGCTCCTCGTGCTTCACGTTGAGGAACAGCAGCACGATGATCGTGCCGAGCCAGATCATGCCCGCGCCGGTCAAGAAAGCGTGCGTCGCGCCCTCGGTGAAGGCCACCTGGCCGATGGTCTGCTGCAGCTTCTCGACCTGGCTCTGGTCGGGCGTCGCGCCGGACGCCGCGGCGAGGGCCTGCGCCTTGCCGGCGAGCTCGGCGGCCTTGTCCTGCATGAAGTGCACCGAGACCGTGCTCAGCGTCGCGAGCCCGAGCGCGCCGCCGACCTGCTGCATGGTGTTGAGCACGCCGGAGCCGATGCCGGAGTCACGCGCTCCGACGCCGTGGACGGCGCTGAGCGTCAGCGGCACGAACGTCAGGCCCATGCCGAAGGACATCAGCAGCACGAACGGCATGATGTTCGTGAGGTAGTGGGCGTCGATGTCCAGGCTGCCGATCGCGTCGGAGTACGGGATCCGCGAGAAGCCGAACAGCGCGAGGCCGGCGATCAGGGTGCCGGCGCCGGCCAGCCAGCGCGGGTCGACGCGCGCGACCAGCTTGGAGGCCAGCGTGGCCGCGACCACCATGCCGACGCTGAACGGCAGGAACGCGACGCCGGTCTTCAGCGGCGAGTAGCCCATCACGTTCTGCACGAAGAGGCTCAGGAAGAAGAACATCGAGAACATCGCCGCGGGCACCAGCATCATCACCGCGAAGCTGGTCGCGCGGGTGCGGTTGGCGAGGATCCGGAACGGCATCAGCGGGTGCTGCACCCGGCGCTCGATCACCACGAAGGCCGCGAGCAGCACGGCGCCGGCGGCGAGCGAGACGATCGTCCAGGCGTCGTCCCAGCCGTAGGCCTGGTTGCCGGCCCGGGTCAGGCCGTACACGATGCCGACCAGACCGAGGGTGCCGGTCAGGGCGCCGGGCAGGTCCAGCTCACCGGGGTGCGACTCGCTTTCGGCGAGCAGCCGCGGGGCGAGCAGCGCGGCGCCGATGCCGATCGGCACGTTGATCAGGAAGGTCAGCCGCCAGCCGTCGATGACTGTGCCGAACAGGGTGGGCTCGAGCCCGGTCAGCCAGCCGCCCAGGATCAGGCCGACCGCGGCGCCGACGCCGGACATGGTGGCGTAGACCGAGAACGCCCGGTTGCGCTGCGGGCCGGCCGGGAACGTCGTGGTGATCAGCGCCAGCGCGGTCGGCGACGCGATCGCGGCGCCGAGGCCCTGCAGGGCGCGGGCGCCGAGCAGCAGCGCCTCGCTCTGCGCGAAGCCGCCGAGCAGCGACGCGACGGCGAAGATGCTGACCCCGGCCATGAACAGCCGGCGTCGTCCGTAGAGGTCGCCCAACCGGCCGCCGAGCAGCAGCAGGCCACCGAACGCGAGGGCGTAGCCGGTGACCACCCAGGACAGGTTCGCCTGGGAGATGTGCAGGTCCGCGCCGATGTAGGGCAGCGCGATGTTCGCGATGGTCGCGTCGAGCACGACCATCAGCTGGGCCACCGAGATGAGCACGAGCGCCCATCCGAGGTGGCGGTGACCCGGGCCTGCGGCCGGTGCGGGCGCAGGCGCGGGTGAGGTCATGGTGGACATGGGGGTTCCTTACGAGAGGGTGGGAGGTGCGAGAGGCTCGGGCGCCAGGCCCAAGGGACAGGGGGCGTCAGACGGGATCAGGGGGAGGGCCGGGTCGCCGCGGGCAGGATGATCTCGTCCACCACGCGGGTCACGGTCTTGTCGTCGGCCGGCAGGCCGAGCACGAAGCTGCGGTGCAGGATGATCCCCGCGAGGGCGGGGGCCAGCAGGTCGAGGTCCAGGTCGCCGGTGATCTCGCCGCGGGCCCGAGCCCGCTCGAAGACCGTCCGGGTGGCCTGGATCTTCGGACCGAGGACGCGGGTGCGGAACTCCTCGGCGAACTCCGGGTCGTGGTGCAGGGCGGTGACCAGGCCCGCCATCAGGTGCGTGGACCGGCTGTCCGAGAGGCCGCCGTGGCCGCACGCCATCTGGATCAGGTCGTCACGCAGGCTCCCGGTGTCCACCTCGGGGACCTGGAGGGCCTCCTTGGTGCGCAGGATCGCGTCGACGACCAGTGACGACTTGCTCGACCACCGGCGGTACAGCGTCGCCTTGCTGGCCTTCGCCTCGGTCGCCACCGCGTCCATGGTGAGCCGGTCGTAGCCGACCCGCTCGAGCAGCACGAGCGTGCTGTCGAGGATCTGCTCCTCGCGCTCGCCCTCGACGCGGGGGCGGGGGCCGGGTGCCATGTCTGCTCTGCTCCGATCGACGTTGATGAAACGAAACAGTTTCGTTCTATCCAGAACTGTAGAGCGGTTGCGTGCGGCACGCAAGTAGTTACTTCAGGCCAGGTCGTGGGCGCCGAGCTGCGCCAGCGACCGGGTGACCGCGAAGCCGTTCCAGGCCGGCACGCGCCGGAACATGTAGTGCCCGACCCGGCCCATGTCGTGGAACTCCACCGACGCCGCCACCCGCTGCGCCTGATGGCAGAACGCGCGGGACTGCCGGTACGACGTGATCCGGTCGCTGCGCCCGTGCGCGACCGCGAGCGCCTTGCCGGCCAGCGTGGTGTCCGGCTCGCCGGCCGGCAGCCACGGCGCGAGCGCGACCACGCCGCTGACGTTGGCGTCGTCGGCGACCGCGACCGCCGTACGGCCGCCCATCGAGTGGCCGAGCAGCACCACCGGCAGGTCGCCGTGCTCGTCGCGCACCCGGTCCAGCGCCCAGCGCGCGTCGGGGACCGGGGACGGCGGGTCGGCGCCGAGGGCGTTCCAGCCCTGCCGTCCGTAGCGGAGCAGCCACACCGACACCCCGGCCGCGGTGAGCCGGCCCGCGACGTGGTCCATCATCCAGCGCGACCGGCGCCAGGACGCGCTGCGGTCGGTGACGTCGCCGACGCCGTCGGCCTTGCCGCCGTGCAGCATCAGCACCAGGCCCCGCGGTGCCGCGGCGTCGCGGCGGGACAGGGACGGCTGCGGCACGCGTCGATCCTCTCAGGGGGGCGAAACGGACTCCCCGGTTCGCGACCGCCCCGCCAGCGGATGGGTGTCGGTCGCGCGCGGCAAGATAGGCGCATGGCAGCGGCGCCCGACACCTCCGAGCCCACCCCCGACGTCTCCGCGGACACCCCGGTCGAGCCGGCGCCGCCGGAGGCGCGCGAGGAGCACCGCGAGATCTCCGAGCAGGTCGAGGACGCCCGGTGGCGCTACTACGTGCTCGACGACCCGACCCTGTCCGACGCCGACTTCGACCAGCGGCTGCGCCGGCTCGAGGCGCTCGAGGAGAGCTACCCGGAGCTGCGTACGCCGGACTCGCCGACGCAGAAGGTCGGCGGGGCGGTGTCGACGGAGTTCACCGCCGTCGACCACCTCGAGCCGATGATGAGCCTCGACAACGCGTTCACCTACGACGAGCTCGAGACCTGGCGGGGCCGGCTCGCCCGCGACGGCGTCGAGGACCCCGACCTGCTCTGCGAGCTCAAGGTCGACGGGCTCGCGGTCAACCTGCTCTACGAGAAGGGCCGGCTGGTCCGGGCCGCCACCCGCGGCGACGGCCGCACCGGCGAGGACGTCACCCCGAACGTCCGCACGATCGGCAACGTCCCGCACCGGCTCACCGGCACCGACGACTACCCGGTGCCCGAGCTGGTCGAGGTGCGCGGCGAGGTGTTCCTCCCGGTGGAGGCCTTCGAGCGGCTCAACGAGTCGATGAAGGACGCCGGCAAGCCGCAGTTCGCCAATCCCCGCAACGCGGCCGCCGGGTCGCTGCGGCAGAAGGACCCGCGGGTCACCGCCACCCGCGACCTCGGCCTGGTCTGCCACGGGCTCGGAGCCCGCACGGGCTTCACCCCGGTCGCGCAGTCGCACGCCTACGAGGCGCTGGCCACCTGGGGCCTGCCGGTCTCCGACCAGGTCGAGGTGCTGCCCGACCTGGCGGCCGTGAAGGCCTACATCGACGACGTCGGCGAGCGCCGGCACACGATCGTGCCCTACGAGATCGACGGCGTGGTGATCAAGGTCGACGACGTCACGCTGCAGCGCCGGCTGGGCTCGACCAGCCGGGCGCCGCGGTGGGCGATCGCGTTCAAGTACCCACCCGAGGAGGTCAACGCCAAGCTGCTCTCCATCGAGGTGAACACCGGGCGCACCGGCCGGGTCACCCCGTTCGGGGTGATGGAGCCGACCCGGGTGGCCGGATCCACGGTGGAGCGGGCCACCCTGCACAACGCCCACGAGGTCAAGCGCAAGGACGTGCGGCCCGGCGACACCGTGGTGCTGCGCAAGGCCGGCGACGTGATCCCGGAGATCGTCGGTCCGGTGCTCGGGCTGCGGCCCGAGGGCCTGGCCGAGTGGGTGATGCCGACCGAGTGCCCGGCCTGCGGCACCGTGCTGGTGCAGGAGAAGGAGGGCGACAAGGACCTCCGCTGCCCCAACCACCGCAGCTGTCCCTCGCAGCTGCTCGACCGGGTGTTCCACGTCGCCGGGCGGGGCGCCTTCGACATCGAGGGGCTGGGCTCCGAGGCGGCGTACGCGCTGCTGCAGGCGGGCGTGCTGGTCGACGAGGGCGACGTCTTCGACCTCACCGAGGACAAGCTGAAGCGGGCGCCGCTGTTCACCCGGGCGCCGAAGAAGGACGAGGGCGACGCCCCGGTGCTGTCCGCCAACGGCCAGCGGCTGCTCGACAACCTCGCGGCGGCGAAGGACCGGCCGCTATGGCGGGTGCTGGTCGGCCTGTCGATCCGGCACGTCGGACCGACCGCCGCCCGCGCGCTGGCCACCGAGTTCGGCTCGCTGCAGGCGGTCGAGGACGCCGACGAGGACAAGCTCGCCGCCGCGGAGGGGGTCGGCCCGACCATCGCGGCCTCGGTGCGGCAGTGGTTCGACGGCCCCGACGGCGACTGGCACCGCGAGATCGTCCGCAAGTGGCGGGCCGCCGGGGTCACCATGGAGGACGAGCGCGACGAGTCCACGCCGCGCACCCTCGAGGGCATGAGCATCGTGGTCACCGGGTCGCTGGTCGAGTTCAGCCGCGACCAGGCCAAGGAGGCGATCCTGGCCCGCGGCGGCAAGGCGGCGTCGTCGGTGTCGAAGAAGACCGACTTCGTGGTGGTCGGCGACTCGCCCGGGTCGAAGCACGACAAGGCGGTGCAGCTCGGGGTGCCGGTGCTCGACGAGGACGGTTTCCGGGTGCTGCTCGGCGACGGGCCCGAGGCGGCGCGCGCGGTGGCGCAGGTCGAGGAGGGCTGAGCCCGGGTCAGACCGGCTCGGGGGTGCCGGCCAGCATCCGGCTCGCCACCGGCAGGTCGCGCAGCGCCTCCGCCAGCGCGGACCGCAGCGCCCCGGGTGTGTCGGGGGGCGCGTCGCGGTGGCCGAGCACGGTGTCGGCCCAGGCCAGGGCGTCGAGGACCACCCGCGGGTCGTCGGTGACCAGCGCGCCCGCGGTGCTGCCGACCAGGTGCGGAAGCTGGTCGTCGAGCACCCGCAGCCAGGTCCGTCCACCGAGGCTCGGGTACGCCCCGCTCTCGTGGGCGAGTGCGTGCAGCACCAGGCCCTCGGTCGCGTCGGCCAGCGCCTCGCGGTCGCCGAAGACCACGAAGGCCTCCTCGGCTCCGGGGTGGGTCAGCGGCTCGGCCCCGGGGACGGCGACCGGCAGCGCTCGCACCACGTCGGCCGCGTCGGCGGCCGACCGCGCGAAGGCGGTGGCGCCGACGACCTCGGCCCGGCGCCCGTACGCGTCGAACGCCGCGCCACCGACGACGACCGGTGTCCCGGTCTCGCGGACCGCCTCGACCTGGCGGCGTACGAGCGGCAGGAACGCGCCGAGCGAGCAGCTCAGCAGCACCGCCCTCGGCCCCACCTCATGGACGTGCCGGACCAGGCCCTGCGCGGAGGAGTTCGCGCCCAGGTAGCTCACCGGCACGCCCTCGGCGCGCAGCTGCTCGGCCACCATCAGGGCCGGCAGCGCGTGCCACTCCTGCTCGACGCAGGCCACCACGACCGGGGGCCCCGCGTGCATCGGCGGGTCGGCGGCCTCGCGCTCGACGGCCAGCGTGGTCAGCACCGCCTCGCTGATCGCGGTCGCGGCGTGCTCCTGGGCGACGCTCCACTCGTCGGTGAGCCAGAGCTCGCCCACGCGCAGCTGCGCCGGGGCGAGCAGCCGGTGGATCAGCGTGCGGACGTCGTGGCCGCGGTCGCGGAGCGCGCGGACCCGGCCGAGGGCGCCGGTCCGGTCCCCGCGCGCGAGGGTGGCGAGATAGCCCTCGACCTCGTCCGCCCAGACCGCGGGACCGGTCACGGTGCTCCTGTCGGGACTTCTG
>JABFXA010000309.1 GCA_013361955.1 Nocardioidaceae bacterium
GCGACCGTCCTCGTGCAGCGCGGCACGCTCCGCGTCGGCGACTCGATCGTCGCCGGTCCGGCGGACGGCCGGGTGCGGGCGATGCTCGACGAGTACGGCAACAACATCGACGAGGCCGACCCGTCGCGTCCGGCGATGGTCCTGGGTCTCACCGCGGTGCCGGGCGCCGGCCAGAACTTCCTGGTCGTCGAGGACGACCGGGTCGCGCGGCAGATCGCCGAGAAGCGGGAGTCGCGCGAGCGCGCGGCCCTGCAGGCGAAGCGCCGGGTGCGCCGTACCCTCGAGGACTTCATGGCCTCCATGGAGAAGGGCGAGACGCAGGAGCTCAACCTGATCCTGAAGGGCGACGTGTCCGGCTCGGTCGAGGCGCTGGAGGACTCCCTCGCCAAGATCGACGTCGGCGACGAGGTCAGCCTGCGGGTCATCGACCGCGGTGTCGGTGCGATCACCGAGACCAACGTCGACCTGGCGGCCGCGTCCGACGCGATCATCATCGGCTTCAACGTCCGCCCGCAGGGCAAGGCGACGGAGCTGGCGGAGCGCGAGGGCGTGGAGATCCGCTACTACTCGGTCATCTACCAGGCGATCGAGGAGATCGAGGCGGCCCTCAAGGGCATGCTCAAGCCGGAGTTCGAGGAGTCGACCCTGGGCCAGGCGGAGATCCGCGCGATCTTCCGCAGCTCCAAGATCGGCAACATCGCCGGCTGCATGGTGACCAGCGGCACCATCCGCCGCAACGCCAAGGTGCGTCTGATCCGCGACGGCTCCGTCGTCGTGGACAGCGCCGACCTGGCGTCGCTGCGTCGCGAGAAGGACGACGTCACCGAGGTCCGCGAGGGCTTCGAGTGCGGTCTCGTCATCCGCGGCTACAACGACATCAAGGAAGGCGACGTCGTCGAGGCGTTCGAGCTGCGGGAGATCCCGCGCGCCTGACCGCAGGCGTCACAGGATTGCCAGGGGATGCAGGAGATCCGGCACTTCCCATGGTGGACTCACCATGGGAAGGGCAGGAGATCCTGCATCCCCTGGCGAACAGGCAAACCCCGTCACTGGCACAGGAGCAGCAGTGAGCAACCCCAGGGTCCGCAAGGTGGCGGACCGGATCCAGGTCGTGGTCGCGGAGATGCTGGAGCGGCGGGTCAAGGACCCCCGGCTCGGCTTCGTCACCGTCACCGACGTGCGGGTCAGCGGTGACACCCAGAACGCCTCGGTGTTCTACACCGTGCTCGGCGAGGAGGAGCAGCTCGCCGGCACCGCCGCGGCGCTGGAGTCGGCGAAGGGGCTGATCCGGTCCGAGGTCGGCAAGCAGCTCGGGATGCGGCACGTGCCGTCGCTGGAGTTCATCCACGACGCGCTGCCCGACACCGCGCGGCACCTCGACGAGCTGCTGGAGAGGGCCCGCGAGGCCGACGCGGCGGTGGCGGCGTCCGCCGCGGGCAAGACCTACGCCGGCGAGGCGGACCCGTACCGCAAGCCGCGCGAGGACGACGACGCCGAGGACGAGTGAGCGAGCCCGGACTCGTCGTCGTCGACAAGCCGGGCGCGATGACGTCACACGACGTGGTCGCCCGGGTCCGTCGCCTGGCCGGCACCCGCAAGGTCGGGCACGCCGGCACGCTCGACCCGATGGCCACCGGCGTGCTGGTGGTCGGGGTCGACCGGGCCACCCGGCTGCTCGGCCACCTCACCCTCACCGAGAAGGCGTACGACGCCACGGTCCGCCTCGGCGCGGCGACCACGACCGACGACGCCGAGGGCGAGGTGCTCAGCCGGGCGTCGGTCGCACACCTGACCGAGGACGACGTGCGGTCCGCCGCGGGCGCGTTCGTCGGCCGGATCGAGCAGCAGCCGTCGGCCGTCTCGGCGGTGAAGGTCGAGGGGAAGCGCGCCTACGCACGGGTGCGCGCCGGTGAGCAGGTCGAGCTGCCGACCCGCACCGTGACCGTGCACGAGCTGGTGGTCACCGACGTCCGCGTCGGCGACGAGCACGTCGACCTCGACCTGACCCTGCGCTGCAGCAGCGGCACCTACGTGCGCGCGATCGCCCGCGACCTGGGCCGGGCCCTCGGCACCGGCGGGCACCTCACCGCGCTGCGCCGCACCGCCGTCGGGCCGTTCACGCTCGATGACGCGCACCCGCTCGACGACCTCGCGGGCTCCTTCGACGTGCTGCCGCTCGCGGACGTGGCCCGGCGCTGCTTCCCGACGTACGAGCTGAGCGCGGAGCAGGCGGTCGACGTCGGCTTCGGCCGCAGGCTCGCCGCCGACCTCGGCGCCGAGGGCCCGGTCGCGCTGCTCGACGCGGACGGCCGGTTCCTCGCGCTGTACGAGCAGCGGGGCGACCTCGCCGCGGCCGTCGCGGTCTTCACCTAGGCCTGTGGGAGCATTTCGGACGTGCAGATCTGGCGCTCGCTCGACGACGTACCCCCGGGCATCGGCCGCACCGTCGTCACCGTCGGCAACTTCGACGGCGTGCACCGCGGCCACCAGACCGTGCTGTCCCGGGCCCGCGAGAGCGCGGCCGAGTACGGCGGGCTGCCGGTCGTCGCGGTCACCTTCGACCCGCACCCGATGGCGGTGCTGCGCCCGGAGCACGCGCCCTCGACGCTGACCACCATCGACGTACGCGCCGACCTCCTGGAGGCCGCCGGCGCCGACGCGGTGCTGGTGCTGCCGTTCGACCGCGAGATGGCGAGCTGGAGCCCCGAGCGGTTCATCGACGAGGTGATCGTCCGCGCGCTGCGCGCCCGCTCGGTGGTCGTCGGCGCGAACTTCCGCTTCGGCGCCCGCGCGGCCGGCGACGTGGCGGCGCTCACCGAGGCCGGCCGGGAGCACGACTTCTCCGTCGACGGTGTCGCGCTCGACGGCGGACCACAGGTGTGGTCCTCGACGTACGTCCGGCAGTGCCTCGCCGCCGGCGACGTGGAGGGGGCCGCGGAGGCGCTCGGCCACCCGTTCACGGTGCGCGGCGCGGTGGTCAAGGGCGACCAGCGCGGCCGCGAGCTGGGCTTCCCGACCGCCAACGTGCCCACCTCCGGGATGCTCGCCGCCCCGGCCGACGGCGTGTACGCCGGCTGGCTGCGCCGCCTCGACGAGCCCGACGGCCCGCTGCTGCCCGCCGCGATCAGTGTCGGCACCAACCCGACGTTCGAGGGGGAGCGGGAGCGCCGGGTGGAGTCCTACGTGCTCGACCGCGACGACCTCGAGCTGTACGGCGTGCCGGTCGAGGTCTCGTTCGTGGCCCGGATCCGGGGGATGCTGCGCTTCGACTCCGTCGACGAGCTGGTGGTCCGGATGGCCGACGACGTCGAGCGCACCCGCGCGGTGCTCGGCCTTCCCGCCCGGGGCTGAGCGTGGAGCGGGACGCCACGCTGCACGAGGCCGAGCGCTGGTTCGTCCGGCACGGGCTGCCCTACTTCGTCGACGACGAGCGGGCCACCGTCCGCCGCGGTCTGGAGCGTGGTCGGCTGCTGCCGGTGCTGACCCTCGCGGTGGTGGTCGCGGCCGCGGTCGGCGTGCTGCTCGGGCTGCTGATGCACGACGTCTCCGGCGGCCTGGCGCTCGGGCTGCTGGTGCTCGCTGCGGTGCTCGCGGTCTACGCGGGCACCACGCTGCGGGTCCGGGTGATCGCGGCGTGGGCGGCGCGGCACACCCTGCGCACGCTGCCGCAGCTGTTCCCGCTGGTGACCCGCGCGCTCCCGCTGCTGCTGCTGTTCGTGACCTTCCTGTTCATCAACACCGAGGTGTGGATGGTCGCGAACTCCCTCGACCCGGCGGTGCTCACCATGGCGGTGATGTTCTTCGCCGCGATCGCGGTCGGCTTCCTGCTGGTGCAGCTGCCCGCGGAGATGGA
This sequence comes from Nocardioidaceae bacterium, assembly GCA_013361955.1. Lineage (GTDB taxonomy): Bacteria > Actinomycetota > Actinomycetes > Propionibacteriales > Nocardioidaceae > Nocardioides_B. The sequence goes on from JABFXA010000309.1 coordinate 3,854, forward strand.
CCGCGTCGACGACGACACCGACCCGGGTCGGCTGTCTCGGCGCACCGCCGGCACCCCCGTCGCGTCCTGCGCGGACGAGGTGTTCGGCGGCGCCGACCCCAACGAGCTCGTCGAGGTGGTGGAGGTGAGCGGGCTGCAGAAGTGGAACCTGGTCCTGGTCCTGCTGGTCGCCCAGGCGCTGCAGGTGCTGCTGCTGTCCGGCGCGGTGCTGCTGTTCTTCCTGGTCTTCGGCCAGGTGGTCATGCAGCCCGACGTGGTGCACTCGTGGCTCGGCCTCGAGGGCCCCGACGAGCTCAGCCGGGTGCCCGCCCCGCTGCTGAAGGTCTCGGTGTTCCTGGCCGGCTTCTCCGGGCTGTACTTCACCGTGTACGCGGTGACCGACGAGACCTACCGCAGCCAGTTCTTCACCGCGGTGACCCGCGAGCTCGAGCGCGCCGTGGCCGTCCGCGCGGTCTACCAGACCCTGCGACGGACGGCCACGACGGACTGAGCCTCAGGCGTCCAGGTCCTGCTCCACCAGCGCGGCGATCTTGTCCACGGCCGCCTGGTCGTCGCCGGCCACCTCGACCTGCGCGCCGCACGACGCACCGAGCGTCATGATCAGCAGCGACGACGCGGCGTCGACCGGCTCGCCGCCGGGGACGGCCAGGGTGACCTCCGAGTCGAGCTCGCCGGCCGCCTCGGAGATGATCGCGGCGGGACGGGCGTGCAGGCCGACGGATGAGCCGACGATGACGGTCTTGCTGGGCATGTGCTGTCTCCTCTGTGTCCGGGTCCGGGTGTCAGGCGTTGACGAGCTCGCGCTCGGGCTCGGCCTGCTTGCGGGTCTCGTGGCGCTGGCCGATCGTCTTCAGCACGACGACCGACGTGCAGCCGACGACCACGCCGGCGGCCAGCGCGATCAGGTAGCCGACGATGTTGCCGACGGCGAAGAGCACGAAGATGCCGCCGTGCGGGGCCCGGACGCTCACGTCGAGGGCCATCGACAGGCCACCCGTGACCGCGCTGCCGAGCATGATCGACGGGATCACCCGCAGCGGGTCGGCCGCGGCGAACGGGATCGCGCCCTCGGTGATGAACGACGCGCCCAGCAGCCAGGCGGCCTTGCCGTTCTCCCGCTCGGCGACGTCGAACAGCTGCGGGCGCACCACGGTGGCCAGCGCCAGCGCGATCGGCGGGACCATGCCGGCCAGCATCACCGCGGCCATGATCTGCAGCTGCGGGGCGTTCGGGGCCAGGGCCGCGGCGCCACCGACGCCGGCGGCGGCGAAGCTGTAGGCCACCTTGTTCAGCGGGCCGCCCATGTCGAAGGCCATCATCAGGCCGAGGATCACGCCGAGCAGGATCGCGTTGGCGCCGTTCATGCTGTTCAGGCCGTCGGTCAGCGCGTTCATCAGGCTGGCGATCGGCTTGCCGAACACGGTCAGCATCAGGAAGCCTGCGACGACGCTGGTGACCAGCGGGATGACCAGCACCGGCATCAGGCCCCGCGCCCACCGCGGCACCGGCCGCGAGGCGAGCCAGTGCGCGATCAGGCCGGCCAGCACGCCCCCGACGATCGCGCCGAGGAAGCCGGTCTGCGGGGTTCCGAACTGGCCCACGTCGGCGGCCAGGCCGCCCATCACGAAGCCCGGCGCGATGCCCGGCCGGTCGGCGATCGCGTAGGCGATGTAACCGGCCAGCGCCGGCACGAAGAACGCGAACGCCGTCTTGCCGATCACGAAGCAGACCGCGCCGAGGTAGGCCATCACCCCGGAGTCGAACAGCGCGTGGTCGAGGCCCAGCGCGGCCGGGTTCGGCGGGTTGGTGAGCGAGCTGTTCGCCAGGATCTTGGAGAACGGGCCGACGATCTCGTAGCCGCCGAGCAGGAACGAGATCGCGATCAGCAGGCCGCCGGCCGCGACGAACGGGATCATGTACGACACGCCGGTCATCAGCACCCGGCGGACCCGCTGGCCCCAGGACTCGTTCTCGCCCCCGCCGGTCGTGGCGCCGGCCCCGGCACCGCCGCCGGCCGAGCCCTCGACGCGCGGGGCGTTCGGGTCCGCGGCGTACCGCAGCGCCTCGGCGACCATCGCGTCGGCGTCGTCGATCGCGCGCTTCACTCCGGAGGACACCATCGGCTTGCCGGCGAACCGGGCCCGGTCGCGGACCCCGACGTCGACGGCGAAGATCGCGGCCGAGGCGGCGGCGATGGTGTCGGCCGGGATCGGGGTCGAGCCCGCGGAGCCCTGGGTCTCCACCACGATGTCGACGCCGGCCCGCTGGGCGGCGGCCTCGAGCGCCTCGGCGGCCATGTAGGTGTGCGCGATGCCGGTCGGGCAGGCGGTCACCGCGACCAGGGACCGCGGAGCGGCGGGCTGCGCCGCGGGTGCGGGAGCGGCCGGGGGAGCGGGCTCGGCCTTCGGGACGGACACCACGCCGCCGACCAGGTCGACGACCTGCTGCGGCGTGGTCGCCGAGCGCAGCCCCTCGGTGAACTCCTTCTTCACCAGCGCGCGGGCCAGCTGGGTGAGCACCTTCAGGTGCGTGGCGTCGCCGCCGGCGGGTGCCGCGATCAGGAACGCCAGGTCGGCCGGGCCGTCCTTGGCCCCGAACTCCGTGGCCGGGGACAGCCGTGCGAACGCCAGCGTCGGTACGTCGACCGCGGTCGTGCGGCAGTGCGGGATCGCGATGCCGCCGGGCAGCCCGGTGGCCGAGGTCTCCTCACGGGCGAGGGCGTCGGCGGTCAGCGTCTCCGGGTCCTGCGTGCGCCCGCCCTCCGCGACGAGCGCGGCCAGCCGGCGGATCACCTCGCTCTTGTCGGAGCCGAGGCTCGCGTCCAGGCGGACCAGCCCGGTCGTGATCATCGGTGTGTCGCTCATCTGTTCCTCAGTTCTCAGCGGTGGCGAGCTCGCGAACCTCGACGAGCCCGGGACGGGTGTGGGCAGGGGACGGGATGGTGGTGCCCGGAAGGCCCGCGGCGGCGCTGCCGTAGGCGACGGCCAGCCGCAGGCGGCCCGCGGGGTCGAGCCCCCGCAGGTCGCCGAGCAGGTAGCCGAACAGGCTGGAGTCGCCGGCACCGACGGTGCTGACGACGGTCGTGGGGGGCGCGTCGGCGTGCCACGCGCCGTCGGCGGTGAC
>JABFXA010000016.1 GCA_013361955.1 Nocardioidaceae bacterium
CTGCGCGAGGGCCGCGTCGCCGAGGCCGTGGGCCGCGGCGTCACCGTGGTCCTGGAGCGGCTCGAGGTCTCCATCGCCGCGGCGGCCGCCGAGCGGACCGCCGTCGAGGAGGCCCGTCGCGGCCGCGAGGAGGACCTGGTCGCCTGCCGCACCCGGCTGCGTGACCTGTCCCGCGAGCACGACGAGCTGGTCAACACCGTGCACCGCGACGAGATGGCCCGCACCCAGCAGCGGATGCGCATCGAGCAGCTCGAGGAGCGCGCGCTCGAGGAGCTCGGGCTCGACCCCGACGTGCTCGTGGGCGACTACGGCCCCGACCAGCTCGTGCCCCCGGTGCTGACCGCCGAGCAGCAGGCCGAGCTCGACCAGGACCCCGAGGCGTCCGCGCCGGAGCCGGTGCCGTTCGTCCGCGAGGAGCAGCAGAAGCGGCTGCGCTCCGCGGAGCGGTCGCTGTCGATGCTCGGCAAGGTCAACCCGCTCGCGCTCGAGGAGTTCTCCGCGCTCGAGGAGCGGCACCAGTTCCTCGGCGAGCAGCTCGAGGACCTCCGCAAGACCCGCCGCGACCTGCTCGACATCGTCCGCGAGGTCGACGAGCGGGTCGAGCAGGTGTTCACCGAGGCGTGGCAGGACGTCAGCGCGGCGTTCGACGGCGTCTTCAAGCGGCTCTTCCCCGGCGGCGAGGGCCGGCTGGTGCTGACCGACCCCGACGACATGCTGACCACCGGCATCGAGGTCGAGGCGCGCCCGCCGGGCAAGAAGGTGAAGCGGCTGTCGCTGCTCTCCGGTGGCGAGCGTTCGCTGGTCGCGGTGGCGTTCCTGGTCTCGCTGTTCAAGGCCCGCCCGTCGCCGTTCTACATCCTCGACGAGGTGGAGGCCGCGCTCGACGACACCAACCTGGGCCGGCTGCTGGAGATCTACGAGGAGCTGCGCGAGAACAGCCAGCTGCTGGTGATCACCCACCAGAAGCGGACCATGGAGGTCGGTGACGCCCTGTACGGCGTGAGCATGCGCAACGACGGCGTCTCCCACGTGATCAGCCAGCGGCTGCGCGAGGCCGAGTCGGCTTGACCGAACCGGATCGTCGGCGGCCCGTCCGCGCCGACTACGTCGCGTGGCGCCGGCTCACCACCCGGTGGGCCGACGACGACGTGTACGGCCACATGAACAACGCCGTCTACTACGAGCTGTTCGACACCGCCGTCAACGCGCACCTGATCGAGGCGTCCGGCGTCGACATCCGGTCGCTGTCCGCGGTCGGTGTGGTGGCCGAGACCGGCTGCCGGTACTTCCGCGAGATCGGGTTCCCGGCCCCGGTCGACACCGGTCTGGTCGTGGAGAAGGTGGGCCGCTCCAGCGTGGTGTACCGGATCGGGCTGTTCCAGGGTGACGCCGACGAGGCCGTCGCCGAGGGCCGCTTCGTGCACGTGTACGTCGACAACACCGACGGTCCCGGCGACCGAGGCGTCCGCCCGCTCCCCGACGAGATCCGCGCCGTCGTCGTACCCCTGCTGCGCTGACCGCCCCACAGGGGGACCCGGTGTCCAGTGGGCGGGCTCACCCGGTTTACGGGATCCCGCTCCCGGGGATGCGTGGAACACTGGGAGCCGGTCGTCGAAGGGGCGGCCGACCGACCTCAGCCTTCCGGAGTTGCGCAACGTGCTACCCATCCTGCTCGGGATGCTCGTCATCCTCGTCCTGGCCGGCCTGGTGCTGGTCTACGTGGCGTTCCCGCACCGCGGGGAGGACGTGCCGCACGCGCCCTGGGTCGGCCGGCTGATGCGTCGGGGCGTGAAGCAGCTGCCCACGCTGGACAACCAGACGGACGAGCAGAAGCACGAGCCCGCCTCCCGCCGCTGACCGCCGTCCGCGCGCCCACGCCGCTGTGATGGGATACGCGCGTGTCTGACTTCCTTCCGCTGATCATCGCGATCGCCCTCGTGGCGATCGGCGCCGCCGCGGGTCTCATCACGACGCTGCGCGGACGCAGGAAGAGCGCGCCTCCCGCGGACCGCGCCGGTACGGCGCCCGCCGAGCCGCGCGTCGGCGACGACGCGGAGCCGCCACGGGACACCCCGACGCGCACCGTCGAGGACGCCGAGCTGCCGACGGACCACGGCGGCACCACCGTCGCCGAGCCGGAGCCGAGCGCGCCCGTCGAGGTCCCGGTGGAGAAGCCGGAGTCGACGCAGAGCCGGCTGGTCCGGCTGCGCGACCGGCTGTCCCGCTCGCAGAGCCCGCTGGGGCGGGGACTGCTGGCGCTGCTGTCCCGCGACGTCATCGACGACGACACCTGGGAGGAGATCGAGGACACCCTGCTCACCGCCGACGTCGGCGTCGGCCCGACCCAGGACCTCGTCGCCCGGCTGCGCACCCGGGTGAAGGTCGAGGGCAAGTCCTCGGCGTCCGTGCACGACATCCTCCGCGAGGAGCTGGTCACGCTGGTCGACCCCAGCCTCGACCGGGCCCTGCACGTCGACCGGCGCGACGGGCGGCCCGGCGTCGTCCTGGTGGTCGGCGTCAACGGCACCGGCAAGACCACCACCGTCGGCAAGCTCGCGCGGGTCCTGGTCGCGCAGGACAAGCAGGTGGTGCTCGGTGCCGCCGACACGTTCCGGGCCGCGGCCGCCGACCAGCTGACCACCTGGGGCGAGCGGGTCGGCGTCCCCACCGTGCGCGGTCCCGAGGGCAGCGACCCGGCGAGCGTGGCGTTCGAGGCGATCAAGGCGGGCATCGAGCAGGAGGCCGACGTCGCGATCGTCGACACCGCGGGACGCCTGCAGAACAAGGCCGGCCTGATGGACGAGCTCGGCAAGGTCAAGCGCGTGATCGAGCGGCAGGCACCGGTGAGCGAGGTGCTGCTGGTGCTCGACGCCTCGACGGGTCAGAACGGCATGCAGCAGGCCCGGGTGTTCTCCGAGGTCGTCGACGTGACCGGGGTGGTGCTGACCAAGCTCGACGGCTCCGCGAAGGGCGGCATCGTCGTCTCGGTGCAGCGCGAGCTCGGGGTGCCGGTCAAGCTGGTCGGCCTGGGCGAGGGCGCCGACGACCTGGCTCCGTTCGACCCGGAGGCGTTCGTCGACGCCCTGCTCGGCGACACCGCCTGAGCGGCGTCCTCAGGCGAGGACGCCGCGCAGCGTGAGCTGCACCAGGGTGTCGGCGTCGTCGACGGTGGGCATCGGCCGGTGGGTGATGGCGCGGTTCGCCAGGAGGCCTCCCAACCACTGGATGGCAGAGTCGATGTCGAGGTCTGCCCGCACCTCCCCTCGTTCGATCGCCCGCTCGAACGTCGCCCGGGACTGCGCCTCCCGCCGCTCGGTGGCACCGCGGTAGAGCTCCGCGATCCGTTCGTCACGCACGGACTCCGCGATCGACGTCCGCAGGAACGCCGCGCCTTCGGGCGTGTTCACGAACTCGAGCACGGATCGGTAGACCGCTGCGAGGTCGGTCTTGATGGAGCCGGTGTCGGGCTCGGGGATCTCTGCGGTGTAGAGCGTTTCCATGGCCGCGACCGCGAGGTCCTCCTTGGAGGGCCATCGACGGTAGACCGTGGCCTTGCCGACGCCGGCCAGCGCGGCGACGTCGTCGACCGTCGTGCGGTCGAAGCCGCGTTGGAGCATCAGCTCCGCGGCGGCCGAGGTGATGCGGCCGTCGGTCTCCGGGTCGCGCGGACGTCCGCGCCCCCTGCGCACCTGCAGATCCCCCCGAGACTCCGAACCCGCCTGATCTGGTTCTGGACTCGTCGTCATGGCTCGGAATCTAGTGCGAAATCCGAGACCGGCAAAGCGACGGGCGGGTCCGGAATTCGTCATCTTTCTGTAACACGCCAGAGGTAACCGTCACCTGCCCGCAACAGTGGCCAAAGGGTGGTGAAACGTTCAGCCACGAGTCTTGGCGCACCGGGGGCGGTGGCGCGACAGCGGTGTCGCGACCGCCCGCCCTCCGCTCGAGACCCACTCTCTGGAGGCCCACCCTATGGCTGGCTACTACGCGTGGATGCTGGTCGCTACCGCGCTCGTGCTGATGATGACGACTCCGGCACTGGCACTGTTCTACGGCGGCATGAGCCGGTCGAAGTCCGTGCTCAACATGATGATGATGTCGTACGTCGCGCTGGCGGTCGTCGGCCTGGTGTACGTGCTCTGGGGCTGGTCGATGTCGTTCGGCGACACCGAGTGGCTCGGCGGGCTGTTCACGAACCCGTTCCAGCTGTTCGGCCTGCACGGCGTCGACTGGAGCAGCTACATCTCGGTGATGTTCCAGCTGACCTTCGCCGCCATCACCGCCGCGCTGATCTCCGGTGCGATCGCCGACCGCGTGAAGCTGTCGAGCTGGATCGTGTTCCTCCCGCTGTGGATCACGCTCGCCTACTTCCCGCTGGCCCACAACGTCTGGGGCGGCGGCTGGCTGGCCACCCACTTCCCGGCCCAGGACTACGCGGGCGGCACGGTCGTGCACATCAACGCCGGTGTCGCGGGCGGCGTCCTGGCCCTCGTGATCGGCCGTCGCATCGGCTTCGGGAAGGACCCGATGCGGCCGCACAACCTGCCGCTGACCATGATCGGGGCCGGCCTGCTGTGGTTCGGCTGGTACGGCTTCAACGTCGGCTCGATCGTGCTCACCGGCAAGAGTGCCGCGGCGGACACCCAGCAGTTCATGACCGAGACCGGTGTCACCTTCGTGAACACCACCGTCGCCACGATGGCCGCGATGCTGGCCTGGCTCGCGATGGAGCGGGTGCTGCACGGCAAGGCCACCTCGCTCGGCGCCGCGTCGGGCATCGTCGCCGGCCTGGTCGCGATCACGCCGTCCTGCGGCGCGGTCGACACCCTCGGCGCGATCTGCATCGGTGCCATCGCGGGTGCGGCGTGCGCCTGGGCGGTCGGCCTGAAGTTCCGGTTCGGTCTCGACGACTCGCTCGACGTGGTCGGAGTGCACCTGGTCGGCGGTCTCGCCGGCACGCTGCTGATCGGGCTGTTCTCCACGGCCTCGGCGCCGGGCGGCGTCGACGGCCTCTTCTACGGCGGCGGGCTCGCCTCGCTCGGCAACCAGGCGATGGCCGCGCTGCTGGCGATCTTGTGGTCCGGCCTCTGGACCGCGGTGATCGCGCTGGCGATCAGGTACACGATCGGCTGGCGCATCGACGGTGACGCCGAGGTCGAGGGCATCGACGCCAACGAGCACAGCGAGCGCGCCTACGACCTGGTGCCGCTCGGCGGCGGCAGCACCCCCGGCCTGCCGTCCACGCTCGCGGCCGCGAAGGTGCGGGCCGAGGCGCAGGCCGAGTCCGAGGCCGAGTCGCGGGAGGTGAACGCGTGAAGCTCGTGACGGCGGTCATCAAGCCGCACAAGTGGGAGGACGTCCGCGAGGCCCTCGAGACCTTCGGGGTGACCGGCATGACGGTCAGCGAGGTCAGCGGGTACGGACGCCAGAAGGGGCACACCGAGGTGTACCGCGGTGCGGAGTACGACATCGCGCTCGTGCCCAAGATCCGCATCGAGATCGTGGTCGAGGCGGCCGACGTCGACGACGTGGTCGGGATCGTCGTGAAGACCGCGCAGACCGGTCGGATCGGGGACGGCAAGGTCTGGGTGCAGCCCGTCGACTCGGTGGTGCGGGTGCGCACCGGCGAGCGCGACGAGTCCGCGCTGTAGCTGTGGTCCACGGTGCCGGGTGGAGGCGCGGAACGCCTCCACCTGGCACCGTGCTCGTAGTGGGCAGCGCGCAGCGACGAGGAGGAAGGCAGGGCGATGAAGCTCGTCACCGCGGTGGTCAAGCCGCACAAGTGGGAGGACGTCCGCGCCGCGCTGGAGATGGTCGGCGTCACCGGCATGACGGTCAGCGAGGTCAGCGGGTACGGACGCCAGAAGGGGCACACCGAGGTGTACCGCGGTGCGGAGTACGACATCGCCCTGGTGCCCAAGATCCGCATCGAGATCGTGGTCGAGGAGGACGAGGCCGCCGAGGTCGTGGACACGATCTGCCGCACCGCGAACACCGGCCGGATCGGCGACGGCAAGGTCTGGGTGCAGTCGGTCGAGCGGGTGGTGCGGGTGCGCACCGGCGACCAGGACGAGGCGGCGCTCTGAGCGCTCGCCGATGAGCCAGGCAGACCGCCGCCGTCGCACGGCCGATGCGGACTCGCTGTGCGCGGCCGCCCTCGACAAGGCCCTGGACGGCGCCGACCCCGCCGGTGTCTCGCTGGTCGCCGTGGGCGGGTACGGGCGCGCCGAGCTCGCGCCGTACAGCGACCTCGACCTGGTGCTGGTGCACGACGACGCGGTCGACGTACGACGGGTGGCGGGGCAGCTCTGGTACCCGCTCTGGGACGCGGGCGCGAACATCGACCACTCCGTGCGCGCCCTGTCGGAGGTGACCCGCACCGCGCAGGAGGACCCGCGCGTCGCCCTCGGGCTGCTCGACGCGCGGCACGTCGCGGGCACCCCGTCGCTCACCATGCGGCTGCGGGCCGACCTGCTCTCGCACTGGCGACGCGACGCGCGGCGTGAGCTGCCGGCGCTGCGCGAGCTGGTGTCGAGGCGGGGGGAGCGGACCGGGGAGCTCGCGCACGCGTCGGTTCCCGACCTCAAGGAGTCGGTCGGCGGGCTGCGCGACGCCACCGTGCTGAAGGCGCTGGTCGCGACCTGGCTGGTCGACGTCGACCACACCGTCCTGGAGCCCGCGCGGCAGCACCTGCTCGACGTCCGCGACGTGTTGCAGGAGGTGACGGGTCGGGCCACCGACCGGGTCGCGCCGGAGATGTGGTCCGACCTCGCGGAGGGGCTCGGGCTGCCCGACGCCGAGGCCGCGCAGCGGTACGTGCGCGGGATCGGCCGGCGGATCACGCACCTGTCCCGGCTCACCTGGCACCGGGTCGACGCGGTGCTCGCCGGGCCGGCGCGGGTCGGTCGCCGCGCGCCCGACCTCGAGCGGGTCGCGCCCGGCGTCGCGGTGTCCCGCCGGGAGGTTGTGCTC
>JABFXA010000228.1 GCA_013361955.1 Nocardioidaceae bacterium
CATGGGTGTGGCCCGGCCACCTGGGGGAGGTGGTCGGGTCGCACGCCTGGAGGTCTTAGTGCAGGTGCGGGACGAGGTGTTGTCGGCCGAGCGGGCTGAGCCACCGATACCCGTCGGGGGCTCGGGTGTAGGTCCAGCCGTGGTGGGTCTTGAGGTTGTGGTGTCGCCGGCAGAGCGGTGCCAGGTTCTGCGGTGATGTCTGACCCGGCGGGCCGTGGCCTTGGTAGGGGGCGATGTGGTCGAGGTCGCAGGCTCGGGCGTCGGTGCGACAGCCGGGGAACACGCAGTGCCGATCTCTGAGCACGACCAGGGTGTGCATCCACTCCGGCGGGTCGTGCCGGTCCACCGCCTTGGTGCTGGCCATGTCCAGGACCGGTTGGATGCGGACCTTGCCGACCCTCTGCAGCCAGTCGGCGATCAGGGTGAGGGTGGCCGGGCCGAGCTTCTCGATGCTGCCCGCGGTGCCGGTCTCGAGGTCGTCGGCGTCCACGTGCAGGTACAGGGTCGGTGTGCTCGCCGGACGCCTGGGGGCGTCGACGTCGAGGACGTGCTGGGGGTCGGCCAGCAGCCCGAGCGCGGTGGCCCGCCTCGTGTCCAGGTGTGACTGGTCGCCGAGCCGGCCCAGCGTGGTGGCGAGGTCGCTGACCGTCTCGTCGAGGGCTTGCGCGTCGAGCGTGTCCAGCCGGGCGTACACGTCGGTGGTGGCCGGCGTGTCCGGGCTGATGTCGAACCACACCCCTCGCGACGCGAGGGCGTCCTGCTCGCGCTCGGCGGCCTTGTCCGGTTCGAACCGTGCCTCGGCCAGCCCGACGGTGGAGGTGATGGTCTGGCCGGTGAGCCGGCCGCGTCGGCCGGCGATGGCGAGGTGGCGATCCACGAACGCCGCCGCCTCCGGCGAGAGCTGGATGGTGTGCTCGGCGGCCCTCAGCGCCTGCCAGGCCGGGAGGGTGAGGTCCTGCACCAGCCGCCACAGGCGTGGGAGGCGGAACCGGAGCTCCAGGGTCTGGCCGACCAGACCCAGCGCGGCGTGGTGGCCGATGCCCAACGCCGCGGAGAGCTCGTGGACCGCGTCCTCGGTGACCTCCGGGCAACCCTCACCCGCCAGCGGCGGGGCGACCACGTCGCCGTCCAGGCACGCGTCCGCCGGCCACGCCGCTGCGACGTCGCGGTCGTCGACCACCGGGTGGCAGTCGCAGAACGCCACGACCGCGGCCAGCCGGTTCGCCTCCGCCCGGGCCGCCACCCGCTGCTCACGCACGACCGACTCGAGCGCGGACGTCGCGTCGAGGTCGAGGAGCGTTGCGGTGTCGGACATGAGTCCATCCAAGCAGTGCGCACCGACAGTTTCTGCGCCGAATCCCCAGCTGTGGAAAGCGATTCTCTGCATCCGCCTGTGGACGGAATCCGGCGCGGAGGAGTCGGTTTCGAGGCTCGCGGTAGCCCGCTCGCACCTCAACCAACGGGGCGCCGGTAGCCGAACGCGCCCACTCGCCCGCCCCCCGGTTGCTGCGCCTTTCCACGCAACCCCGTGGTCGACGGCCGATTCGATCCCGAACCGTGACCGTGGATTCTTGAAACGGGGGGTCTCGGTGAGGATCGTCGTGTCATGGGACGCGCACGTCCGGTCGGTCGCCGCTGGTTCCTCAGCACCGTCGGCCGTGGCGCCGTGGGTGTCGCCCTCCTCGGGGTGGCGGCCTGCAGCGACGACGGTTCGGCGGGCGAGGCGGGTGGCGGTACGACGCCGGGCGGCGACGGGGGCGGGACCGGCGAGCAGTCCGGCGGGACGTCCGGCGGTTCGCCGGGCACGCTCGCCTGGTCCCGCGTCGACCTGGGGTTCGTCTCGGCGTACGTGCTGGTGCGCGGCAACGAGGCGGCGGTCGTGGACACCGGGGTCGGCGGCAGCGCCGACGAGATCGGGGCGGTGCTCGACGAGGCCGGGCCGGGCTGGGCGGGGGTGCGGCACGTGGTGCTCACCCACAAGCACCCCGACCACGCGGGCAGCATCAGTGACGTCCTCGCGGAGGCCACCCGCGCCAAGGGGTACGTCGGCACGGCCGACCTGTCCGAGGTCGACGCGTCGAGGCCGCTGACCGGGCTGGACGACGGTGCCGTGGTGTTCGGGCTGCAGGTCGTCGGCACGCCGGGGCACACCGCCGGTCACATCGCGGTGTTCGAGCCGGAGACCCGGCTGCTGGTGGCCGGCGACGCGCTCAACAACGAGGACTCGCTGGCCGGGTCCAACCCGCAGTTCACCGAGGACGAGACGGCGGCGAACGCGTCGGTGCGTAAGCTCGCCGCTCTGCGCCCGCGCACCATCCTGGTCGGGCACGGCGACCCGGTGCGTTCCTCGACGGCCGCGCAGCTGCAGCAGCTCGCCGCCTCGTTGTCCTGAACGTCCCGGTCCGTCCGGCAGTACGACGCGAGCACCGGCGCCCTGCCGAGCGACCTGAGGAGCGCCGTTCACCACGCCGGTCACGCCCGACACCACCTACGACGTGGTACGTGTCGAGCGGTAGCGCCTCCGGAGCCCTCAGATGACGAACGACTCCAGCGAGGCGGGCGCGAACAGCTCGTCCGGGGTGCGCTGCACCGACGACAGCCCCTGCTCGTGGTGGTAGCGCAGGAACACCTCGAGCGCGTGCCGGTTGGGTCCGACGCCGTACGACCAGTAGTCGGGGCCGAGCAGCGACCGTGCCTCCTCGACGTGCGTGGTCAGCCAGGGCACCATGAACCGCAGCGCGGAGGTGTCGTAGATCCGCCGGTAGGCGTCGTCCTTGGCGAGCGTCAGGGCCTTGGTCAGCGACCGCGCCACCCAGGGGTGCGCCTCGTGCACCTCGCGGCGGAGCACCACCACGTGCATGATCGGGAAGATCCCGGTCGCCGCGTAGTAGTCGCGCTCCGCCCCGACCACGTCGGGGAAGAGCCGGCGCACCCGCGAGTCGCCCGCGACGTACGACGAGGGCACCCGCGGGCTCTGCAGGCAGTCGATCTCCCCGGACACCAGGAGCTCGTTCAGCGTGCGGTCGGCCGGGATCGCGGAGACGTCGAGGCCGGTGTCGACGGCGCCCTTCTCGATCCGGCCGGGCGTCTCCTGCCCGCCGGTCACGTAGCGCACCGCGTCGACGGGCAGGTCGTGGTGCTCGGCGAGGATGCCGCGGATCCAGACGCCGGCGGTCAGCTGCATCTCGGGGGTGCCGACGACCTTGCCGCGCAGGTCTGCGGGCTTCTCGATGCCGGACTCGACGTTCACGAAGATGCCGCCGTGCCGGAACATCCGCGAGGTGAACACCGGCAGCGCCACGAACGGCGCGGGGTCCTGCTCGAGCGTCGTGACGTACGTCGACAGCGACATCTCCGCTGCGTCGAACTCGTGGTGCCGCAGCATCCGGAAGAACGTCTCCTCCACGGGCAGCCGCAGGTAGGTGACGTCGAGGCCGTCGGGACGGATGCTGCCGTCCTCGATGGCCCGGGTGCGGTCGTAGTCGCCGCAGGCGAAGGACAGCGGGAGCCGCGCCACGTCAGCGCCCCTGGGCGGTGAGCCGGCGGTCGAGGCGAGGGTAGACCCGGCGGGCGTTGCCCCCAACGACCTTGGCGCGGTCGGCGTCGGAGAGCCCGGCGTGGTCGACGTAGTGCAGGGTGTCGTCCCACGCGACGCCGGTGTCCGGGTCGGTGCCGCGCACCGCGCCGAGCATCTCGGAGGCGAACAGCACGTTGGCGGCGGGCAGCACCCGGGTGAGCAGGTCGACGCCCGGCTGGTGGTAGACGCAGGTGTCGAAGAAGACGTTGCCCAGCAGGGCGTCCGGGTCGGTCCAGCCGAACCGGTGCGCGAGGCCGCGGTAGCGGCCCCAGTGGTACGGCACCGCGCCGCCGCCGTGCGGGACCACCAGCCGCAGCGTCGGGTACCGCGCGAACAGGTCGCCCTGCACCAGCTGCATGAACGCCGCCGTGTCGGCGTTGAGGTACAGCGCGCCGAGCGCGTGCACGCCCGGCACGCAGGACGCGGAGACGTGCACCATCGCCGGTACGTCGCGCTCGACCAGCGCGTCGTACAGGGGGAACCAGGACGCGTCGGTCAGCGGCGGCGCGGTCCACAGGCCGCCCGACGGGTCGGGGTTGAGGTTCACGCCGACGAACCCGAGCTCGTCCACGCACCGCGCCAGCTCCTCGACGACGCGGGTCAGCGAGCCGTCGGGGGTCTGCGGCAGCTGCGCGACGGGCGCGAAGTGTTCGGGGAACAGCTCGGCGACCCGGTGCACGAGGTCGTTGTTGACCCGTGCCCAGGCGACCGCGACGTCGGGGTCGGCGACGTGGTGCTCCATCCCGGCGGCCCGCGGGGAGAACAGCATCAGGTCGCCGCCGCGCTCGCGGAGGATCTTCAGCTGGTGGTTCTCGACGGTCTCGCGGATCTCGTCGTCGGACACCGCGGCCATCGTCGCGTCGACATCGCCGGAGAGCTGCGCCTCGCGGAACGCCTTCAGCGCCGGGGGCGCGGTCGTGTAGTGCCCGTGCGCGTCGATGATCACCGGGTCGGCCCCGTCCACTCCTCGTAGCGCAGTCCCTTGCGGGCCAGCCGCTCGCGCATGTCGTTGACGTCGAGGCCGAGCTCGCCGGAGGAGTACCGGCTCCGCGCGAGCGCCTCCTTGTCCTCGCGCGCCCGCGACGCCTCCAGCACCTCGGCCGCGCGCTCGCGGGGCACCACGACCACGCCGTCGTCGTCGGCGACCACCACGTCGCCGGGGGTGACCAGCCGTCCGGCACACACGACCGGGACGTTCACCGAGCCCAGCGTCTCCTTGACGGTGCCCTCGGCCGAGACGCAGCGCGACCAGACCGGGAAGCCCATCGCCTCCAGCTCGGCGACGTCGCGGCAGCCCGCGTCGATGACCAGCCCGCGCACGCCGCGGGCCGCCAGCGAGGTGGCCAGCAGCTCGCCGAAGTAGCCGGCGTCGGACGGCGAGGTCGGTGCGACGACCAGCAGGTCGCCCTCCCGGCACTGCTCGACGGCGACATGGATCATCCAGTTGTCGCAGGGCGGCACGCTGACGGTGACCGCGGTGCCGGAGACCCGCGAGCCGCGGTAGACCGGCGAGAGGTACGACGCGAGCAGACCGGTCCGGCCCTGTGCCTCGTGCACGGTCGCGACGCCGTACTCCCCCAGGCCGTCGCGGACGGCGGCGTCGGCGCGGGGGACGCCGGTCACCACGACGCCCGGGCGCATCAGCGGCCGTCCTCGAGCCACGGCATCAGCGAGATGTGGATGACGTCCTCGTCGGTCTCGCCGCCCAGCGTGCGGATCGCGCGGTCGACCTCCGAGAGCGGGAAGCGGTGCGTGCTGAGCTGCTCGAGCGGGAACCGCCCGGACGCGAGCTGCTCGAGCGCGAGCTCGCAGGCCCGGTAGCTGTGCCCGCGCGCGCTCTTGATCGTGATCGCCTTCTCGGTGAGCTTCTTGACCGGGAAGTCGGGGAACGCCGCGAGCTCGCCCTGGATCAGCAGGGTGCCCTCGCGCCGCTTGAGCGCGTCGATGCCGAGCAGCACGGGCGCGGTGCCGGCCCGCGACGTGCAGTCGAGGACGTAGTCGACGCCGGTGCCGCCGGTGATCTCCCGGACCCGCTCGAGGGGGTCCTCCTGGAGCACGTCGACGACCTCGTCGGCGCCGAGCGTCTTGGCGAGCTCGAGCCGGGCCTTGTCGCGGGTGGTGCCGGTGACGACGATCTTGGTCGCGCCGGCCTGCTTGCAGGCCACCACCTGCGACAGCCCCTGCTGCCCGGGGCCCTGGATCAGCACCGTGTCGCCGTACCCGACGCCGGCGGCGAGCAGCGCCCACTCGATGCCGTTCGAGAGCGGCGTGACCAGTCCCGCGAGCTCGGGCGTGACGCCGTCGGGGACCTTGTGCAGCACGCAGTTCCAGGGCAGGAACAGGTACTCCGCGAAGCCGCCCCAGAGTCGGCCGGGGCGGTCGCAGGAGGTGTACCCGTAGCGGCGCGCGTCGGGGTTGGTGCGCCAGTCGGTCGCCTCGCAGTGCCGGTACTCGCCGATGCGGCACCACTCGCAGTCGAAGCAGCCGACGTAGTGCTCGACGAACACCCGGTCGCCGATGGCCAGGTCGTGCCGCGCCAGGAAGGTGTCGCCCGCCTCGGCGATGACGCCGACGTTCTCGTGGCCCATGATCACCGGGTCGTCGAACGGCGGGTGGTCGTACATCTTGACGTCGGTGCCGCAGATGCCGGCCACCTCGACCTTCAGCAGCGCGCCGTCGTGCGGGACGTCGGGCTTCGGCAGCTCGCGGATCTCGGTCACGCCCGGGGCGGTGCGGACGGCGGCGCGGACGTGCTCGGCCAAGGCGGGCCTCCGGTCGTTGGCAGAATGGTCTACTGAATATACCATGCGCGGTATGACCCCGCTCACAGCCGTCTCCCGGACCCAGGGCAACAACCGGGCGGTGAAGGACGGCAGCATCACGCCGGCCGGCTTCCGCCTCGAGTTCGAGGAGGTCCCGGTGCTGGTGCAGGCGTTCCGCCGGATGGTGCGCGACCTGGAGTTCGACGTCTGCGAGATGGCGGTGACGACGTACCTGTGCGCGCGCGAGCACGGGGTCCGGTTCACCGCGCTGCCGGTGTTCCTGGTGCGCGGCTTCCACCACGGGGCGATCGTGGTGAACCGCCGATCCGGCGTGGAGAAGCCGCGCGACCTCGAGGGCCGCCGGGTCGGGGTGCACCGTGGCTACACCGTCACCACCGGCGTGTGGGCGCGCGGCATCCTCGCCGACGAGCACGACGTGCACCTCGACGAGGTCACGTGGGTGCCCTCCGGTGACGAGCACGTCGCGACGTACGTGCCGCCGGCGAACGTGGTGCCCGCCGGTCCGGGCGCGGACCTGGCCGCCATGCTGCGGGACGGCGAGGTGGACGCCGTCGTCGGCGCGCTCG
>JABFXA010000477.1 GCA_013361955.1 Nocardioidaceae bacterium
GTCTCCGACCGGCCGCACGACGACGCCACCCCCGTGGTGCTCCCGCCGGCCGCCGTCGTCGCCGACTGGCTCAGCCCGGTCACCGCCGTGGTACCCGGCCAGCTGCTCGCCTGGCGCGCCGCCGAGCTCCGCGGGGTCGACGTCGACCACCCCGGCGACCTCTCCAAGGTCACCCTCACCCGCTGAGACGTCACTCCGGTCCCGCCGAAACGTCACTCCGGCCCCGTCGAAACGTCACCTGTGCCCCGGCGAATGGTCACTCGTTCGCCTTTGTGGAGTGCTAGTCCACCGTTGACGCGGACGCCCGCGGGCGTAGCGTCGATCCGTCCGGATCTCGGGAACTCGTGTCGCGGGAGAAGGAGATCTCCATGCCGAAGTTCCTGTTCGCAGCCAGCTACAAGCCCGAGGGCCTCGAGGGGGTTCGCAAGGAGGGCGCCGACGCCAGGATCCGGGCCATCGAGGGCCTGGTCGCCGACCTCGGCGGGAAGGTGGAGAGCTTCTACTTCGCGTTCGGCGACGTCGACGCGTTCGTGACCGTGGACCTGCCCGACGACGAGACCGCGGCCGCGATGACGCTCGCCGTCGGCGCCAGCGGGCTGGTCACCACGACGACCACGAAGCTGCTCACCGGCGCGCAGATCGACCAGGCGTTCGCGAAGTCGGTGCCGTACCGGGCACCCGGCGCCTGACCGTACGTCGTTGGGTGGTCGCCCCTTCCGGGTCGACACGTCGCCGCTTCCGACGTACGCCGGAGGGAGTGGCCGCCCAACGCACCAGCCCGCGCTGGCAGACTCGCCCGCATGCGCGTGGCACTGACGGGCGGGATCGCCTCGGGGAAGAGCACCGTCTCCGCGATCCTCCGGGAGCTCGGCGCGGTGGTCATCGACTCCGACGTGCTGGCTCGCGAGGTGGTCGAGCCGGGCACGCCGGGGCTGGCGGCCGTCGTCGCGGAGTTCGGTGACGGGGTGCTGGCGGCCGACGGCAGCCTGGACCGGCCGGCGCTCGGGGCGATCGTGTTCGGCGACGACGAGCGGCGCCGGACCCTGGAGGGGATCCTGCACCCGCTGATCCGGGCGCGGGCACGCGAGATCGAGCAGGCCGCGGGCCCGGACGCGCTGGTCGTGCACGACATCCCGCTGCTGGTGGAGACCGGTCAGGCGGACCGGTTCGAGGCGGTGCTGGTCGTGGACGTGCCGGTCGCGACGCAGGTCGACCGGATGGTCCGCGACCGGGGCTGGTCGCGCGAGGACGCCGAGTCGCGGGTCCGGGCGCAGGCCCCCCGCGAGGCGCGGCGAGCGGTCGCGACGTACCTGGTCGAGAACACCGGGACACGCGAAGACCTCCGTGACCGGGTCACGGAGGTCTTCGACGCGTTGGTCTCGACGGGCTCGACCGCGAGCTGAACTGACCGCCCGCAACGACGATCCTCCCGGCCTGGGCGGCCGAGCCCGTCGAGCGGTCCGTTCAGCCGGTCATGCGGCGAGGTCGGGGTCGGCCAGCTGGCGCAGCTTGTGCAGCGCCTCCCGCTCGAGCTGACGCACCCGCTCGGCGGAGATGCCGTGCTTGGCGCCGATGTCGGCGAGCTTGTGCTGGCGGCCGTCGACCAGTCCGTAGCGGGACCGGATGATGTCCGCGGCGCGGTCGTCGAGCAGCTCGACGAGGTGGCTGAGTCGGTCGCGCGACTCCACGTCGAGGAACGTGCTGTCCGGGCCCGGCGCGGTCTCCTGCGCGATCAGGTCGCCGAGCGAGGTGTCGCCCTCGTCGTCGACCGGGGTGTCCAGGCTCACGTGCTCCCGGCCCCAGGACAGCAGGTCGAGGACCCGCTCGATGTCCATGTCGAGCTCGGCGGCGATCTCCTCCGGGTCGGGCTCCCGGCCCAGCTGGCGCTCGAGGGTACGGCGCGCGGCGCCGACCTGGTTGAGCTCCTCGACGACGTGCACGGGCAGCCGGACGACGCGGGCCTGCTGGGCGATGCCGCGGGTGATCGCCTGACGCACCCACCAGGTGGCATACGTCGAGAACTTGTAGCCCTTGGCGTAGTCGAACTTCTCGACCGCCCGGATCAGGCCGGTGTTGCCCTCCTGCACGAGGTCGAGCATCGGCATCTGCGAGCGGCCGTACTTGCGGGCGATGGACACGACCAGCCGGAGGTTGGCCTCGATGAACCGCTGGATGGCCCGCTGGCCCTCCTCGGCGAGCCACTCGAGCTCCTCCTGGGTGGCGTACTTCGGCGCGCCGCCCTTCTTGCGGCCTACCCGTCCCTCGGCGAGCAGGTGCTCGGCGAGCAGGCCCGCCTCGATGGTCTTGGACAGCTCGACCTCGGTGATGGCGTCGAGCAGCGGCGTACGGGCGATCTCGTCGAGGTACATGCCGACGCTGTCGCGCCCCTCGATCTCCCGACCCGTCGAGCGCGTCCCGGTGCGCGGAGAAGGCACAGCAGCGCCCTTCTCCTTCGTGGTGGTGGCAGAAGCCATGGTGCGTGCGCTCCCTTCCTGTGGGCCAAGGACATACCCATGGGTAGGCCTTGTATTCACCACAACGACGAACGCTTGTTCGAGATTCCCGGCCGTGCGGACGGGGTCGTCCGAGGCGCCGCCGCCATGGGTGGTGCTTCTGCCCTCAACGACGTACGACAGGCCCGTTGAGTTGCGTTGCGCGGCACATCTCAGGGACTTCTCAGGGTGCCGGCCGCTCCGGTCCAGTCAGGAGCAGGCCGAGGATCCACGCGTAGTCGAACGCCGCCTCGCGCCACGCGTTGTACCGCCCGCTCACCCCGCCGTGCCCGGCGGCCATCTTGGTGCGCAGCAGGATGTCCCGGTTCGTCCCCTCGGGGACGGTGGCCCGGAGCCGGGCGACCCACTTGGCCGGCTCCACGTAGTACACCCGGGTGTCGTGCAGCGAGGTCTCCGCCAGGATCGCCGGGTAGACCTGCTCGGTGACGTTGTCGTACGGCGCGTAGCTCTTCATGTACGCGTAGACCTCGGCGTCGTCGAGCGGGTTGCCCCACTCCTCCCACTCCGGCACGGTCAGCGGCAGGCTCGGGTCGAGGATCGTGGTCAGCGGGTCGACGAACGGCACCTCGGCGAGGATCCCGGCGAACGCGTCGGGGTCGGTGTTCGCGACCACGCCCATCAGCAGCCCGCCGGCGCTGCCGCCGTGCGCGACCAGCCGGTCGGCCGACGTCCAGCCGGTGTCCGCCAGGTGCCGGGCGCAGGCCACGAAGTCGGTGAAGGTGTTCTTCTTGTGCAGCAGCTTGCCGTCGAGGTACCAGCGCCGGCCCATCTCGCCGCCGCCGCGCACGTGCGCGACCGCGAACCCGATGCCGCGGTCGAGCAGCGACAGCCGGCCGATCGAGAACCACGGGTCCATGGAGTCCTCGTAGGCGCCGTAGCCGTAGATCACCATCGGCACCGACCCGTCGCGCGGCGCGTCGGCCGGCACCACGATCGAGATCGGGACCCGGGTGCCGTCGGCGGCGGTCGCCCACTCCCGGGCCTGCCGGTAGCGGGACCGGTCGTACGGCGCACCGTCGGGGCCGGGCAGCACCGGCGTCTGCTTGAGCAGGGTGAGCTGCCGGGAGTCGACGTCGAAGTCGTAGATCGACGGCGGGTCGACCAGTGTGGTGTAGCCCAGGCGCAGGGTCGGCTGGTGGAACTCCGGGTTG
This sequence comes from Nocardioidaceae bacterium, assembly GCA_013361955.1. Lineage (GTDB taxonomy): Bacteria > Actinomycetota > Actinomycetes > Propionibacteriales > Nocardioidaceae > Nocardioides_B. The sequence continues at coordinate 3,665 of JABFXA010000477.1, forward strand.
CTGCCGAAGCCGACGGTGTGCACCTCGTGGCGCAGCTCGACCAGGAAGTCCTCGCCGAGGCCGTCGGGCGCGCCGTCGTCGAGCATCACCACGCGCGCCTGGGTGAGCCCCTCGCTGCGCTGGCTGACAGCGAGGTGGCCGGCGAACGCCTCGACCGCCTCGAGCCGGACCGCCGGGTCGTGCGGGACCAGCGGCCGCCACTGGTCGGCGGAGGTGGCGTCGATCGGGGCCCTGGCGAGCGCGTAGTTCTCGGCGTCCTCGTTGTGCAGCACCAGCAGGCAGTCCTCGCCGCCGAGGACGGCGTGCTCGATGGAGTACTCCACGCCCTGCCGGCGCGGCGCGACGACGCGGAACTCGCCGAGCGGGTCGTCGGCGTCGAGGATCGCGTACTCCGTGGTGGTCTTGGACCCGGACGCGCGGACCAGGTAGCGGTCGCTGCGGGTGCGGCCGACGCCGGTGCCGAACCGCTCGTCGGTCTCGTGGTGCACGACCACGTCGTCGCCGACGGGGGTGCCGAGCACGTGCCGCCACACCTTGTCGGGCCGCCAGGCGTCGTCGACGGTGGAGTAGAAGAGGGTGGTGCCCTTGCGGTCCCAGGTGGCGCCGCCGAGCACGCCGCGGACCTCGTCGGGCAGCAGCGCGCCCGTGCGGAGGTCCTTGACCCGCAGTGTGTAGCGCTCGTCGCCGACCACGTCGGTGGAGTAGGCGAGCAGGGTGCCGTCGGGGCTCACCGACATCCCGCCGAGCGAGAAGAAGTCGTGCCCCTCGGCGAGCGCGTCGACGTCGAGCAGCACCTCCTCGCCGGGTACGTCGACGTCGGCGGACAGCCGCGGAGGCGACCAGTCGTCGGGTCCGGTCGCGGGACACCGGCAGCTCGCGCCGTACTGCTTGCCCTCGTGGGAGCGGCCGTAGTACCACCAGTCGCCGATCCGGTACGGCACCGACAGGTCGGTCTCCTGGGTGCGCGACTTGATCTCGCCGAAGACCGTCTCGGCGAGGTCGTCGAGGTGCGCGGTGCGGGCCCGGGTCCAGGCGTTCTCGGCCTCGAGGTAGGCGAGGGTGTCCGGCGACTCCTTGTCGCGCAGCCACTCGTAGTGGTCGACGACGGTGTCGCCGTGGTGCGTGCGCTCGACCGGCTCCCGACGGGCGACCGGGGGAGCGGTGGGCTGCTTCTCGGGCATGCCGGGAGCCTATGCCGCGAGCCCTAGGGTGGACGTCGTGGCTCGGATCGACCTGAACGCGGACCTCGGCGAGGGGGTCACCGACGACCAGGGACTGCTGGCGGTGGTCTCCAGCGCCAACGTCGCCTGCGGCTACCACGCAGGCGACGTTCCGACGATGACCGCCGTCTGCGAGGAGGCCGCCGGGCGCGGCGTCGTGGTCGGCGCGCAGGTCTCCTACGACGACCGCGAGGGCTTCGGGCGCCGCGCGCTGGACGTGCCGTACGACCTGCTCCGCGACCAGGTGGCCGCGCAGGTCGGCGTGCTCGACGACATCGCGCGCAACGCCGGCACCCTCGTCGCCTACGTGAAGCCGCACGGCGCGCTGTACCACCGCGTCGCCCGCGACGAGGAGCAGGCGCGCGCGGTGCTCGACGGGTCGCACCCGCTGCCGGTGCTGGGCCTGCCGGGCGCGCTGATCCTCGAGCTGGCCGAGGCCGACGGCCGCACCGCGTGGCGCGAGGGCTTCCCCGACCGCGGCTACCTCGGCGAGCGCACCGGCGAGGGCATCGGGTACGGCGGGCTGGTGCCGCGGGGCGAGGAGGGCGACCTGGTGGAGGATCCCGACGCGGTCGCGGAGCGCGCCGTCGCCCTCGCGCGGTCCGGCCGGGTGGACTCGGTGTGCGTGCACGGCGACAGCCGCGGCGCGGTCGCGGCCGCGCGGGCGGTGCGTGCGGCGCTGGCCGCCGCAGGCTTCGAGGTGCGGCCGGTCTGAGACGTCCGTGGTCCACAGGCGGGGGGTGTCGCTGTGGAGATCCGGGCTCGTCCTGTGGACGTCGAGCGCGCTTCTGTGGACGACGAGCCGACCATCGCAAAATGTCGGATCTCCTTGCTGCGAAGGGCTTGCGCGCACTCCCCGGCGGGCGTAGACATCTCACACGCAATCCCGCAAGGGAGAGCGGGATCGGCGGAAGACGAGGATCCACCCGGTGGGGCGACCCACCGCGGCAGCCGGGTGACGAGGCGGCCGGGATCCGAGGAGGCCGCCGGTCGACCGGAGACGTCACCGAGACTCCGGTCACCCCGTGGGGCCCCTGGAACTCATACTTCCAGCGGGCCCCACACCTCTGTCCGGGCACTCGCGTCCCGCGCGAGGTGTGGGAAGACTGGGGGCATGGACATCCGCTCCTTCGGGCCGGACCACGTGCTGGTCGAGGTCGAGGACTCCCGGCACTCGCTGGCCGTCTACGAGGAGGCCCGCCGCCGCCGCGTCGAGGCGGCGAGCATCGTGCCCGCGGCCGCCACCGTGCTGTTCGAGGGCGTCGCCGACGTCGAGGCGCTGGTGCGGTCGCTGCCCGGCTGGGAGGTGGACCGCGCCGACGTCGCCGGCGAGACCGTCGAGGTGCCCACGACGTACGACGGCGAGGACCTGGACGGGGTCGCGCACCTGTGGGGGATGACCCGCGACGAGGTGGTGAGGACGCACACGTCGACCGAGTTCGTGGTCGCGTTCTGCGGCTTCGCGCCGGGCTTCGCCTACTGCACCGGACTGCCCGACGACCTCGCGGTGCCCAGGCTGGAGACGCCGCGCACCCGGGTGCCCGCGGGCTCGGTGGGGCTGGCGGGCAGCTACACCGGCGTGTACCCGACCGCGTCGCCCGGGGGCTGGCGGCTGATCGGGCGCACCGACCTGGTGCTCTGGGACGTCGAGCGCGACCCGCCGGCGACGCTGGTGCCCGGCACGCAGGTCCGGTTCACCGCGGCATGACGGAGGCGCGGACGCTCACGGTCGAGGACGCCGGCCCGCTGACCACGGTGCAGGACGCCGGCCGGCCCGGCTGGGCGCACCTCGGCGTCTCACCCGCCGGGGCGCTGGACCGCCCGGCCGCCGACCTGGCGAACCGGCTGGTGGGCAACGCCGGCCACGCCGCGGTGCTGGAGACCACGCTCGGCGGGGTGCGGTTCCGGGTGTCCGCGCCGGTGACGCTCGCGGTCGCCGGGGCCGAGGCGCCGGTGAGCGTCGACGGGCAGCCGGTGGCGTTCGCGGCCGCGTTCGCGGCGCCGGCCGGGGCCACG
>JABFXA010000019.1 GCA_013361955.1 Nocardioidaceae bacterium
CTGGCGGATGGCGCAGCTGCACGCGCAGGAGGCGCCGGAGCGGGTGCTCGAGCTCGAGGAGTGGGGCGCGCTCTTCGACCGCACCAAGGACGGGCTGATCTCGCAGCGCGACTTCGGCGGGCACCGCTACGCGCGGCTCGCGCACGTCGGCGACCGCACCGGCCTGGAGATGATCCGGACCCTCCAGCAGCGCACCGTGGCGCTCGGCATCGACGTGTTCATGGAGTGCACGGTCACCGACATCTTCAAGGATGGTGGCCGGGTCTCCGGCGCCTTCGGCTACTGGCGCGAGACCGGCCGGTTCGTGGTCTTCGAGGCGCCCTCGGTCGTCCTCGCCACCGGCGGCATCGGCAAGTCGTACCAGGTGACGTCGAACTCCTGGGAGTACACCGGCGACGGCCACGCGCTGGCGATGAAGACCGGCGCCTCGCTGGTGAACATGGAGTTCGTGCAGTTCCACCCGACCGGGATGGTCTGGCCGCCGTCGGTGAAGGGCATCCTGGTCACCGAGTCCGTGCGCGGCGACGGCGGCGCCCTCAAGAACTCCGAGGGCGAGCGGTTCATGTTCAACTACATCCCCGAGTTCTTCAAGGCCGAGACGGCCGACTCCATCGAGGAGGCCGAGGGCTGGTACACCGACAAGAAGAACAACCGCCGCCCGCCCGAGCTGCTGCCGCGCGACGAGGTGGCCCGCGCCATCAACTCCGAGATCAAGGCCGGCCGGGGCTCACCGCACGGCGGCGTGTACCTCGACATCGCCTCCCGGCGTGACGCCGAGTTCATCCGGCGCCGGCTGCCGTCGATGTACCACCAGTTCAAGGAGCTGGCCGACGTCGACATCACCAAGGAGCCGATGGAGGTCGGGCCGACCTGCCACTACGTGATGGGCGGCGTCGAGGTCGACCCGGACACCGAGGAGAGCATCGTCACCGGCCTGTACGCCGCAGGCGAGGTGGCCGGAGGCATGCACGGCTCCAACCGGCTCGGTGGCAACTCGCTGTCCGACCTGCTGGTGTTCGGCCGCCGCGCCGGTCACAACGCGGCGTACGCCGCGCACCGCACCCGGGACTCCCGCCCGGCGATCGCCGAGGACGACGTGCGGTCGGCGGCGGCGCGTGCCGTCGCGCCGTTCGAGATCGAGGACGGCGGCGAGAACCCGTACACCATCCAGAAGGACCTGCAGGACGTCATGCAGCGGTTGGTCGGGATCATCCGCCGCGCCGACGAGCTCAAGGAGTCCCTGGTCGAGATCGGCCGGCTCAAGGAGCGGGCGAAGAAGCTCGTGGTCGAGGGGAACCGGCAGTACAACCCCGGCTGGCACCTGGCCGTCGACCTGACCAACATGCTGATCGTCTCCGAGTGCATCGCGAAGGCCGCGCTCGAGCGTGAGGAGTCCCGCGGCGGCCACACCCGCGACGACTTCCCGGGTCCCGACGAGAAGTGGGGGGCGCTGAACCTGGTGCTGACCCTGCCCGGCGGCGACTTCTCCGACCCGGTGGAGCTGAAGCACCAACCCCTGCCGGTGATGCCCGACGACCTGAAGGAGCTGTTCGACCAGTGAGCTACGACCTCAAGCTGAAGGTGTGGCGCGGCGACCGCAGTGGCGGGGAGCTCGGCGACTACACCGTGGAGGTCGAGGAGGGCGAGGTCGTCCTCGACGCGATCCACCGGCTGCAGGCCACCCAGGCCGGTGACCTCGCGGTGCGCTGGAACTGCAAGGCCGGCAAGTGCGGGTCGTGCAGCGCCGAGGTCAACGGCCGCCCCCGGCTGATGTGCATGACCCGGCTCTCGGACTTCGAGCCGACCGAGACGATCACGGTCACCCCGGTGCGCACCTTCCCGGTGATCCGCGACCTGGTCACCGACGTGTCCTTCAACTACGAGAAGGCCAAGCAGGTGCCGTCGGCGAAGCTCACGCCGCGCGACCCCGACGGCAAGCGCCGGATGATGCAGCAGGACGTCGAGCGCGGGCAGGAGTTCCGCAAGTGCATCGAGTGCTTCCTGTGCCAGAACGTCTGCCACGTGGTCCGCGACCACGAGGACAACAAGGAGCACTTCGCGGGCCCGCGGTTCTTCCTGCGGTACGCCGAGCTCGACATGCACCCGCTCGACACCCACGACCGGCGTGCGCTCGCGCAGGAGGCGGCCGGCCTCGGCATGTGCAACATCACCAAGTGCTGCACCGAGGTGTGCCCGGAGGGCATCCACATCACCGACAACGCGATCATCCCGATGAAGGAGCGCGTGGTGGACCGCAAGTACGACCCGGTCGTCTGGCTCGGCAGCAAGATCGGGCTGCGCTCGAAGGACCGGGCCTCCCGCGACGAGGTCTGACCACGACCGACCACGAAGGAGGAACCGATGGCCACGCTGCCGCAGGACGAGATCGACCAGGCTCTCGCGGGTGACCTGTCCGCGTGGAGCCAGGACGGCGACGCGCTCACCCGGGAGGTGCAGGCCTCGGACTTCCTGGCCGGCATCCGGCTCGTGGAGCACGTCGCCGAGGCCGCGGAGGAGATGAACCACCACCCGGACATCGACATCCGCTACACGACGCTGTCGTTCACGCTGTCCACGCACTCCGAGGGCGGCATCACCGCCAAGGACCTCGAGCTCGCCGGCCGGATCGACCGCCTCGCCGCCGGCGCCTGAACCTCAGGTCGCGACCTCGACGAGCCGGCCGCTGCGGACGTCGTACACGAACCCGTGCACCGGGATCCGCGACGGCACCAGCGGGTGGTTGCGGATCCGCTCGACGTCCTCGACCACGGCCCCCTCGGTGTCGGCGATGGTCAGGAAGTCGATGTCGTCGGCGGCGTCGGACCCGGGCCCGCTGCCGACGTCGGTGAACCCGTCCGGGCCGAGCTCGGCCGTGTCGAGGCTCTGCGCCAGCAGGCCGCGGATCACGTCGTTGGTGAAGAACTCCATGCCGCAGTCGGTGTGGTGCACCACGAACCACTCCGCGGTGCCGAGCAGCTTGTAGGAGATCACCAGCGACCGGATCGCGTCGTCGCTGGCCCGGCCGCCGGCGTTGCGGATCACGTGCGCGTCGCCCTCGGCCAGCCCGGCGTACTTCGCCGGGTCGAGTCGGGCGTCCATGCAGGTGAGGATCGCGAAGCCGCGGGCGGGCGGCAGCGCCAGCGTCGCCTTGTCGCCGAACGACGCGGCGTACGCGTCGTTGGCCCGGAGGATCTCGTCGCGGACACTCATGGGCACAGCCTTCCTCGATGCGCTAGAGGGTTTAACTCTAGCGAGTTGGTCGAGAAAGCGGCTAGAGGTACATGCCCCCGCGGTTGCCGGTCTCGTCGCCCTGCGCCTCCCCGGGGCGCGGCGGCCGGCCCGGGTGCGGACCCTCGGGTGCCATCCCCGGAGGCAGCGCCCGCCGCATCTGCTCGAGCTGGGCGCGGGCGGCGACCTGCTGGGCGTAGATCGCGGTCTGGATGCCGTGGAAGAGCCCCTCGAGCCAGCCGACCAGCTGGGCCTGGGCGATCCGCAGCTCCGCCTCGGACGGCGTCTCGGACGTGAACGGCAGCGAGAGCCGCTCGAGCTCCTCGACCAGCTCCGGCGCGAGCCCGCCCTCGAGCTCCTTGATGGACGACTCGTAGATGTCCGCGAGCCGGGCCCGCGACGCCTCGTCGAGGGGCGCCGCCTTCGCCTCCTCGAGCAGCTGGCGGATCATCGAGCCGATCCGCATCACCTTGGCCGGCTGCTCCACGAGGTCGGTGAGGGCCCGCTCGCCGTCCTCCTCGCCGTCCTCGGCCGCCGGGCCGTTGGCCACCGCCATCCCCTCGGGGCCGACGATCACCACCTGCGGGTCCCCGTCGTCCTGGGGTTCTTCGGGTCGCTGCGAGGTCATGCCTCCACCTTACGAGTCACGCGGGTCAGGGCGTCAGGACGATCTTGCCGATGTGGTCGCTGGCCTCCATGACGCGGTGCGCCTCGGCGACCTCCGCGAGCGGCAGCGTGGCGTGCACGAGCGAGCGGACCGTGCCGTCGGCCACCAGCGGCCACACGTGCTCGACGACCGCGGCACAGATGGCCGCCTTCTCCTCGGCCGGGCGGGCCCGCAGGGTGGTCGAGATGACCGCGCCGCGCTTGCGCATCAGCGTGCCGAGGTCGAGCTCGCCGGTGGCGCCGCCCTGCATGCCGATCACCACCAGCCGGCCCTCGGTGGCCAGCGCCTCCACGTTGCGGGGCAGGTACTTCGCACCGATGTTGTCGAGGATGACGTCGGCACCGGCCCCGTCGGTGGCCTTCTCGACCTCTGCGACGAAGTCCTGCTCCTTGTAGTTGACCGCGACGTCGGCGCCCAGGGAGCGGCAGACCTCGAGCTTCTCCTCCGAGCCGGCGGTGGTCACGACGCGAGCGCCGAGCGCGTGCGCGAGCTGGATCGCGAAGGTGCCGATGCCGCCCCCGCCCCCGTGCACCAGCAGCGTCTCGTCCGGCCGCAGCCCGGCGATCATGAACACGTTGGACCAGACCGTGCAGGCCACCTCGGGCAGGGCGCCCGCGGTCACCAGGTCGACCGCGTCGGGCACCGGCATCAGCTGGCCCTGCGGGACGAGCACCTTGTCGGCGTACCCGCCGCCCGCGAGCAGCGCGCACACCTGGTCACCCACCGACCAGCGCTCGACCCCCTCGCCGACCGCGGCGACGGTGCCCGAGCACTCCAGCCCGAGCACGTCGGACGCGCCCGGCGGCGGCGGGTAGAAGCCCTGCCGCTGCATCAGGTCCGCCCGGTTCACCGCCGTGGCGGCGACGTCGAGGACCACCTCGCCGGGACCCGGCTGCGGGTCGGGCAGGTCGGTGCTGACGAGGGCGTCGGGCCCACCGGGCTCGGGTGCGATGATCGCGCGCATGCCAGCCACCCTAGGTGGCGGTGCGATCGCGGTCGGGCTCAGTCCACGTCGACGAGCTCGTCGTCGACCTCGACGTCCTCGAACTCGTCGGTCTCCTGGCCGTCCCAGCCGTCGGCGAGGGAGCTCACCCGGCCGGCCAGCTCCTCGAGCTTCTCGGGGCCCCCGCCGTGCTGCCCGGCGGCGTAGCCGAGCAGGAACGTCGAGATGGGGGCCGCCGGCCGGTCCACGCTGTGTGCCACGTCCCGAGCCAGGTCCAGCACCAGTCCCTCGTCGACCTCGACGTCGATGTCGAGCGCGTCGCAGAGCTCGTCGATCCAGTCGTGCAGCGTCACGTCACCCAGCGTCGTACGACGGGCGCGATCACGCAACACCCTTCCGGCTGGCCTACGTGGCCAGGTCGCGGAGGTCGTCCCAGGTGTCCACGTCGCGGGTCTCGTCGCCCACGGCGGGCACCTCGCAGAGCCGCAGGTCGGCGACCAGCCGGCGCACCGGAAGGCCGTGCCGCTGCTCCAGACCGGGGTCCGATTTCCGGAGAGCGGGGTACCGGTAGACGGCGGCCAGCGTCTGCCGCCGCCCGTCGCCACCGACGAGCACCGCACCGTCCAGATCGCGGTCCGCCTCCACCGCCCAGGTCAGCCGGGCGACGGTGCCGGCGTTCACCCGCGGCATGTCCACGGCGAGCGCCGCGACCAGGTCCGGCGGGCGCAGGAACCGGTCCAGCCCCGCGAGCAGCGCCGCGGCCGGCCCACCGGAGGCCGGGTCCTCGAGCGTCCAGGTCACCGGACGGGTGGTCGGCACCTGGTGCCCGACCACGACCACCTCGACCGCGCTCATCACCGCGGCGAGCGCGCGCTCGAGCAGCGTCACGTCGCCGACCTCGATGGACGCCTTGTCGATCCCGCCCATCCGGGCCGCGGTGCCGCCGGCCAGCACGACCGCACCGAGGCGCAGGGGTGGCGGGGATCCCGTCCCGGACGACGTCATGGGCAGCATCCTCCCAGCGCACCTACCCTGGCGGGATGACGCCCGACGACCGCTCCCTCCGCCTCGCCCTCGTGCAGCGCGCCTCCTCGCTCGACCCGGCCGAGAACCGGGCCGCCGTTGCCGCGGCCGGCGAGCGGGTCGAGCCGGGCACGGCGCTGGTGGTGTTCCCCGAGGTCTTCGCCCGCGACTTCGGCAGGCCGGGCTCCGACGTCTCGCCGTACGCCGAGCCGCTGGACGGGCCGTTCGTGGACGCGCTGACCGCGTTCGCCAAGGACCACGACACCACCGTGGTGGCCGGCATGTTCGAGGTCGGCGACGACCCGGCGCGGCCGTACAACACGTTGGCGGTCGTGGACGCCAACGGGCTGCGGGCGTCGTACCGCAAGATCCACCTGTACGACTCCTTCGGCTACAAGGAGTCCGACAGCCTCGCGGCCGGACCGCTGGAGCCGGTGGTGGTCGACGTGGCCGGCACCCCGGTCGGGCTGATGACCTGCTACGACCTGCGCTTCCCCGAGCTGGCCCGCGGGCTGGTGGAGCGCGGCGCCGAGCTGCTGCTGGTGCCGGCGGCGTGGGTGGCCGGTCCGGGCAAGGTCGCGCACTGGCGGACCCTGACCCTGGCGCGGGCCATCGAGAACACCGTGCACGTCGCCGCGGTCGGCCAGCCCGGGCCGCGGTACACCGGGCACTCGCTGGTGGCGGACCCCGCCGGCGACGTCCTCGCCGAGGTCGGCGACGGCGACCACGTGCTCGACGCCCGGGTCGACCGCGCGCGCCTGGAGGAGGTACGCGAGACCAACCCGTCGCTGCTGAACCGCCGGATGTGACGACTCAGTAGGATGCGCGTGCGCACGACGGATGGGGTGGATGGGGTTCATGGCTGTGGCTCGTCCTGAGCAGAGACCAGGCCGCCGTCGCGCGGTGCCCGAACGCCGGCTGCGCCGTACCCGGCCCGCGGCGAGGCCGGTCCCGGCGACCCCGCCCTCGCCCTCGCCGACCGTGACCACCGCGCTGCGCGTCGACCTCGACCGGCTCGACGCGCGCGCC
>JABFXA010000357.1 GCA_013361955.1 Nocardioidaceae bacterium
GTGTCACGGTCCGGCTCGTCGGTCCGACCCTCGTGGTGGGTCACGACCGCCGGCTCGACACCCCGGTCCGCACCGTCGCCGCCACCGATCGGCCGTTCCTGTAGGAGGACTGATGCCCGGAACCGCGCGCCGCCCCACGCTCGCGGCGGTCGCCTCGGCGGCCGGGGTCTCGGTCGCGACGGTGTCCAAGGTCCTCAACGGACGTGAGGACGTGGCGCCCGGCACCCGGGCGCGGGTGCAGGAGCTGCTGCGCGCCCACGACTACGGCGGTCGGGTGTCCGGGCTGCACCGGCACCCGACCATCGAGCTGACGTTCCGGGGCCGGATCGGCAGCTACTCGGCCGAGATCATCCAGGGCGTGGCCGGCGCCGCGGCCGACCTCGGCGCGGCGGTGGCGATCAGCGTGAAGGCCCGCGACGACCACAGCAGCCACCTGACCGCGACCCAGTGGGCCCGCGACCTCGCCGCCGACGGCCGCCGGGCGGTGATCGCGGTGACCGACGAGCTGGGCCCGCGGGAGATCACCGCGCTGGCCCGGATGCAGCTGCCGCTGGTGGTGATCGACCCGATGACCATGCCGTCACCCAAGGTGGTCAGCGTCGGCTCCACGAACTTCCGCGGCGGCCGGGCCGCGGCCATGCACCTGGTGGAGCTCGGGCACCGGCGCATCGGGTTCCTGGGCGGCACCGCCGCGGCGGAGTGCAACCAGGCCCGGCTGCAGGGGTTCAAGGCCGCGCTCGAGGCGGCCGGCCTCCCGGTGCCGGAGGAGTACGTGCACGCCGCCGGCGACTTCATGTACGAGAACGGCTTCGAGGGCGCTCCCCTGCTGCTCGACCTGCCCAGCCGGCCGACGGCGATCTTCGCCGCCAGCGACGAGCTCGCCCGCGGGGTCATCGAGGCGGCCCGCGCCCGCGGCATCTCGGTGCCGCGCGACCTCAGCGTGGTGGGCTTCGACGACACCGAGATCGCCCGGCTCGCGTCGCCGCCGCTGACCACCGTGCGGCAGCCGCTGCAGGACATGGGTGCCGTGGCGATTCGCACCGCGCTGCGGCTCGCGGTCGGGGAGCGGATCGACTCCGACCACGTCGAGCTCGCCACCGAGCTGGTCGTGCGCGACTCGACGAGCGCGCCCTCGACCTGAGCTCAGAGGCCCTGCGCGAGTCGGTGGTAGGCGGCGGCCCAGCGCAGCTCTTGGCGGAGTCGGCGCACGGTGGTGTGGGGGTCGATGTGCACGAGCTCGGTGCCGGTCATGTCGGCCAGGGTGTGGAGGTGGTCGGCGGTGAGGGCGGTGGAGAGCACGGTGTGGTGGGGTCCGCCGGCGGTCAGCCAGGCCTCGGCGGAGGTGGCCAGGTCGGGTTCGGGGCGCCAGACCGCGCGGGCCACCGGCAGGTGTGGCAGGTCGTGCAGCGGGGGGACGACGTGGATGTCGTTGGCGACGAACCGGAACCGGTCGCCCAGGTCGCTGGTGCCCAGCACGATCCCGTCGCCGGGGGCGGCGTCGAAGACCAGCCGGACCGGGTCCTCCCGGTTCCCGATGCCGAGCGGGTGCACCTCGACGCGGGGGGTGCCGGCCGCGATGCTCGGGCAGACCTCGAGCATGTGCGCGCCGAGGATCAGCTCCTGGCCGGGGACCAGGTGGTAGGTGTAGTCCTCCATGAACGAGGTGCCGCCGGGCAGCCCCGCGGCGACCACCTTCAGGGTGCGCAGCATCACCGAGGTCTTCCAGTCGCCCTCGCCGCCGAACCCGTAGCCGTCGGCCATCAGCCGTTGCACGGCCAGCCCGGGCAGCTGCCGCAGCCCGCCGAGGTCCTCGAAGTTGGTGGTGAACGCGGCGAACCCGCCTTCGGCCAGGAACGCCCGCAGCCCGGCCTCGACCCGGGCGGCGTAGCGCAGCGAGTCGTGCCGGGCCCCGTCCGGCAGCAGCTCGGCGGCGATCTGGTAGCGGTCGGCGTACTCCTCCACCAGCACGTCGACCTCCTTGTCGGGCACCGCGTCCACCACCTCGACCAGGTCGTTGACGCCGTGGGTGTTCACCGACACCCCCCACCGCAGCTCGGCCTCGACCTTGTCGCCCTCGGTCACCGCGACCTCGCGCATGTTGTCGCCGAAGCGCGCCACCCGCATCCGGGACAGCTCCGCGCGACCCAGCGCCGCCCGCGTCCACGTCCCGACACGTTGCGTGACGCGGGGGTCGCTGACATGGCCCGCGACCGTGGTCCGGTCGAGGCCGAGCCGGGTCTGCACGAACCCGAACTCCCGGTCGCCGTGCGCGGCCTGGTTCAGGTTCATGAAGTCCATGTCGATCCGCGCCCAGGGCAGCTCGACGTTCGCCTGGGTGTGCAGGTGCAGCAACGGCTTGCGCAACGCGTCCAGGCCCGCGATCCACATCTTCGCCGGCGAGAACGTGTGCATCCACGCCACCACCCCCACACACGCGTCCTCGGCGTTGGCGGCCAGCATCACCGCCCGGATCGCGCCCGCGTCGGTCAGCACCGGCCTGGCCACCACCCGGACCGGAACCTCCTGCGCCGCATCCAGCGCCGCGCAGACCACGCGGGACTGCTCCGCGACCTGCCCCAGCACCTCGTCGCCGTAGAGCCCCTGGGAACCGGTCAGGAACCAGACCTCCCGGTCCGCGAACACCTCCGTCGTCACGCGTCACTCCTCGAGATCGGCCGGGTCGGTTGGCCGTAGACGTTCTGGTAGCGGTCGAACAACGCGTCCACGTGCTCGCTCGCGATCGGCACCGGGCTGCCGCCCTGCCGGGCGATGTGCACGGTGCGGGCCACGTCCTCCAGCAGCACCGCCGCCTTCACCGCCGCCCTCGGGTCCGGGCCGACCGTGAACGGCCCGTGGTTGGCCATCAGCACCGCCCGGGACCGGCTCGCCCGCAGCGTCTCGACGATGCCGCGACCGATCGAGTCGTCCCCGATCAACGCGAACGGCCCCACCGGGACCTCCCCACCGAACTCGTCGGCCACCATCGTCAACACGCACGGGATCGGCTCCCGGCGCGCCGCCCACGCCGTCGCATACGTCGAGTGCGTGTGCACCACCCCACCCACCTGCGGCAGATGCCGATACACGTACGCATGCGCCGCGGTGTCCGAGGACGGCGCATGCGCACCCTCGACCAGGCGGCCGTCCAGGTCGCACACCACCATCGCCTCCGCGCACAGCTCGTCATAGGAGACCCCGGACGGCTTGATCACCATCAGGTCCCGGCCCGGCACCCGCGCCGACACGTTCCCCGCCGTCCAGGCCACCAGCCGCCACCGGGTCAGCTCGCCGTGCAGCTCCGCCACCTGCGCCCGCAGCGCCCGCACGGTGCCGGCGACGTCGGTCGTGACGCTCATCGCGACGCCACCTCCCTGGCCTGCCGGCGGCGGGCCCTGAGCCGGTGCATGACCTCGTTGCCACCCCGGCCGAAGTGGTCGTGCAGCAGCCGGTACTCGGCGTAGAGCTCCTCGTAGGCCGCGACGTTCTCCGCGATCGGCCGGTAGACCGCCCGGCCCCGGCCACCCATCGCCGTGGCCGCCGCGCCGATGTCGGGATAGCAGCCCGCCGCCAGGGCCGCGTGGATCGCCGACCCCAGCGCCGGGCCCTGCTCGGACCCGATCGTGGACAGCGGCAGGTTGGTGACGTCGGCGTAGATCTGCATCAGCAGCTCGTTCTTCAGCAGCCCACCCGCGACGACGAGCTCCTCCACCGGGACGCCCGCCTCGTCGAAGGCCTCCACGATGGTGCGGGTGCCGAACGCGGTGGCCTCCAGCAGCGCCCGGTAGACATCCTGCGGGCGGGTGGCCAGGGACAGCCCGACCACCAGGCCCGAGAGGTCGTGGTCGACCAGCACCGACCGGTTCCCGCTGTGCCAGTCCAACGCCACCAGCCCGTGCTCACCCACGGCCTGCTGGGACGCGAGCTCGGTGAGGTGCTCGTGCACGGTGCGGCCCTGTGCGGCGGCCTCCTCGGCGACGTACGCCGGGACCTGCTGGTCGACGTACCAGCCGAAGATGTCCCCGACCCCGCTCTGCCCGGCCTCGTAGCCCCACCGGCCGGCGGTGATCCCGCCATCGACCACCCCACACATCCCCGGCACCTCACGCAGCACCTCACCGTTCATCACGTGACACGTCGAGGTGCCCATGATCGCCACCATCTGGCCCGGCTCGATCGCCCGCGCCGCCGGCGCGGTCACATGCGCGTCCACGTTCCCCGCCGCCACCGCGATCCCCTCCGGCAACCCGGTCCACCCCGCCGCCTCCGCGGTCAACGACCCGACCCGCTCCCCCAGCCCGGCCAACGGCCGGTCGATCTTCTCGGCCACGAACCCCGCGAACCCCGGGTGCAGCTCCGCCAGGAAGTCCCGGCTCGGGTAGGTGCCGTCCTGCAAGATCCCCTTGTAACCCGCCGTGCACGCGTTACGCCGCAACTTCCCGCACAGACGCCACACGATCCAGTCCGCCGCCTCGACGAAATGCGCCGTCGCGGCATACACCTCCGGCGCCTCCTCCAACAGCTGCAACCCCTTCGCGAACTCCCACTCCGAGGAGATCAACCCCCCATACCGCGGCAGCCAGACCTCCGAGCGCTTGCGGGCGAGCTCGTTGATCCGATCCGCCTGCGGCTGCGCGGCATGGTGCTTCCACAGCTTCACGTAGGCGTGCGGCACGCCGGCCAGCTCCGGCACCTCCGACAGCGGGGTGCCGTCCTCGGTGGTCGGCACCATCGTGCACGCCGTGAAGTCGGTCGCGATCCCGACCACGTCGGCCGGGTCCACCCCGGCGTCACGGACCGCCGCCGGCACCGCCTGGCGCAACACCTCCACGTAGTCACCGGCCACCTGCAACGCCCACTCCGGCCCCAGGTCGCCGCCGCCCGGCAGCGCCCGGTCCAGCACACCGTGCGGGTACTCATGCACCGCCGTACCCAGCTCCACACCATCGGCCACCCGCACCACCAGCGCCCGCCCGGACAGGGTCCCGAAGTCCACCCCGACCACCACCGGTCCCGCGTCCTGCTCCGTCCTGCTGTCGGTCACCAGGCCTCCTCACGCGTTGAACGCTGTCCGGACGGTGGGTCAGGACACCGCGACCACCGTCTTGTCGCCGGCCCGCTCGGCCGCCGCGGTGAACCCGTCGGCGGCGTCCGTCAGCGGGAACCGGGCGGTGACCAGCCCGTCGAGGTCCAGCCCCGAGGTGGCCAGCGCGATCGCGCGGCCGTAGGTCTCGTGCATCCGGCGCACCATCGCGAACGTGAGCCCCTTGCGGCGGGCCTCGGAGGCCGGGAAGCTCGACCGCGGCTGCGACGGGATGCCGCCCAGCGCGACCCGCGCCCCCGCGGCGGCACCGGCCACCGCGATGGTGATCGCGTCGTCGGTGCCGGCCATCTCGACCACCGTGTCGGCGCCGCGCCCGGCGGTCGCCTCCTCGAGAGCGTCGACCGCGTCGGCGGGGGCCCAGGCCGCTTCGGCGCCGTACCGCAGGGCCGTCGTACGGCGGTGCGCCAGCGGCTCGACGACCCAGACCCGGCGCGCGCCGGCACGGCGGGCGACGTACGCGCTGAGCACGCCGATCGGTCCACCGCCGACCACCAGCACGTCGTCGCCGAGCGCGACGTGCGCCATGCCGACCGCGTGGATCGCGACCCCGAGCGGCTCGAGCAGTGCGCCGGCGTCGTCGCTGATCTGGTCGGGCAGCGGGTGCAGCAGGTGGTCCGGCCAGAGCAGCTCCTGCTGCAGCGCGCCGTCGAGGTCGCCGTGCCCGGCGAAGCGCACGGTGCGGCACAGGTTGCCGTGCCCGGCCCGGCACTGCTCGCAGGTGCCGCACGGGATCGCCGGGTCGACGGCGACCCGACGGCCGGCCAGCGGGCCCTCGCGGACCACGCCCGCGAACTCGTGGCCGGGCACCACCGGGTCGGAGATCCCGGTCTCCCCGATGCCGCCCTCGACGAACCAGTGCAGGTCCGAGCCGCAGATGCCGACGGAGGTGACCGCGACCCTCGACCAGCCCTCCGGCGCCGGGCCGGGAGCCGGCTCGGTGCCGATGCGCAGGTCCTTCGCGCCGTGCAGCCGGGCCACCACCAGCGTGTCGTCTGCTTGCTCGCTCAGGTCGATCAGCCCTTCAGTCCGGTGCCGGCGATGCCGCGCACGATGTGACGCTGGAACAGCAGGTAGACGGCGACCAGCGGCAGCGCACCGAGCAGCGCGGTGGCCATCGTGTCGGCGTAGCGGATCCCGAAGTTGCCCTGCACCGTGGCCAGCCCCACCGGGACGGTCATCAGCTTGGGGTTGCTGAGCACCAGCAGCGGCCACAGCAGGTTGTTCCAGGTGTGCACGAACGTGAAGATGCCCACCGCGGCCACGGCGGGACGGGACAGCGGCATCGCGATCGTGCGGTAGATCCGCATGCCGGAGGCGCCCTCGACCTTCGCGGCGTCGTCGAGCTCACGGGGCAGACCGTCGAAGAACTGCTTGAAGATGAACACCGCGATCGCGGTCGGCGCCTGCGGCAGCACCACCGCCCAGAAGGTGTTCAGCATGTTCACGGCGTCGAACTCCCGGAACTGCGGCACGATCAGCACCTGCCCGGGAATCATGATCCCGATCAGGATGAACCAGAAGGCGACGTTCTTGTAGCGGAACTTCATCCGCGACAGCGCGAAAGCCGCCATGCTGCCCGTCACCACCGTGACCAGGGCGGTCAGCGCCGAGGTGATGAAGCTCGCGGCGTACCAGCTGAGCATGTCGGTCTCGGTGAACACCCGTGCGAAGGCACCGAGCGTCGGGTTGTCGATCGCCCAGGTCACCTGCGTGGTCTCCGCGTTCGGCTTCAGGGCGGTGTCGAGCGCCCACGCGATCGGCAGCAGCCACAGCAGCGCGAACCCGATGAGCACGCCCAGGCAGATGCGGTTGAACAGCTTGACCCGGCGGTCGTACTCCGTCTTCCTCGCTGTCTCCGTGGGCGCGGCTTCCCGTCGGCTGACGGCGCGCGGGCTGACGAGGGTGCGGGTGGATTGTGTGCTCATCTCAGGCCACCTTCTCCTGCTTGCGGACGATCGCGAACCAGATGACCGAGACGACCAGGATCACCACGAAGAACAGCGTGGAGACCGCGGACGCGTAGCCGACCCGGAAGTTGGTGAACCCCTCGTCGTAGACGTACTGGAGGATCGAGCGCGTCGCGAAGTTCGGCCCGCCCGCGGTCATGATGTACATCTGGTCGAACACCTTCAGCGACGCGATCACCTGCAGCACCGCGACCAGTGTCGTGGTCCTGCCGAGGAGCGGGATCGTGATGCTGCGGATCTGCTGCCAGGGGCCGGCTCCGTCGACGGAGGCCGCCTCGTAGAGCTCGTGCGGGATGTCCTGCAGACCGGCGAGGTAGAGCACGAAGTTGAACCCCAGCGTCCACCAGATCGTGGTGATCGCCAGCGAGGGCATCGCCCACGCCGGGTCCCCGAGCCAGTTCGGTGCGGTGATCCCGAACCAGCCCAGGCCGGCCTCGATCAGGCCCAGACCCGGGGTGTAGAGCCAGATCCAGATCAGTGCGACGACCGCCGACGGGATCACGAACGGAGCGAAGAACGCCAGCCGGAAGAACCAGCGGGCCCGGCCGACCCGGTCGGCGAGCAGCGCGAACACGAAGGCGAGCACTATCAGCGGCGGAGTGGTGAGGATGGTGAACCACAGCGTGTGCCAGAGCGAGGACCAGAAGTCGTTGCTGGCCAGGGCTTCCTGGTAGTTGCCGAGCCCGGCGAAGCTGCCCAGGCCACCTCGCACGAGGCTGGTGTCGAAGAGGCTCAGCAGCAGGCCGTAGATCGCGGGCCCGATGATGAACAGCACGTAGAGGATCACGAACGGCGCGAGCATCCAGGCCGCGGCGCGCGGGGACTCGTCCGGGCTCCCGGTGCGCGACACGTTGCGGACCGGCGCGGTCCGGGTGGGGGTGGCGGTGGTCACGAGGACCTCCAGTCTGTCGGCGGGAAGGGGAGGGTCAGGTCGGCTGCGCCGTGCGCGCCAGGACACCGAGCTTGGTGTGCATCTGTCGCAGCGCCGCCTTCGGCTCGAGCTGACCCGCGACCACGGCTCCGATCGAGGAGCCGACGACGATCTCGAAGTTCGATCCGGATCCCGAGTACCAGCCCTCGGGGTCGTAGACGGCGGCATCGGCCGCGGCCGCGTAGTTCGACTGCGGCGTCATCGACCGGTAGGCGTCGCTGTCGGCGAACGGCTGCCAGGCCGGGACGTGTCCGCCCTCGGCCCAGGTCTTGCTCTGGTCGAGCATCGACTTGATGAACTCCAGGGCGCTGCGGCGTCGGGCCGGGTCGTTGTCCGGCTGTTTGGGGATGATCAGCGTGTGGCTGTCGGCCTGGACCGCGTAGCCGTCCGCCCCGCCGTAGATGTTGGGGAAGGTGGTCATCGAGAAGGGCATCTTGGCCGTCTGGAAGGTGGCGATCTCCCACTCGCCCTGGAACAGGAAGCCTGCGTCGCCGTTGGCGAACGTGGCGATCGAGCCCTCGTAGTCCAGGCTGCCGGGGACCAGCTGCTTCTTGCTGAGGCTCTGCATCATCGCGAGCACCTCGAGCGCCTTGTCGTCGTCGAAGACGACCCTCTTCCCCTCGTCGGCGAGCACCTTCCCGCCCAGCTGGGAGTACGCCGACTGGAAGAACCTCCAGGGCGTGGCCGTCTCGTTCGTCACCGCGATGCAGCCGCCGACCGCCCCGGTGGCCTTCTTGGCCTTGCTCAGCGCCTCGGTGAAGGCCTCGGGGCTGTCCATCGGCGCCAGCGTGTCGCCGTCGAGGAGGCCGGCCTTCTTGCAGACGTCCTTGTTGTAGAACATCACGAACGGGTGCGTGTCCAGCGGCAGTGCGTAGATCTTGCCGTCGACCAGCCCGGCCTGCCACGGGCGGCTGCTGAACTTGTCGGCGCTCATCCCGGCCGTCTCGAGCTCGGCCGGGTCGAGCTCCTCGACCAGGCCGGCCGCGACCAGGGTCTTCATCCGGGTCAGGTGCGCGACCGCGACGTCCGGCGGCTTCTGACCGAGCGTGGCGAGGGACAGCTTCGTGTAGTAGGGGTTGCCCCAGGCCAGCGTGACCGCGTTGAGGCCGACGTTCGGGAAGCTCTTGCGGAACCCGTCCTCCATGTCGACCATGCGGACCCCGTCGCCGCCACCGAAGAGGTTCCAGTAGTCCAGCGAGCCCTCCTGCCGGTGCGACACCGACAGGCCCGCCAGCGTGGAGCCGGAGCCACAGCCGGACAGCGCCCCCGCCGCGCCGAGCCCGGCAAGCCCGGCCGCCCCGCGCAGGAACGCTCGACGACCGACGGGGCGGATTGGTTCGTTCCTCATGGTGGCCTCCTTCGTGGCCCTGCGCTCAGCTCGTGCTCATCCGGCTCGGGTGGCGACGCGTACGGCGGTCCAGGACTCCGCGGGCACCCGCAGCATCGTCACGCCGCCCTCGGTGCGAGCCCCGTCCAGGTCGACCGGACGCGCCTGCGCAGCCGCGTCCGCGCCGTGCAGCGGGCCCTTGTCGTCGGCGGCGATGGTCACCGCGGACCGCACCTGCCACGACCCGAACCCGCCGTGGTCGACGGTCACCTCGGTGTCCGCGCCGCGGTTGGTGACGAACAGCGCCACGTCGCCGGTCTCCGGGTCGTGGGTGGCTGCGGCGGCGACGGTCGGTACGTCGTCGTAGCCGGCGGTGTCGCGCGTCGGCGCGCTCACCCGGGCGCGCAGGCTGTGCCCGCCCGCGGCCGCGAAGGTGGTGGCGACCGGGTAGAAGATCGACTGCCGCCAGGCGTCGCCGCCGGGCTCGGTGAGGATCGGCGCGATCACGTTGACCAGCTGGGCCTGGCAGGCGATCCGCACCCGGTCGGAGTGGTTGAGCAGGCTCATCAGCAGGTCGCCGACGACGACCGCGTCGAGGGTGCTGTAGACGTCCTCGATGCGCGGGCCGGACACGTCGATGTCGGTGTTGATCGAGCCCGCGAACCGGCTCTGGTACCAGACGTTCCACTCGTCGAAGGAGATGCCGAGCCGACGGTGACGGTGCTTGCGAGCGGCGACCGCGTCGACGGTGGCCACCACGTCGTCGATGAAGCGGTCCATGCCGACGCCGCAGGCGAGGAAGGTGTCGCGGTCGCCGTCGTGCTCCTGGTAGTAGGCGTGCATCGAGATGTAGTCGACCTCGTCGTAGGCCTGCTCGAGCACCGTCGACTCCCAGTAGCCGAACGTCGGCATCCGGTGGTTCGAGCTGCCGCAGGCGACGACCTCGATCGTCGGGTCGGCGAGCTTCATGGACCGGGCCGCGTTGGCCGCCAGCGCGCCGTACGTCGATGCGTCCATGTGCCCGGTCTGCCAGGGCCCGTCCATCTCGTTGCCGAGGCACCACAGCCGCACGCCGTAGGGGTCGGCGCTGCCGTTGCGCCGGCGCTCGTCGGACCAGTGCGTGCCGCCGGGGACGTTGCAGTACTCGACGAGCTGCGCCGCCTCGACGACACCGTTGGTGCCCAGGTTGACCGCCATCATCGGCTCGACGCCCACCCGGGCCGCCCACCGCAGGAACTCGTCCGTGCCGACCTGGTTGGTCTCGATCGAGCGCCAGGCCAGGTCGAGACGCCGCGGCCGCTGGTCGGCGGGGCCGATGCCGTCGCGCCAGTCGTAGCCGGAGACGAAGTTCCCGCCGGGGTAGCGGACCAGGGTGACCCCGAGCTCGTCGACCAGGTCGGCCACGTCACGACGGAAGCCGTGCTCGTCGGCGGTGGGGTGGCCCGGCTCGTAGATCCCGGTGTAGACGCAGCGCCCCATGTGCTCCACGAAGGAGCCGAACAGCCGGCGGTCGACCTCCCCCCGGTGGTCCTCTGGGTGCAGTGAGATGCGGACGGAATGGCTGGTCATCGTTGCGGACGGCTCCCGAGGTGAACGTTCACAATTTGGCTCCGACGTGACGCAGGTCACGAACTGGGGGTGTCTCGATTCTTACTGCACGGCTCGCGAGGTGTCAAAGGTCTGGAGCGACCGATCTGCTTCCGGCGCGATCTCGAAGCGCTGCTGAGCGGCGAGCCACGCCACCGCCTCGCGGGTGGTCTGGAGCGATGTGTACGCCGGTGCGTACCCGAGCCGCGCCCGGGCCCTGTCGATGCTCGCCGAGGGGCTGCGGGCGATGTGCTCCCAGGTCGCGCCGGCGTGCTCGGGGCCACTGTGCTCGGCGAACTCCTCCCAGGGCACGAAGGTCAGCCGGGGCCGCTGCCCGAACCAGGACGCCGCGGCCTCGGCGTACCCGCGCAGGGTGAGCGCGGCCGGCGAGACGACGTGGAAGCTCTCCCCCACCGCGCGGTCGGGGTGCGCCAGCGCGAGCGCGAAGGCCTGGGCCACGTCGGCGGCGTGCACGTGGTGGAGCGTCTCGAGCCCGAGGTGCGGGAGCAGCACCTCCTCGCCGGCGGCGAGCCGGCGCCACACGTCGGGGTCGAGGTTGCCCGCCGGGTTGATGACGTCCCAGCCGGGCCCGCTGATGTGCCCGGGGTGCAGCACGGTGCTCGGCAGCCCGCCGGCACGGGACTCCGTCAGCAGCAGCCGCTCGATCGCCGCCTTGCCGGTGCCGTAGTCGCCGAACGCGTCGCGGGCGTCGTCCTCGCCGACCGGCACCGTGGTCCCCGGGCCGTGCACCCAGATCGTGCCGCAGTGCACGAGGAAGGAGCCCGTCCCGCGCAGCGCCTCGACCAGGACCGTCGCGGACTCGGGGGTGAAGCAGACCAGGTCGACGACCGCGTCGGCACGGAGGTCGGCGACCCGCCGCCCGAAGCTGCCGTCGCGGTCCTCCGCGTCGCGGTCGGCGGTGACCCGCTCGACCCGCTGCCACGCGGTGTCGTCGTGGTACGGCTCGCGGGTGCCGCGGCTGATCGCCACCACGTCGTGCCCGGCCCGGACCAGGTCGGGGACCAGGTAGCTGCCGATGTGACCGGTGGCCCCGATGACGACGACCCTCATGCGCGCCTCCTCCTCCGCCCGCGGGCCGGCTGCGTCGCGCTGGCCCGGAGCACCAGCTCCGGAGCGATGGTGACGTCCTGGTCGCGCCCCGGCGGCGCGCCCTCGGGCGCGTCGATCGCGGTCAGCAGCAGGTCGAGGCCCCGACGCCCGACCTCGTCGAAGTCCTGCCGCACGGTGCTCAACGCGGGCATCAGGAACTCCGCCTCGGGGATGTCGTCGAAGCCGACGATGCTGACGTCCTCCGGCACCCGCCGGCCGCGCTCGCCGAGCGCGTGCACCACTCCCAGCGCCATCTGGTCGTTGCCGGCGAAGACCGCGGTGACGTCGGCGTTCGCCGCGATCTCGCGCCCGGCGTCGTACCCGGACCGGGGGCTCCAGTCGCCGCGCAGCGGCGGCGGCACGTCGGCACCGGCCGCCTCGAGGGTGACCCGCCAGCCGTCCTCGCGGAGCACCGCCTCGCGCCAGTCCTGGGGGCCGGCGACGTGCCACACGGTCCGGTGCCCGAGGCCGAGCAGGTGCTCGGTGGCCAGCCGCGCGCCGAGCCGCTGGTCGATGGAGACCACGGGCTGGTCGTGGTACTCCGCCTCCAGCGCGACCACGGGTACGCCTTCGGGGAGCGCACCGATCGCCCGCGCCGCCGCGGTGTTGGGGGCGATCACGATGATGCCGTCGACCCCCTGGGCGCTGAGCGTCTCGATGCCCTCGTCGACGTCGCCTCCGGCGTGGTCGGACATGCCCGCGACCGCGACGCCGAAGCCCGCCGCGCGGGCCGCGCGCTCGATCGCGTGCAGCGTCGAGCCGGGGCCGAAGAAGCGGCTGTCGAAGCTGAGCACGCCGATCCGCTGCGAGCGCGCGGTCACCAGCCCGCGGGCGAACAGGTTCGGCCGGTACTTCAGCTCGCGCATCGCGTCGAGCACCCGCTCGCGGGTCTGGGTGCTCACGTTGGGGTGCGCGTTGAGCACCCGTGAGACGGTCTGGTGCGAGACGCCCGCCAGCCGCGCCACGTCGTGCATGGACGGTCGCCGGGTGCGGACGCTCACGTCACGCTCACCTCCCACATAGCGCTCACTGTAGGCGTTCAGCCGTCGACGGCACCGGACGTCAGGCCGCGGACGTCAGCGTGACAAGTGGGTGCGGGTGAGGAAGGTCAGCCCGCTCGGCGAGACAGCAGCGCGCTCACGACGCGGGCTCCGCAACCGGGATCCAGACCCGCATCGGGCCGACCTCGCGGTTCGCCCAGAGGCAGTACGGCACCGCGACCATCCGCCCGGTGCCGCCGGCGCCGTCGGCGACGTCGCCGGTGACCACGACGCAGCCCCCGAGCAGGTCCGGTCGTGGCTCGGCGACGAGCGCCGACGGGTCGGTGGAGGTGAGCCGCAGGTCGTCGACGTGCGGGCCCTCGGGCAGGTCGAGCTGCTCCACGGCGTACACCAGCGGGCCGCGCTCGACGGCTAGGCAGCCGCGGACCGCGTCGACCCGGGGGTGTCCCGGCGTCAGCCGCACCGGCATCGGCAGCGCCAGCCGGACCGCGTCGCCCGGGTGCCAGCCCCGGCGCACCGAGACGTAGCCGGGGGCCGCGGCGACGACCTGGCCGTCGGGGTCGGTGACCGTCGCGTCGGTGCACCAGGCCGGCACCCGCATCGTGAGCGTGCGCTCGGTGTCGTCGGGCACCTCGTCGACGGTGATCGTCACCTCGCCGTCCCACGGGTAGTCGGTGTCGAGGTGCAGCCGCCAGCCGTCGTGCTCGAGCTCGGCGGCGGCGTACTGATGCAGCACGAGCGTGTCCGCGGTGCCGGACGCGAGGTAGCCGCCGAGCTGGGCGAGGGTGCGCATCACGTTCGGCGGGCAGCAGGCCACCCGGAACCAGCCCTGCCGGCCGTTCACCGGGTGCCGGTGGTCGTGAGGGACGGCGTCGGCGCGGACCTGCAGCGCGTTGACGTAGAAGAACTCCTCACCCGACAGCGAGACGCCGCAGGCGAACCCGTTGAGCAGCAGCCGCTCGATGCCGTCGGCGTACCCGACGTCGCCGGTGGCCAGCAGCCGGCGCCAGGCCCACTGCACCGCGCCGATCGAGGCGCAGGTCTCGGCGTACGCCACGTCGGGCGGGAGCTCGTACGGGTCGCCGAAGGCCTCGCCGTCCCAGCGCGAGCCGAGGCCGCCGGTGAGGTACTGCTTCTGCTCGACCATCGACCGCCACTGGGTCTCGAGCGCGTCGTCGAGCTCGGCGGCCGCGGCCGCGTCCTCGGCGGCGACGTCGCTGGCGCCGGCCGCGAGGTAGACGGCGCGCACGGCGTGGCCTTCGGGCGAGGTCGTCGTCGCGACCGGCACCCGGTCGGAGAAGTAGATCGGCTCGCGGCCGTAGCCGGTCAGCGTCGAGCGGCCTCGGGTGGAAATGAAGTGCCGCGCGAGCTCGAGGTACGGGTGCTCGCCGGTCTCGCGGTAGAGCTCGACGAGCGCCATCTCCACGACGGGATGCCCGTCGATGCCGGGGTGCGCGTCGGGCCCGAAGGTCTTCACGAGGTGGTCGGCCGCGCGGAGGCCGACCTGCCAGAGCAGGCAGTCGCCGAGCGCCCGGTGCGCGGCGACCGCGGCCTGGAGCAGGTGTCCGAGGCAGTAGTGCTCGTGGCCCATCACCAGGTCCCGGTAGCGGTCGTCGCCGCGGACCACCTGCACGTAGCTGTTCAGGTAGCCGTCGTCGGCCTGTGCGTCGTCGAGCGCCCTGCTGAAGACCTCGATCTCCTCGCGCAGCTCGGCGGACGGCTCGCGGGCGATCTCCCAGCACACCGCCTCGAGCCACTTGTGCACGTCGGAGTCCATGAACACCGGGCCGTGGTAGGCGTCCGGGCCGCGCGCCCCCGACGGGTCGGCGGCCAGCCGGAGGTTCTCCAGGTTGCCGGCGTCGCGCAGCCGGCTGCTGCCGATCGGCAGGCTGGCGGTGCGGTTGACCCGCTGCCGGTCCGCCCAGAAGCCGCGCGTGAGGCGGACCTCCGAGAGCGGCAGCGGGGAGGTGGCGGCGCGGGCGTCCGCGGTCGGGGCGACCGGTCCGCGGACCGGTGGGTCGGCGTGGACGTTCACCATCAGCTCCGAGACAGGCGGGTTGCGAAACCGGTTTCGGGGGACCGTACGCCGCCCGGGCGCTGGACTTCCAGCCGGATGCGCGGGCCCGGCTGCTCTCCACCGGGCGCAGCTTCAGGGTCGGTCTGCTGGCCGCCGACATGTACGGCGGTTCAGCCTGCCGCTGCTGACCGGGGCCGAGGACGAGCTCGGTGGCAGCGACCTCACCGTGGTGTTCAGCGACACCCGGAGCGCGAGACCCGCCGGCTGCGCACCCTGGTGTCGCACCACGTCGACGGCATCATCGTGAACGGACGGCGCACCGACGACCGGCCCCCGGTGCGCGACACCGGCGGCATCCCGGTCGTCTACGCGCTGTCCGGCTCGACGAACCGCCGCGACTGCTCGGTGGTCGCCGACGACGCCGGCGGCGCGGACCTGCTCGACGCCGCGCCCGACGTCGACGCGGTGGTGTGCGGCAGCGACCAGATCGCGCGCGGCGTGCTGGACACCCTCCGCGAGCACGGCCGCCGGGTCCCCGACGACGTGGCCGTGGTCGGGATCGACAACTGGTCGGTGATGACCGACGACGCGCGTCCCGCGCTGACGTCGGTCGACCTCGGCATCGAGACCATCGGCCGGGTCGCGGCCCGCTGCCTGCTCAGCGCCATCGACGGGGAGCGGCCGCCGCGACGTACCGTCGTCCCGCCCCGGCTGGTGGTGCGGGACTCGTCCTGACCCCGCCGGCGGGTCAGTCGGCTGCTGCCTCGGTGAGCGCCTCGGTGAGGATCGCGACCAGGGTCTCGACCTGGACGTCGGCGGTGGCGCCCTCCTCCTCGTCGGCACCGTCGAGGGCGCGGGCGGCGAGCCCGGCCTTGCTGTCGATCAGCTCGGCGATCTTCGCGTCGATGGTCTGCGCGGCGATGATCCGCCAGGCGGTCACCGGCTCGCGCTGGCCGATCCGGTGCACGCGGTCGATGGCCTGCGTCTGCTCGGCATTGGTCCAGGACAGCTCGGCGAGGACCACGTTGGAGGCGATCTGCAGGTTGATGCCGACGCCGGCCGCGGTCAGCGAGCAGATGATGACCGCGCAGTCGGGGTCGTTCTGGAAGTCGTCGAGCGCCTGCTGCCGCGCCTTGGCGGTCTGGTCGCCGCGGATCGTGGAGAACCCGAGGTCGCGCTTGGCGAAGACCTGCTCGGCGGCGTCCATCACGTCGAGGTGCTTGGCGAAGAACACCACCTTGCCGACGTTGTGGGCCAGCTGGGCGGCGTAGTCGGCGGCCAGCTCGGCCTTGGCCTGGCCGATCCGGCGCACCATCGCGAACACGTTGTCGCCGGTGCCGGTCTCGGAGGCCTCGGCCACCTCGCGCTCGGCGACGCGGCGGACCAGCTCGAGGTCGATGCCGTCGACGACCGCGCCGCTGCGCCGGTGCTCGAGCGCCGCCTGGTAGCGCCCGACCAGCCGCTTGGCGAGGCTGCGCTCCGCGTCGCGCACCGAGCGACCGACGGCTCCCTCGAGCTCCACCGGCAGGTCGGCGACCCGCCGCGCGGGGATGTCGGCGGCCACGTCGACCTTGCGCCGCCGGACGATGCCGAGGTCGACGACCGCGGACCGCGCGGCCGGGTAGAACGCGTGGTCGGCCGGGGTCAGGTCGGTGGCCTCCAGCGCGGCCATCAGCTCGTTGCGGGGCTTGCGGTCGTCGATCCAGCCGAGGAACTGCCAGATCGCCCGGAAGTCGTCGATGTCGTTGATCAGCGGGGTGCCGGTCAGCGCCATCATCAGCGGCCGTGGCACCCGGCGGCGGATCCGGTCGGAGATCTCGATGACGTGCTGGGAGCGCTGCGACTTCTTGTTCTTGATGTAGTGGGCCTCGTCGACGACCATCCCCCGGAAGCCGTGCTCGCCGATCCAGCCGACGTGCCGGTCGAGCACCTCGTAGTTGATCACCACGATGTCCGCGAACCCGTCGATCGAGTCGCCGTCGCCGTGGATCACCGTCACCGACCGGCCAGGCGTCCACAGCCCCGCCTCGCGGGCCCAGTTGGTCTTGACCACGTTGGGCACGACCGCCAGCAGCGGGTACGCGTTCGCGGCCTGCGCGGCCAGCAGCGCCTGCGCGGTCTTGCCGAGGCCGGGCTCGTCGGCGAGCAGGAAGGTGCGGTGCCCCGCGGCCACCGAGGCGAGCAACCGGGCCTGGTGCGCCATCAGGTCCGGTCCCTTGGCGGTGCTGGTGGACCGCGGCTCGGGGAGCTCCATGCAGGCCGAGGCGCCGGGCGAGGGGTGCTCGAACGCGTTGAGCAGCGGCCCGATCAGCTCCCAGCCGGCCAGCCGGCCCTGCACCTTGGGGGCCGCCTGGCTGAAGTCGGGAGCCAGGAACGGGTTGGCGAGCTGGGCCGCCATCACCGACCGCGGAACCACCTTCCGGTCGGGCTTCTCGGGCGCTCCGTCGGTGTCGGGGGCGGGCGCGGGCGTCTCCGCGACCGGCTCCAGACCCGCGGCCTGCTGCATCTCGCGCTGGATGGCCCGGGTGGTGTCGCTGACCTCGGCGTCCTCGCCGAGCAGCGAGAACAGCGACGGCTCCCGTGCGGCGATGTGCGCCAGGATCGTGGCCACCCCGTCGAGACGCTTGATGCCGGTGTCCCGTTCGGCCTGCTTGAGGGACTGGTCGCCGCGGATCCGCGCACGCTCCTGCCGCGCCAGCAGCGCGACGGCCTGGAAGCGCGCCCGCGTACGGCCGTCGACCTGGCCGCGCTCGACGGCACGCTCGACGTTGCGGACCGCCTGCGCGAGCACCGGGAAGATGCCCTCGTCGTCGCGGCCCCGACCGTTGGGTCGTCGGGTCGTCCGGACGTTGCCGGACCGACGATCACGCCGTGTGGCCAACCAGCAGCTCTCTTTCTCGTGCGCGAACCGCACGGAGGTCCGGGAGTCGTGCGACGTCCCGTCGACCCGTGCGGCGGTGCGGCGCCGCGCCGAACCTCGCCTTCTCGTGGAACGGGTGTCCTCGCCCTCAGCCCGGGAGGACCTCGGTCGCGGCAACAGCCAGGCGACCTACCCGTCGGTCCAGTGTACGAGGCGGCGTCCCCGGCCGCCACGGCGCCGCCCGTCGGGCTCAGCCGGACATCTCGGCGCGCACCCGCCGGGCCAGTCCGCGCCGGTCGCTGCCGGCCGGCCAGGCGCCCTCCTCCAGCCGCCGCTCCACCAGAGCGCGCAGGCTCTGCACCTCGTCGCGCGTGAAGTATCGGTGGTGCAGCCGGAGGGCGGTGAGCAGGTGGTACTCCTCGAACGACGACCGCGGCGCGGCCAGCCCGCTGACCAGCGTCGCCGCACTCGCGCCCGGCACCGCGACGGCACCCTCCAGGAGGGCGACCGTGACGGCCCGCTGCCCGTCGGAGGCATCCTCGAACTCGGTGAGCCGGTCGCCCGTGTGCTCGCTCGCCGCGCCCGCGAGCAGGCGGGCCTCCGCGAGGATCCGCTCCAGGTGCTGGGTGCGCTCCCACGTGGCGGCGGTGCCGCGCCGGCGCTCGTACTCCTGCTCCAGCCGGCCCAGCCGCGCGTCGACCACCATCCGGGTGGCGCTCAGTCCCGGCAGCCCGACCTCGCGCACCTCCTTCGCGTCGAGCGCGACCTCGACCCCGCCGGGCAGGCGCAGGCTGCCGCCGCGGTCGACGAGCCGCTCGAGCAGCCACGGGACGACGGCCAGCGCGACGAACAGCGCCGTGGTGGTCGAGACCTCGAGACGGAACGACCACGGAGAGCTGGTGAGCCGCACCGCGGACAGTGCCGCGAGCACGGCCATCGCGACGGCGAAGCCGATGCCCCAGCGACGGCGCGCGAGGGACCAGTCGTGTTCCTCCACCACCTGCATGAGCGTTCCCCTCCGCCGACTCGTGCTCCGTCACCCGCGAGTATGGCCCGAGCGCGCCCTACCGTGTCGTCATGAGCGCGAGTCGGTGGGCGGTCGGGCTGGAGCGGGTGTGGGACGCCACGCGGCTGCGCCGGGCCTCGTCGCGACCCCCGGCGGACTTCCGCATCGCGCCGTACGTCGGGCACGGCAACGCCTCGGGGGTCGTGGTCCGCGGCCGGGTGCTCGACGACCCGGTGCCGACGCACGCGGTGGCCGGCGAGGGCGTGCTGGCGGCGCTGCGACGTACCCTCCGGCACTTCGTGACCGACGAGCTGCCGGGAGTGCCGTTGCGGGTCACAGTCGCCGGCCGGACGACCCGGGTGGTGACCGACCCGGAGGGCTACTTCCGGCTGGTGCTCGACCCGGGGCCCGACGCGCTGACCAGCCCGTGGACGCCGGGCACGGTCGAGCTCGACGGCGACTACCGCGGCGTGGTCGGCACCCACGCGACGGCGATCGAGGTGCGGGTGCCCGCGCCGGACGCGCGGTTCGGGGTGGTCTCCGACATCGACGACACGCTCCTGGAGACCGGGGTGCAGCGGGCCGGCCGGATGGTGCGGCAGACGCTCACCGGGTCCGAGCTCACCCGCACGCCGTTCCCGGGCGTGGCCGAGCTGTACCGCGACCTGGCCGCCGGCGTGAACCCGTTCTTCTACGTGTCCTCGAGCCCGTGGAACCTCTACGACTTCCTGCTCGCCTTCCTGCGTCGGCACGACTTCCCGCTCGGGCCGGTGCTGCTGCGCGACCTGCTCGGCAACGGCGCCGGCCGGGAGCAGAAGGCCGGTCGGATCCGCGAGGTGCTCGACCTGCACCAGGGGCTGCCGTTCGTGCTGGTGGGCGACTCCGGTGAGAAGGACCCGCAGGTGTACGCCGACATCGTGCGCGCCTACCCGGGCCGGATCCTGGCGGTGTACATCCGCGAGGTGCGGCTCGACCCCGGCGACGGCCGGGTCGAGCGGGTGTCGGACGCCTGGGACAGCGACGTGCCGTTCGTGCTCGCGGCCGACAGCGACGCCGTCCGACGGCACGCGGCCGACGCCGGGCTCCTGTGACTGTCGGCGGCCTGCCCTAGCCTGCGCGCGTGGCACTCGGATGGCCCCAGGCACTGGCGTGGCGGATGCGGCGACAGCTGCTGCACCCGGTCGGCGGCGAGCCGGTCGAGGGGGTGGTGCACCGCCTCGGCGCGATCCCCGCGGCGTCGGACGCCGAGCTCGCGGTCCGGGTCCGGCGTGAGCGGTCGGGGCCGGGCGAGGTCGCCGGCGCGCTCACCGACGGCCGGCTGGTCAGGACGTTCGCCTGGCGCGGGGCCACCCACCTGATGACCGCCGAGGACGCCGGGACGTACCTCTCGCTGCGCGCGGTCAGCCGGATGTGGGAGCGGCGGAGCTGGCAGAGCCACTACGACCTGGCGCCGTCGGACTGGCCACCGCTGCGGGCGGCGGTCCGCGAGGCGCTCGCCGACGGTCCGCTGACCGTCGAGGAGCTGGCCGCGGCGGTGACCGCGCACCGCCGGTTCGCGCACCTCGGTCCCGCGTTCGCCGACAGGTCGGCCACGATCCTCAAGCCGTTCGCGTGGCAGGGCGACTTCTGCCTCGCCGCGTCCCCTCCCGGACGGCTGGCCTTCCAGCGTCTCGACGACAACCCGCGCTGGACCGGTGTGCCCGACGCCGACGAGGCCGGGCCGCGAGCGGTCGAGGCGTACGTCGCGGGCTACGGCCCGGCCACCCCTGGCCAGCTGGAGTACTGGCTCGGCACCGGCCTCGGGGCCGGCCGCAAGCGGGTGCACCGCTGGGTGGCCGGGCTCGCCGACCGGCTCGCGACCGTCGACGTCGAGGGCGAGCCGGCGCTGGTCCGCCGCGAGGACGTCGACGACCTGCGCGCGACGGAGCCGGCGTCCGTCGTGCGCCTGCTGCCGGGGCACGACCAGTGGGTGCTCGGGCCGGGCACGGCCGACCCGCACGTCGTACCACCGGCCCGGCGGACGCCGGTCACCCGCGGCGCGAACCTCGTGGTCGCCGGCGGTGTGGTGTCGGGGACCTGGTCGGTCGCGGGTGACGAGCTGGTGGTCGCGTGG
The DNA here is from genome assembly GCA_013361955.1 of Nocardioidaceae bacterium. GTDB lineage: Bacteria > Actinomycetota > Actinomycetes > Propionibacteriales > Nocardioidaceae > Nocardioides_B. The sequence continues at coordinate 21,021 of JABFXA010000357.1, forward strand.
TTCGAGGAGGCGGGTCCGCCGCCGCACGACGAGCTGGTCCGCGAGGGCGAGCGGCTCGGCTCGCTGCTCGGCTCCGGCGTACGAATCACCCGAGTGGGGTGAGGCGGCGGGGTGGGGGGCCGCCCACGGTGGGCAGCGTGACGACGAAGACCGACTTCTCCGAGGACGAGTGGCAGCGGGTGGTGCGCGCGCCGATGGTGGCCGGGCTGGCGATCTCGCTGGCCGACCCCGGCGGCCCGATCGAGGCGGCGAAGGAGTCGATGGCGACGCTGAAGAGCGCCACGAACCCGCCGACCCGCGAGCAGCTGCTGACCGAGGTCGCGCTGGACGTGCAGGCGATGGCGCAGGCCCGGAAGAACCCGCTGGGTGGGTACCGCCCCACCAAGGGCGAGAACCCCGGTGAGCAGGTGCTCGCCGAGCTGCAGGCGGTGCAGGCCCTGGTCAGCGAGAAGGCCACGGCCGAGGAGGCGAAGGCGTTCGCCGACTGGCTGGTCGCCGCCGCGCAGGCCGCCGCCGACGCCGCCAAGGAGGGCGGGTTCATGGGGTTCGGCGCCGAGCAGGTCAGCCAGGGCGAGCAGCAGATGATCGACCGGGTCCGGGAGACCGTGACGGCGTAGCAGGCTTGCGCGTCCGGTGCCGGGGGTATATGCCCTCGCCATGAGGTCGACCGACGACCAGACCGCCATCGAGGAGTGGCAGGCCGCGCGGTCGCGCGTGGTCGCGCTGGTCGGCGGGCTCGGCGACGAGCTGCTCGGGACGCACGTGCCGGCCTGCCCGGACTGGACGGTGCGCGACCTGCTCTCGCACATGGTCGGGCTCGGCGCGGACGTGGTGGCCGGTGACGAGCCCGACGACCACAACGCCACCTGGACGCAGGCGCAGGTCGACGCCCGCGCGAACCGCACCGCGGCCGAGCTGCTCGACGAGTGGGCCGAGGTGGCGCCGCGCCTGGTGTCCTGGATGGAGCACCACGGCGTCCGGCCGCTCAACGACGTGGTGATCCACGAGCAGGACCTGCGCAGCGCCCTCGGCCGGCCGGGCGGCCGCGAGACGCTCGGCTTCCGGCTGGTCCGCGAACGGATGCTGGAGCGGTTCGCCGCCATCGTCGAGACGCTGCCTCCGCTCACCCTGGTCGGGCACGCCTCCGACGGCACCGGCTGGCGCTGGTCCTCCGACCACGACGCGCAGGGCGCCCTGGTCGAGGCGTCGTCGTTCGACCTCTCGCGGGCGCTGACCAGCCGGCGTACGGCGGAGCAGCTGCGGGGCTGGACGGTCCGCGGTGACGTGACGCCGTTCCTCGGCGCGTTCGCCCGGCTCGGCCCGCTCCCCCGCGAGCCGCTCCCGGAGTGACGCTCAGCGGTCGGGCAGCCGGACCGGCCGCACCCGCGGGTAGCCGACCGGGAGCACGTAGGTGCCGTCGGCGCGGCTGAACAGCACCCGCCAGTGCCAGTAGCCGCGGTAGGCACCGGGCCAGCGCCGCAGGACGCGCGCGTGCGCGGTGACGGCCCGCACGTACTCCGGCGCGGGGTTGTAGTGGAAGAGAGCGCCGGCGAGGTCGCGGGGCGCCCCGTTCGCGCGCAGCAGCCGGGCGGCGGCCAGGATCGCGTCGCGGGGGTCGTCGATGTCGCCGCCCGCGCCGTACAGCCTCCAGGTGGCCGGCAGGAACTGCATCGGCCCACGCGCACCGGCGGTGCTCACGCCGCGGATCCGGCCCATCCGGGTCTCGACGAGGTTGATCGCGGCGACGTACTCCCACGGCACCCCGGTGCGCCGCTCCGCCAGCCGGTACGCCCGGAGCAGCTCCGCCGCCGGCGCCGGCGTGACCACCCGCCACCGGGGCAGCCGCTGCTGCGGCACGGTCAGCGACCGCAGCGAGCGGGCCGCGCTCACCTCGTCGCGCACCGCCGTGGCGGTCGGCCGGTC
>JABFXA010000134.1 GCA_013361955.1 Nocardioidaceae bacterium
GTCTTCGCGCTGCGTCGCGGCATCCGGCTCTTCGTCGTGGACGAGCCCGGGGCGATCCAGCTGCTGTCCGACGTCGCTCCCGGCGCCTCCGTGCTCTGCCGGATCGGCACGCCGGCCACACCGGGCTGCTCCCCGGAGCAGGCGGTCGGCGTGCTCCGCGAGAGCGCCCGGCGCGGCCTCGACCCCGCCGGGGTCTCCTTCCACCTCGGCAGCGGGCAGGGCGACCCGTCCGCGTGGGACGCCCCGGTCGGGCGTTCCGCACGGGTGCTGACCCGACTGCGCGCCGACGGCTTCGCCCCCTGGCTGCTCGACCTCGGCGGCGGGTTGCCGGCCCACCTCGACGGGAGCGCCTACCCGCTGGCGTCGTACGGCGCGGCCATCGAGCGCTCGCTGCGCCGGCACTTCCCGCAGGACCGGCCGGCCACCATCGTCGAGCCCGGACGCGCCGTCGTCGCGGACGCCCGCTAGTCCTGCTGCCGCGCGATCGGCGCGGGGGCGCCGGCGGCACCGGCCCGGTCGAGCTCGTCCTGCCGCTCGATGGTCGTGCGCAGCGGCACCTCGCGGATGAACAGCACCGCGACGAGCGCGATCGCCGCGCACGGCACCGCGAGCAGGAACACGTGCCCGGTCGCGTCACCGAACGCCGACTCGAAGACCGCGCGCACCGGCGCCGGCAGCCTCGCCAGGTCGGGCACCCGGTCGCTGCCACCGCCCTGCGCCGCCGGGTCGATCCCGATCCGGGCCAGGCCCGCGGTCACGTCGTCGACGACCCGGTTGCTCAGGGCAGCGCCCAGCGCGGAGACGCCGATCGAGCCGCCCATCGAGCGGAAGAACGCGACCACGGCGCTGGCCGCGCCCATGTCGCGCTGCGCGGTGTTGTTCTGCACGGCGAGGACCAGGTTCTGCATGGTGGCGCCGAGCCCCAGGCCGAGCACGGCCATGAACGCGCCGACCCGGAGCAGGTCGGTCCGGTCGTCGATCGTCGACAGCATCGCCAGCCCCGCGACGACCAGCACCATCCCACCGACCAGGAACTTCTTCCACCGGCCGGTGCTGCTGATCACCCGCCCGGTCACGATGCTGGAGACCAGCAGCCCGCCCACCATCGCGATCGACATCAGGCCGGCGTGCGTCGGGCTCATCCCGTGCGCGATCTGGAAGTACTGGGACAGGTAGACCGTCGAGCCGAACATCGCGACCCCGACCATGACCGAGGCGAACGTCGCCAGGCTCGTGGTCCGGTCGCGGAACAGGCGCAGCGGCACGATCGGCTCGGGCGCCTTCATCTCGTTCACCACCGCGGCGACCAGGAGCAGCACGCCGAGCACCACCATCCAGGCGGTGGTGACCGACGCCCACTCGAACTGGTGGCCCGCCAGCGAGACCCACACCAGCAGCACCGAGACGCCGCCGACGATCAGCACGGCACCGGCGTAGTCGATGGTCGCCGCACGGCGCACGGTCGGCAGGTGCAGGGTCTTCTGCAGCACCGCGAAGGCGAGCACGGCCACCGGGAGGCCGACGAAGAAGCAGCCCCGCCAGCCCAGCGAGGAGTCCACGATCAGACCGCCGAGCAGCGGCCCGCTGACGGTCGCGAGGGCGAAGACGGCGCCGATGTAGCCGGAGTACCGCCCGCGCTCGCGCGGCGAGACCATCGAGGCGATCACCACCTGCACGAGGGCGGTCAGGCCGCCGACGCCGAGGCCCTGCACGGCCCGCGCGCCGATCAGCCAGGCCATCCCCGGGGCGAAGGCCGCGGCGAGCGAGCCCGCGCTGTACACGACCAGCGCCAGCTGCACCAGCAGCTTCTTGTTGAACAGGTCGGCCAGCTTGCCCCAGATCGGGGTGGACGCGGTCATCGTGAGCAGGGTCGCGACGACCACCCACGTGTAGCCGGACTGGGTGCCCTCGAGATCGGCGACGATCCGGGGCAGAGCGTTGGTCACGATCGTCGACGACAGCATCGCGACGAACAGCGCGAGCAGCAGCCCGGAGAGCGCCTCGAGCACCTCGCGGTGGCTCATGGGTGCGGGTTCGGTCTGCGGGTGCGACATGTCCGCCACGGTACCCGTCTGTTGCGTACTGCAACCAATCGTCTCGGGAACCGGCTACGGCGTCGGGTGGTGCGCGTCGTAGCGCACGAAGCCGCGCTGCAGCGCCGCCGCGGTGAGCACGCCGACGATGCAGGCCAGTCCTCCGAGCACCAGCGCGAGGCGCTCGCCGACCGCGCTGGCCACGGAGCCGGCCAGGAAGTCGCCGGCCCGCGGGCCGCCAGCCACCACGACGATGAACACCCCCTGCAGCCGGCCGCGCATCTGGTCGGGCGCGGCGACCTGCAGGATCGTCGAGCGGTACGCCGCGCTCACCATGTCGGCCGCCCCGGAGAAGGCCAGGAACACCACGCCGATCCAGAGCACGTCGGTCAGCCCCACGCCGCCGACCGCCGCGCCGTACGCGACGACGGCGATGACGATCGCCAGGCCCTGCAGGCGGACCTTGCTCACCCAGCCGGACAGCAGGAACGCGATCACCGCACCCGCGGCCGGCGCGGCCTGCAGCACGCCGACCACGCCGGCCCCGCCGGCGTACACCTTGTACGCGAGGGCCGGGAACAGCGCCCGTGGCTGGGCGAGCACCATCGCGCAGAGGTCGGCCACGAACGTCATCCGCAGGTTCGGCGAGCGGCGCAGGAAGGACAGCCCGTCGACCACCGCGCGCAGTCCCGGGCGGGGGACGTTGGCGAGCGGCGGCATCCTCGGCATCCGCACCAGCGCGTAGTACGCCGCGGAGAAGGTCAGCACGTCGATCGTGTACGCCGCGCCGAACCCCTGCCACTTGATGGCCAGCGCGCCGATCATCGGACCGAAGGTGAAGCCGAGGTTGAACGACGCCATGTTCAGCGCGGCCGCGGCGGGCAGCAGCTCCTTGTCGAGCAGCCGCGGCACCATCGCGCTGCGGGCCGGGTTGTTGACGGCGTAGAAGGCCGACTGCACGGCGATGCACGCGTACAGCACCCACACCGAGCCGTTGCCGAGGAACGCCTGCACAGCAAGGGCGATCGAGACCACCCACAGCCCGGCGCTGGCCACGAGCGCGACCGTGCGTCGGTCCACGGCGTCGGAGACCGCGCCGCCGTACAGCCCGAGCGCGACCAGCGGCACCAGCGCGAAGACGCCGACCAGGCCGACGTAGAACGAGGACTGGGTGAGCGCGTAGACCTGCACGGCCACCGCGACATTCGTCATCTGCTGCCCGAGCTGGGCCACGGTGTTGCCGAAGAACAGCCGGCGGTACGGCGCGGAGACCTGCACCGGGCGGATGTCGGTGACCACCGACCGCCACCACCCACGGCGCTGCGCGGGCTCCGCCTCGGTGGTCACGGGCCAACTTTCCCACTCGTCGGAAATGTCTTGTGGGCCACCCACCCCGGACGTACGGTGGTCGGACACGGGAAAGGAGGTGGTCCGACAGATGCATTCTTATCGGATTCGTGAGGTGGCTGCTCGCTAGCAGCGCACCGACCAGCACGGCTGCTCGAGTAGCGCGCTGGTAATCCCAAGCAGTCACCCGGCCCGTGGGCGCTCCGGACCTCATCCGACCGGAGAGCGGTCTGACACGTCAGACCGCAAGCCCACGGGTCGCTGCATTGTCTGGGCTCCGCTCAGGGTCGCCTGTCCGCCGCTGGTTGAGGTGCGAGCGGGCTATCGCGAGCCTCGAAGCCAGGACGTGAGCTACGCGGTCACGTGGCCGATGGTTTCGAGGCTCACTTCGTTCGCACCTCAACCAGCGAGCGGGTGTTCGCCACCACGTCGACCCGCACGCCGGTCCGTACCGCTGGTGTTCGGCTCGATGAGCCGATCAGGCCAGCACCGAGGCGTCCACCGCGGCATCGGTCGCCGCCGAGCGGAACTGCGCGTTGTAGAGCGCGGCGTACGCACCGTCGCCCGCGAGCAGCTCGTCGTGCGTGCCCTGCTCCACGATGTCACCGTGCTCCATCACCAGGATCAGGTCGGCGTCGCGGATCGTGGACAGCCGGTGTGCGATCACGAACGACGTCCGGTCGGTGCGCAGCGCCGCCATCGCCTCCTGCACCAGCAGCTCGGTGCGGGTGTCGACCGAGCTGGTCGCCTCGTCGAGGATCAGCAGCGCCGGGTCGGCGAGGAACGCCCGCGCGATGGTGACCAGCTGCCGTTCGCCGGCGCTGATGTTCGAGCCGTCCTCGTCGATGACCGTGTCGTAGCCGTCGGGCAGGTTGTGCACGAACCGGTCGACGAACGTCGCCTTCGCCGCCTCGAGGATCTCCTCCTCGGAGGCGTCCGGTCGCCCGTACGCGATGTTGTCGCGGATCGAGCCCTCGAACAGCCAGGTGTCCTGCAGCACCATGCCGGTGCGCCCGCGCAGGTCGGACCGCTTCATCGTGGCGATGTCGACGCCGTCGAGCGTGATCCGGCCGGAGCGCACGTCGTAGAAGCGCATCACCAGGTTCACCAGCGTGGTCTTGCCGGCGCCGGTGGGGCCGACGATCGCGACGGTCTGGCCGGGTCGGGCGACGAGCGACAGGTCCTCGATCAGCGGCTGGTCGTCGTCGTAGCGGAACGACACGTGCTCGAACGCCACCTCGCCGCGACCGCCCTCCGCCATCGGCTCGGCCCGCTCGGCCGGCTCCTCCTCGGCGTCGAGCAGCTCGAAGACCCGCTCGGCGGAGGCGACGCCGGACTGCAGCAGGTTCACCATCGAGGCGACCTGGGTGAGCGGCTGGGTGAACTGGCGGGAGTACTGGATGAACGCCTGTACGTCGCCGAGGCTCATCGTCCCGCTGGCCACCCGGAGCCCGCCGAGGACCGCGATCACGACGTAGTTGAGGTTCCCGATGAACATCATCACCGGCATGATCAGCCCGGACACGAACTGGGCGCCGAAGCTGGCCTTGAACAGCTCCTCGTTCTGCTCCTCGAAGGCCTGCTCGACCTCGGCCTGCCGGCCGAAGACCTTGACCAGCGCGTGCCCGGTGTAGGTCTCCTCGATGTGCGCGTTGAGCTGGCCGGTGCGCCGCCACTGCTGGATGAACATCCCCTGCGAGCGCTTCATGATCTGGCCGCTGACCACCATCGTGATCGGCACCGTGACCAACGCGACCAGCGCCAGCGTCCAGGAGATCGAGAACATCATCGCGAGCACGCCCACGACGGTGAGCAGCGAGACCACCAGCTGGCTCATCGTCTGCTGCAGCGTCTGGCTGATGTTGTCGATGTCGTTGGTGACCCGAGACAGCAGCTCACCGCGCGGCTGCCTGTCGAAGTAGCTCAGCGGCAGCCGGTTGAGCTTGTCCTCGACGTCCGAGCGCATCCGGCGCACCGTGCTCTGCACGACGTCGTTGAGGATGAAGCCCTGCAGCCAGCCGAGCAGCGCGGACGCGACGTACACGCCCAGCACCAGCAGCAGCACGTGCCCGACCGCGGTGAAGTCGACGCCCTGGCCCGGCACCACGTGCATGCTCGAAAGCATGTCGGCGACCTTGTCCTCGCCGCGGGCACGCAGGCCCTCGACGGCGTCGGCCTTGCTGACGCCCGCGGGCAGGTTGCGGCCGAGCAGGCCGGAGAAGATCAGGTCGGTGGCGTGGCCGAGGATCTTCGGGCCGGTCACGCTCAGCGAGACGCTCACCACCGCGAGGGCCAGCACCGCGAGCGCCTTGCCCTTGTCGGGGCCCATCCGGCGCACGAGGCGCTTGGCCGAGGGGCCGAACTCCATCGACTTCTGGCCGACCATGCCGCCGCCGAACGGGCCCCGGCCGGGCCCGGGACCGGCGGTGACCCGCTCGGTCTCCTTCATCTGCGCCTGGGGACGTGGGGTGCTCACGCTGCCTCCTCGGCGGTCAGCTGGGAACGGACGATCTCCTGGTAGGTCTCACAGGTCTCGAGCAGCTCGTCGTGCCGGCCGCGGCCGACCACCTCGCCGTCCTCGAGCACCAGGATCTGGTCCGCGTCGATGATCGTGGACACCCGCTGCGCGACGATCACGACCGTCGCGTCGGTGGTCACCGGCGCGAGCGCCGCGCGCAGCCGGGCGTCGGTGGCCAGGTCGAGGGCGGAGAACGAGTCGTCGAACAGGTAGATCTCCGGGCGGCGGATCACCGCCCGTGCGATCGCCAGCCGTTGCCGCTGGCCGCCGGAGACGTTGGTGCCGCCCTGCGCGATCGGGGCGTCGAGCTGCTCGGGCATGGCCTCCACGAAGTCCCGCGCCTGCGCCACCTCGAGCGCCCACCACATCTCCTCCTCGGTGGCGTCGGGCTTGCCGTAGCGCAGGTTGCTGGCCACCGTGCCGGAGAACAGGAACGCCTTCTGCGGCACCAGCCCGAGTTTGCTCCACAGCACCTCCTGGTCGAGGTCGCGTACGTCGACCCCGTCGACGTACACCTCGCCGGCGGTGACGTCGAACAGCCGCGGCACCAGGTTCACCAGCGTGGTCTTCCCGGCGCCGGTCGACCCGATCACCGCGGTGGTCTGCCCGGGACGGGCCTCGAACGACAGGTCGCGCAGCACCGGGGCGTCGGCGCCCGGGTAGCTGAACTCGACGTCCCGGAAGTCCAGCTCGCCGCGGCCGACCAGGTCGGTCACCGGCTCGAGGGGCGGCAGCACGGAGGACGAGGTGTCGAACACCTCGGCGACCCGGTCGGCGCACACCGACGCGCGCGGCACCATCATCAGCATGAAGGTCGACATCATGACGGCCATCAGGATCTGCACCAGGTAGGACAGGAACGCGGTGAGCGCGCCGATCTGCATCTCGCCGGCGTCGACCCGGTGGCCGCCGAACCAGAGCACCGCCACGCTCGACACGTTGAGGATCAGCATCACGGTCGGGAACATCGTGGCCATCCAGCGACCGGTGCGCACCGCCACGTCGGTGAGGTCGTCGTTGGCGGTGCCGAAGCGGCTGGTCTCGTAGGGCTCGCGCACGAACGCGCGCACCACCCGGATGCCGGTGATCTGCTCGCGGAGGATCCGGTTCACGCCGTCGATGCGGGTCTGCATGAGCCGGAAGCCGGGCACCATCCGGGAGATCACGAAACCCACGGAGGCGAACAGCACCGGCACCGAGACCACCAGCAGCCAGGACAGGCCGAGGTCCTCGCGCATCGCCATCAGCACGCCGCCGACCATCATGATCGGCGCGGCGACCATCATCGTGAACGTCATCAGCACGAGCATCTGCACCTGCTGGACGTCGTTGGTGTTGCGGGTGATCAGCGAGGGCGCGCCGAGCGCGTACACCTCGCGGCTCGAGTAGGAGCCGACCCGGTGGAAGATCTCCCGGCGCAGGTCGCGGCCGAACGCCATCGCGGTCCGCGCGCCGACGTACACGGCGCCGGCGCTGCACAGGATCTGCAGCAGCGACACGGCGAGCATCATCCCGCCGGTGCGGATGATGTAGCCGGTGTCGCCCTGGGCCACCCCGCGGTCGATGATGTCGGCGTTCAGGCTGGGCAGGTAGAGCGCGGCCATCGTGCCGACGAACTGCAGGGCGACGACGACGCCGATCTGCGGCTTGTACGGCGCGAGGTGCTCCTTGAGGATGCGCATCAGCATCTGGTCAGTCCCCCTTGGTGCCGGTGTCGTGGGTGCGGATCCCGTCGAGCAGCACGTCGACGACCTGCTCGGCGGTGAGCCGGGCGTCGGGGTCGACCCCCGGGTGCCGCGAGCCGAGCACGAGCGTGCGCAGCAGGGTCGCGGCGGTGGACGGGTCGACGGTGAGCTCGTCGCGGTGCGGCTCGAAGACCTCGGTCAGCATCGTCTGCAGCTGGCGGTTCGCCTCGGCCATGAACGGCGGCGGCCCTCCGCGGTGCTGCGGCTCGCCCGGCTGGGTCATCGCCAGCCGGCGCAGCGCCATCATCACCACCAGCACCCGCTCGGAGCGCTCGAACATCCGCTCCGCGGTGACCAGCAGCTTGGCGCGCAGGTCGTCGTGCCCCTCGAGTGCCCGGCGGAGCTCGGTGCCGCCCTCGGCCGGGGTCATCGTCTCCTCGGCCGCGGCCATCAGCAGCGCGCCCTTGTCGGGGAACGCCCGGAAGATGGTGCCCTCCGCGATCCCCGCCGCCTCGGCGATCTGCCGGGTGCTCACGTCGCCGCCGTGCTCGATCAGCAGCGGCACCACCACGTCGACGATCGCCCGGCGGCGTTCGTCGGGCGCCATCGGGGTGGCTCGCCCGCGGCGGGCGGATGGTTGGGGCACGCAGTCAACTGTAAATGAGTGAGCACTCACTCACAAGCGGTTTCTCGCGAGGGTCAGGGGGCCAGCCGCTCGACGCCCCAGCCGACGCCCGTACGCCGGTACACGAGCCGGTCGTGCATCCGGCCGACCCGGCCCTGCCAGAACTCGACGGTGTCCGGGGCGACCCGGTAGCCGCCCCAGTACGGTGGCAGCGGCACCTCGTCGTCGGCGTCCGGTCCGCCGAACCGCTCCTGCACCGCCCGGTACGCCGCGTCGAGGGCCTCGCGCGACGTCACCGGCTGCGACTGCGGCGAGGCCCAGGCGCCGAGCTGCGACGCCCGCGGCCGGGTCGCGAAGTACGCCGCGCTCTCGTCGTGCGAGACCCGGGCCGCGACGCCCTCGACCCGGACCTGGCGCTGCAGGTCGTGCCACGGGAACAGCAGCGCCACCTGCGGGTGCGCGTCGAGCTCGGCGGCCTTGCGCGAGGCGTAGTTCGTGTAGAAGACGAAGCCGCGCTCGTCGACCGCCTTGAGCAGCACCATCCGCGCGCTGGGCCGGCCGTCGGCGCCGACCGAGGACACCACCATCGCGTTCGGCTCGTGCAGCCCGGACGCGTCGTCGAGCCAGCGCCGGAACATCGCGATCGGGTCGTCGGCGAGATCCGGCAGGTCGAGGCCGGCGGCGCCGTACTCGCGTCGCAGCGCGGCCAGCCGTTCGGTCGATGCGTCGTCGTCGCTCACGCCCGCAACCTACCCGCGAGCGCGGTCGCGACCGCCCCCTTCGTGACGCGGCGGTAGCGAGTGGGCATGATGAGCGGGTTTCAGGTGCGAGAGACGAGAGGGGATCTCGATGACCGAGGTCATGCACGGGTTGGAAGGCGTGGTCGCCTTCGAGACGGAGATTGCCGAGCCCGACAAGGAGGGGTCCGCGCTCCGGTACCGCGGCGTCGACATCGAGAGTCTCGTGGGCCACGTGCCCTTCGAGAACATCTGGGGGTTGCTGGTCGACGGCAGCTACCAACCCGGGCTGCCACCTGCCGAGGCCTACAACATCCCGGTGCACACCGGCGACGTCCGCGTCGACGTCCAGGCCGCGATCGCGATGCTGGCGCCGGCGTTCGGGTTCCGGCAGACCTACGACATCACCGACGAGCAGGCTCGCGACGACCTCAGCCGGGTGGCCGTGATGGTGCTGTCGTACGCCGCGCAGGCCGCCCGAGGGCTGCACCTGCCGGTGGTGCCGCAGAAGGACGTCGACCGCGGTCACACGCTGGCCGAGCGGTTCCTGATCCGGTGGAAGGGCGAGCCCGACCCCCGCCACGTCAAGGCGATCGACGCGTACTGGTCCTCCGCCGCCGAGCACGGCATGAACGCCTCGACGTTCACCTCGCGGGTGATCACCTCGACCGGGGCCGACGTGGCCGCCGCGTTCTCGGGTGCGATCGGCGCGATGAGCGGCCCGCTGCACGGCGGTGCGCCGTCGCGGGTGCTCGGCATGATCGAGGAGGTCGAGCGGCGCGGGGACGCGACGCCGTACGTCAAGGAGCTGCTCGACGACGGCGAGCGGCTGATGGGCTTCGGGCACCGGGTGTACCGCGCGGAGGACCCGCGCGCCCGGGTGCTGCGACGGACCGCGAAGGAGCTCGACGCGCCGCGCTACGAGGTCGCCGAGGCACTGGAGAAGGCCGCGCTCAAGGAGCTGCGCGAGCGCCGGCCCGACCGGGTGCTCGAGACCAACGTGGAGTTCTGGGCCGCGATCGTGCTCGACTTCGCCGAGGTACCGCCGCACATGTTCACCTCGATGTTCACCTGCGCCCGCACCGGCGGGTGGTCGGCGCACATCCTCGAGCAGAAGCGCACCGGCCGGCTGATCCGACCGTCCGCGGTGTACGTCGGCCCGCCCGAGCGCGCGGCCTCGGAGGTGGACGGCTGGGACGCGTCGTGGGCCTGACGGACCGTCCTGGGCTGGTCCGGGTTGGACTGATTCGTCCCTGCCTGTAAGGATCGTTTCGGGCCGCGTTCAGCAGGGTAGCGTCGTCCTCACCGGCTCCCGGAGGATGAACATGCACCTGCAGGTCGACATCGACCGCCGAGGGGACTACACGGTCCTTCAGCCGCAAGGCGAGATCGACTTCGCGACCGGCCCGCAGCTCAAGGACGCGATCACCGAGTCCCTGGTCGCCGGCGACGTGCACCTCGTGATCGACCTGCTGAAGGTGGACTTCATCGAGTCGACCGGCCTCGGCGCGCTGATCGGCGGACGCCGTCGCGCGCACGGCCTCAAGGGCAGCTTCAGCCTGGTGTGCACCGAGGAGCAGATGCTCAAGATCTTCCGGATCACCGGCCTCGACAAGGTCTTCACCATCCACGACACCGTCGACGAAGCCGTCGCGGAGCCGCCCATCCTGGCCAGCTGACTGGCCCGAGCGACCACCGCCGGTTGAGGAGCGAGCGGGCCACCGCGAGCGTCGAAACCAAGGCCGCGACGACCCGTGGTCACGTGACCGGGCACCTCACCACTGGTTTCGAGGCTCACTTCGTTCGCACCTCAACTAGCGCAGCGCACCGGAGCCCGGTCCTCGCGGACCGGGCTCCGGCGATGCGGGGTGCGGGTCACTTCACCTCGGAGCGCATCACCAGGGCCAGGCCGACCACCATCGGGGCGACCAGCCAGATCGCGCCGGCGACGCCGAGGTTCGCCCACTGCTCGCCGAACATGCTGCCGTTGAACAGCGCGCCCTGCGCGTAGTTGAAGTCCACCCACGGCTGCAGGTCGCGGAACCAGCCCTGGGCGCTCGCGAGCAGCCCGAAGATGGTCGGGAAGACCAGCGAGTAGACGAAGTACGACACGATCGCGCCGGCCGAGTTGCGGATCAGCACGCCGAGCATGAAGCCGACCATCATCCCGAGCACGTTGCCGAGGACGATGAACACCAGGTCCTGGAACGACGCGTCCCAGACCAGGTCGGTGCCGGTGATCGCGGTGCCGACCAGGTTGCCGACCGCGCCGACGGCGAACGCGACGAGCATCGAGACGATGCCCACGCCGACCGCGCAGACCGCCTTCGCCCAGATCACCCGGCCGCGGTGCGGCACCAGCGTGAACGTGGTGAGCCCGCTGCGCTGGCTCCACTCCCCGGTGACCGACAGGATCGCGATCATCGGCAGGATCACGGCCATCGGGAAGCCGATCGCGGCCGCGAACGTCGAGTAGGTGAGCTCGCTGTCCGGCGCCCAGAGGATCACCGCGCCGGTCGCGAGCAGGTTGGCGATGACGATGCTGGCCATCAGCCAGAACCCGGACCGGGTGTCGAACATCTTCCGCAGCTCGACGCCGATCACCCGCGAGGTGGGGATCCGGGCCGGGACGCCGGTACGCCGGGGCCGGACCTGCTGGGTGGGTCGGGACTGGTCGGTCTGCGGTACGGCGATGGCACTCATGCCGCTGCTCCTTCTGACTGGTCGTCGCGGGAGGTCTCCCGCTGGGTCTCCGCGGTGAGCTCGAGGAACATCTCCTCGAGGCCGGCGCCGTCGGCGGCACGCAGCTCGGTGAGGGCCACGCCCGCGGCGAGCGCGACCCGGCCGACGTGGGCGGCGTCGGCGTCGGTGCGGACGGCGCCGTCGGAGGTCCGGGTGCCGGTCACCCCGGCGTCGGCCAGCGCGTGGGCCAGCCGGTCGGCGTCGTCGCTGCGGACCACGGTGCCGGCCGCCTCGAGCAGCTCGTCCTTGGTGCCGTCGGCGACGATCCGGCCGTTGCCGATCACCACGATGTCGTCGGCGATGACCTCGATCTCGTGCAGCAGGTGCGAGGAGAGCAGCACGGTGCCGCCCTGGTTCGCGAACCCGCGCAGCAGGTCCCGCATCCAGCGGATGCCGCTGGGGTCGAGGCCGTTCGCCGGCTCGTCGAGGATCAGCACCTCGGGCTCGCCGATGAGCGCGGTGGCGATGCCGAGCCGCTGGCGCATGCCGAGCGAGTAGTTGCGCACCCGGCGGTCCGGCTCGTCGTCCACCAGGCTGACCACGTCGAGCATCTCCGCGACCCGGTGCCGCGGCAGGCCCATCGTCCGCGCGGCCAGCGAGAGGATCTCGCGGCCGGTGCGACCGGCGTGCTGGGCCGAGGCGTCGAGCAGCACGCCGACCTCGCGGCCCGGGTTGGGCAGGTCGGCGTACCGCCGGCCCAGGATCGTGGCGGAGCCGGACGTGGCCGGGGTCAGCCCGGCCATCACGCGCATGGTGGTGGACTTGCCGGCCCCGTTGGGGCCCAGGAACCCGGTCACCCGACCGGGCTGTGCCGTGAAGCTGATCTCGTCGACGGCGCGGAAGCCGCCGTACTTCTTGGTGAGGGAGTCGACCGTGATCATGCGGAGCAGCCTCGCCCGGACGCGGGTCCGCGCACATCGGGGAAGCCGCTGAGCGCGACCCCTGACGGACCCCGGGACCCGGCTCAGGGTGACCCCGACGGATCCCGGCGCGACCTCAGGTCAGAGCAGCGCCCCGCAGCCGTCGCAGAAGCGCGCGCCGGGACGCGCCTCGCGGCCGCAGGTGGCGCACGCCGGGCGTTTCGGCGGCTCGGTCGCGGCGCCTGCCTGCAGCAGCCAGCCGCCGGCCACCACCAGGGGCAGCCCGGCCACCGCGGTCCACCAGGCCCAGCCACCCGGGCCGCCGTCCGCGCTGAGCGAGCCGAACAGCTCCATCAGCGTGACCAGCAGCAGGAACACGCCGGCCAGCAGCACCAGCGCGCCCAGCACCCGGAGCGGCGTACGCCGCCCACCGTTGCCCATGATGTGTGCCCGTCCCTCCGCCGCCGGTGCGGCGGTGCCAGAATAGGCGGCGGTCCGCGCGCCCCCGCGGCGTGCGGTCGCCGACTGACAACGAGGTCAGGTCACCCGTCCATCGATACCTGCGAGGTAGTCGTCGTGACCGACACGATCACCATCCCCGACGCGCTCAAGCCCGCCGACGGCCGGTTCGGCTCCGGGCCGTCGAAGGTCCGCCCGGAGGCGCTCGCCGCGCTGGCCGCCACCGGCACCTCCCTGCTCGGTACCTCCCACCGGCAGGCGCCGGTGAAGGACCTGGTCGGCCGGGTCCGCGAGGGCGTCGCGTCGCTGTTCTCGCTGCCGGGGGGCTACGAGGTGGTGCTCGGCAACGGCGGCGCCACCGCGTTCTGGGACGTCGCGACGTTCGGCCTGGTCCGCGAGCGCAGCCAGCACCTGTCGTTCGGGGAGTTCTCCTCGAAGTTCGCGACGGCGGCGACCAGGGCGCCGTTCCTCGGCGAGCCGACCGTGATCACCTCCGAGCCCGGCACCCGGCCGCAGCCGCGGGCCGAGGAGGGGGTGGACGTGTACGCGTGGGCGCACAACGAGACCTCCACCGGCGTGATGGCGCCGGTGCAGCGGGTGGCGGGCGCCGACGACGACGCGCTGGTGCTCGTCGACGCGACCTCGGCCGCCGGCGGTCTCCCCGTCGACGTCCGCGAGTGCGACGCCTACTACTTCGCGCCGCAGAAGAACTTCGGATCCGACGGCGGCCTGTACCTCGCGGTGCTGTCGCCGGCCGCCCTCGAGCGCGCGGCCGAGATCGCCGCGTCGGGCCGCTGGGTGCCGGCGTTCCTCGACCTGCCGACGGCGATCGACAACTCCACCAAGAACCAGACCTACAACACCCCATCGCTCGCAACGCTGTTCCTGATGGCCGAGCAGCTCGACTGGCTGAACGGCAACGGCGGGCTGGAGTTCGCGGTCTCGCGGACGACGGACAGCTCGTCGCGGCTGTACACCTGGGCGGAGAAGACCGCCTACACGACGCCGTACGTCGCGGACCCGGGCGAGCGCTCGCTGGTGGTCGGCACCATCGACTTCGCCGACGAGGTGGACGCGTCCGAGGTGGCCAAGGTGCTGCGGGCCAACGGGATCGTCGACGTGGAGCCGTACCGTAAGCTCGGCCGCAACCAGCTGCGGGTGGCGATGTTCCCGGCGATCGACCCGGCCGACGTCGAGGCGCTCACCGCCTGTGTGGACCACGTGGTCGAGCGACTCTGAGGGTCAGCCAGCCCAGGCCCGCGATCACCAGCCCGACCGCGCCGATCCCGACCCACTGCGCGGTGGTGCGCGGCGGGCGCTCGGACTGAGGGGTCGGCGGCGGGCCCGTGGTGGAGGGCGGCGGGCCCTCGGGCGAGGCCGGCGCAGTGCTGCCCGACCGGCTCAGCGCGGCCGGCAGGGTCACCTGGAGCACCTGCGACCGCACGCCCTCCGACGACACCAGCACCCGCCCGCCGTGGCCGACCGAGATGCCCTCGCCCTGCGGCTGCGCGGGCAGCGTGACGGTGCCGACCAGCTCGAAGCCGGGGAACGTGTAGACCGACGCGGTGCCGTAGGTGCGCAGCAGCACGTGCCGACCGTCGGGGAAGAACGCGCCGTCGGTGACCAGGCCGGAGACCTCGGCGAACCGGTGCAGCCGGTTCTCCCGGTCGCGCTGCAGGTGCCGCGGCGCGGCGTACACGGTGCCGCCGAAGACCGACTTGGAGACCACGAACACCCGTTGGGTGCCCGGCTGCACCAGGAGGGTCTCGGCGTCGTGCGGCCGATCCGGGTAGCGCAGCGGGAAGCGCGGAGCGTCACCGTCCGCGCGCGGGTGCACGTGGTAGACCGCGATGTCGTCGCGGTTCGCCCGGTTGTCGCCGATGTCGGCGGCCCACAGGGTGCGGCCGCGGCCCGGTGCGATCGCCTCGACGTCGGTCACCGCGTCGGCGTACGTCGCCCGGCGGACCACGTTCCCGGTGCGGGTGTCGGCGGCGTACAGCACCGCGTCGTCGCCGGAGTCGTTGTTCGTCCACACCAGCGCCCCGCGGTCGACCAGGCCGCTGGACTCGATGACGTCGTCGCCCTGCCAGGTGAACAGCGGGTGGCTCGGCACCGGCCCGCTCGCCACCAGCAGGGCGGCGGCGAGGCTAGCCGAGACGGTCACCCAGCAGCTCCGCGAGCTTGGGGTGCAGGCCCCAGGTGCGAGTGACCTCGTCGAGCTCGGCGCGCGCGGACGCCGACGGCTGCGCTCCGGTGCGCACTGCGCGCAGCATCGTGTTGCGCGGGGTGTGCTTGCTGTCCACGAAGTCGATGACGTCCACCCGGTAGCCGACCTGCCGCAGCACCGCCGCGCGGACCGCGTCGGTCAGGGTGTCGGCGAACCGCTCACGCAGGATCCCGCTGCGGGTGAGCATCGCGTACGGCGCCGGGGTCGGCGCGCGGCGCAGCTGCGCGGCGATGTCGTGGTGGCAGCACGGGGCGGCCAGCACGACCGGGGCGTCCCAGGTGACGGCCCGGGCGAGCGCGTCGTCGGTCGCGGTGTCGCAGGCGTGCAGCGCGAGCACCACGTCGGGGGTCTCGTCGAGCACGGCCTCGGCGATGTCGCCCTGCACGAAGCTCATCGCCCCGGCCAGGCCCAGCGACTCCGCGACCGCGGTGTTGTGCTCGCGCGACTGCGCCTTCACGTCGACGCCGGTCGTGTGCACGGGCAGCCCGCGCACGTGGCTGAGGTAGCGGTGCGCGGCGAAGGTGAGGTACGCGTTGCCGCAGCCCAGGTCGACCACCCGCAGCGGGTCGTCGGCGGTCGGCGTGCGCACCCGTCCCTGCTCGACCGCGTCGTCGAGCACCGGCGCGAGGTCGCGGAGGAACTCCTCGACCTGGCGGTACTTCGCCTGCCGGCTCGGCTTCACCCGGCCCTGCTCGTCGGCGATGCCCAGCGCGACCAGCACCGGGTCGTCCTCGGGCAGCAGCCGCGGCTTGCGCCGGTCGTGGGCGAGCTCACCCGTTGGTCGACGAGGCTCGGGAGCCTGCGAGCGAGCCGTGTCGAAACCGGGTGCGCGCGCCGTCGTGTGCACCATCGCCTCGAGCTTCTTGGTGACCCGGACCTGGTGCGTCTCGGTGGTCGTCTCGACGTGCCAGTTGCCGAACGGCTCGTCGAGCAGCTCGTCGACGGCCTGCCGCGCGGCGTCGCCCGGCTCGTGGTTGGCGGTGTGCGCCTGCTGCTCGTCGTACGTCGTCACCTGGAGGCGGCGGCCGGCCTTGAGGTCGACGTAGCGCAGCTCGACCTTGCGCCAGCGCGGCCGGGCGCCCTTCTGCCGGCCGGACCCGACGGCGCGCACCAGCGCGGTGTCGTCGAGGACCAGCCCGCGCATCCGGGTCAGCGCACGGAGCAACGGCTCAGCGGGCACCGGTCACCTCTGCAGCAGACTGGCGACGACGACGAGGAGGATCAGCCCCGCGAGCACCCCGGGAATGACGAGGCGGCGGTAGCGCGGGTGCATGGCGTCCAGCGTAGGCCGCGGGTTGCCCCGAACGTGCCATGGACCCTCCCGGGGCCCGCCCCTAGCGTCGTCGGTGACAAGACGACCCTGTGCGCCCACTGACACACGAAAGGCAGGCGGCACGGTGTTCATCCAGATCATCCAGGGGAAGTGCTCGCGCGAGGACGAGATGCGGGCGATGGGCGAGCGCTGGACGCGCGAGCTCGCACCGGGGGCGACGGGTTGGCTCGGCGGGACCTACGGGTTCACCGACGACGGCATGTTCGTGGGGGTGGTGCGGTTCGACTCGCGGGAGTCCGCGGCGGCGAACTCGCAGCGCCCCGAGCAGGGCGCCTGGTGGGCCGAGGCGCAGAAGCTGCTCGACGGGCCGGCGGAGTTCCACGACTGCGCCGACGTGACGTTGATGATGGACGGCGGCTCGGACGACGCCGGGTTCGTGCAGGTGATCCGCGGCAAGGTCGACGACGCGGCGACGCTCAAGGCGATGATGACCGACACCGAGGCGCTGCACCAGATGCGCCCCGACATCATCGGCGGCACCCTCGCGATCGAGGAGGACGGCACGTTCACCGAGACGATCGCGTTCACCGACGAGGAGTCCGCGCGCAAGGGCGAGCAGATGGAGATGCCCGCCGACGTACGCCGCGCGATGGAGGCGGCGATGCACGACGTGAGCTACCTCGACCTGCACCGGCCCTGGTTCACCAGCCGGGCCTGACCGCGGGACCGGGGGATCAGGCGACCCGGGCGCGGCCGGCTACCACCTCGTCGGCCGCGTCCGGGTCCTCGCCGTCCGGGACCGGGGCGAGCCGCCGCGGTCCGACCAGCCCGCGGGACCAGCCGAAGACCGCCACCGCGGCGAGGATGCCGAGGATGGTGATCGCGCCGCCGCCCACGAGGGTCCAGCGGGCGCCGAAGGTGTCGCCGACCCACCCGACGATCGGCGCGCCGAGCGGCGTGCCGCCCTGGAAGATCATCATGTACAGCGCCATCACCCGGCCGCGCATCGCCGGCGCGACGCTGAGCTGCACGGTCGCGTTGGCCGCGGTGATCATGGTCAGCACGGTGAGGCCGAGCAGCGGCGTGAGCACCATGAACCACAGGTAGCTCGGCATCAGGCCGGACGCGATCTCCACCACCCCGAAGGCCACGCCGGCGACGATCAGCAACCGGAACCGCGGCTTGCCGACACGGCGCGCGGCGAGCAGTGCGCCGGCGAGCGAGCCGACCGCCATCGTGGTGCCCAGCAGGCCGTACTCGCCGGCGCCCTTGTGGTAGACCTGCGTGGCCATCAGCGCCGACGTCATCTGGAAGTTCATCCCGAAGGTGCCGGCGAAGAACACGATCGCCAGCACCAGCATCACGTCGGGGCGGCTGCGCACGTAGCGCATCCCGTCGCGGATCATCCCCTTGCCGCGACGCGCGAGCTCGGGTGAGTCGAGCTGGTCGGCGCGCATCCGCTGCAGCGCGTAGATCACCGCGCCGTACGACACCGCGTTGAGCAGGATCACCAGGCCGGTCGCCTGCACGCCCGAGCCGAACAGCGCGATCAGGCCGCCGGCCACGGCCGGGCCGAAGATCCGGGCCACGTTGAACGACGCGGAGTTGAGCCCGACCGCGTTGGTGAGGTCGGCCGGCTCGACCATCTCGGAGACGAAGGACTGCCGGGCCGGCGCGTCGAAGGCGGTGCCGATGCCGAACACGAACGCGATCACGTAGACGTGCCAGGTCTGCGCCGCTCCGGTCACCGCGAGCAGGCCGAGGACGAACGCCGGCACCGCCATCGCGGCCTGGGTGACCTGCAGCATCCGTCGCTTCGGGAACCGGTCGGCGATGACGCCGGCGTACGCCGAGAACAGCAGGATCGGCAGGAACTGCAGGCCGGTGGTGATGCCGAGGGCGCTCGGGCTGTGCCCGGACACCTGCAGGACCAGCCAGTCCTGCGCGACCCGCTGCATCCAGGTGCCGGTGTTGGAGACGATGCCGCCCGCGGCGTACAGGCGGTAGTTGTGGTTGTGCAGGGCGCGGAAGGTGGGACTCAACTAGTCGCGAGCCTTTCCAGGATCGGGGCTGCTTGTCGCAGCACGGCACGTTCGTCGGGGGTGAGCTCGCGCAGTCGCTGGGCGAGCCAGGCCTCGCGTCGTCGCCGGTCGGCGGCGAGTGTCTCCTCGCCCTTCGCGGAGAGCGCGACCACGACCTGGCGGCCGTCGGCGGCGTTCTTGCGGCGGACCACGAAGCCGCCCTCGTCGAGACAGTTCACGGTGCGCGTCATCGACGGCGGCTGCACGCGCTCGATCGCGGCCAGCTCGCCGACGGTGGAGTCGCCGTTGCGGTAGAGCGCCGCGAGCACGGCGATCTGCCCGACGCTCAGCTCGTTGTCCGGGTCGCGCTCGGCCCGCAGCCGTCGCGACAGCCGGGCCACCGACACCCGCAGCGCGGACGCGAGACCCGTGTCCGTGCGCGTGTGCTTCTCGACGGTGGGCATGTGCTTAGCGTAACTCATTAGCCATGCTAAATAATCCCATGTCCACTTCGCCGAGGCGCGCGTCGTTGTGGCGCCAGCCACGCCGAGGCGCGCGTCGTTGCGCACCACTTCGCGCGCCTCGGCGTCGTTGCGGCCGCAACATCACGCGCCTCGGCGTACGACGGTGGTCTCGACGCTCGCGGTAGCCCGCTCGCACCTCAACCAGCGGTGATGTCGCGCCTCCGGAAGCCGGCCAGGCCGAGGGCGCCGAGGACCACGGCGACCAGGGTGAGGGCGGTGAGGGTGGTCCAGGTCACGTCGTCGACGGGGACGGCCGGGGTGTGCCAGAACGGCGAGAGCTGCTGCACCCACTGCGGCGGGTCGAGGAGGCCGCCCAGCCAGCCGAGCACGAAGCAGAACGCCAGGGCCGCCCACGCCACCGCGGTCGCCCGCGGCAGCCAGCCGACCAGCAGCACCGCCAGGCCGGCGATGGTGACCCCGGCCGGCAGGTAGACCAGGGTGAGGACGGCGAGGCGCCAGGGCTGCGACGCGTCGCCGACGACGAGGCCGTAGGCCAGCCCCATCCCGAGGCCGGAGACGAACAGCAGCAGCACCGTGCCACCGACCGTGACGAGCAGCGTGCCGAGCAGCCACCGGGTCCGCGACAGCCCGGTCGCGAGCAGCGGCTCGAGGCGGCCGGAGGTCTCCTCCGACCGCAGCCGCAATGCGGAGGACACCGCGAAGGCGCAGGCGAGCAGCGCCATGATCAGCAGCATCGTGGAGAAGAAGGTGTCGGTGAGCGATGCCTGCCCGGTGGCCTGGAGGTACTTCTCCAGGGTCGGGTTGTCGCGGGCCATGTCGCCCACCTCGCGCGACAGTGAACCCATGCCGGCCGAGAGCGCGAACAGCCCGAGCGCCCAGCCGGCGAGCAGGCCGCGCTGCAGCCGGAAGGCGAGGCCGACCGGGCCGGACAGCATCGGCGAGGCGGTGGGCGACCCGTTGCGGGGCGCGACCAGGCCGGCGCCGACATCGCGGCGGTCGGCGAGCACGACCGAGACGCCGACCAGCAGCACCGTCGCCACCAGCGAGACCAGCAGCGGCCACCACCGCTCGTCGCCGAGCACATGGGTGGCCTGCGACCACCCGATCGGCGAGAGCCACACCAGCCAGCTCGCCTTGACGTCGCCGACCGCCCGGATCACGAAGGCCACGCCCAGCACGGCGATGGAGACGCCGAGCGCGGTGCGGCCGTGCGTGAAGACCTGCGCCGCCACCAGCGGGACCGCGCCGAACACCAGACCGAGCGCGGTGATCCCGGCCCCGAACAGCCACGACGAGCCGGCGGGCACCTGCGCGCCGATGATCGCGTACGTCGTACCGACGCCCATCACCGCGGACAGGCCGGCCACCAGCAGCATCGCGGCGGCCGAGCCGGCGTGCCGGCCGACCACCGTCGCACGCAGCATCTCGCTGCGACCTTCCTCCTCCTCGGTGCGGGTGTGCCGCACCACGGTCAGGATCGCGACCAGGGACATGCCGATGATG
Source organism: Nocardioidaceae bacterium (assembly GCA_013361955.1). Taxonomy (GTDB): domain Bacteria; phylum Actinomycetota; class Actinomycetes; order Propionibacteriales; family Nocardioidaceae; genus Nocardioides_B. The sequence continues at coordinate 20,516 of JABFXA010000134.1, forward strand.
GCGGTCAGGCCGACCTTGTTCAGCACGATGCCGGCGAGGGTGTCCAGGCCGAGCGGCGGGCCGGTCATCGCGATCAGCGCCGGCGACCCGGCCACCGAGCGGCCGTAGCTCAGCACGTCGTGCTGGGTCGGGAACGCCGCGCCCATGCTCGTCCCGGAGAAGTAGGTGAGCCCGACCACGGCGAGCACCCAGATGCTCAGCCGGACCCGGTCCCGCCGCAGCGCGAGCCGCAGCAGCTGCCCGGTGCCGCGCAGCGTGGTCATCGGGCGACCTCGGGCTCGGCGGGGACCTGGTCGCCGTACTGCCGCAGGAACAGCTCCTCCAGCGTCGGCGGGTGGCTGACCAGCGAGCGGATCTCCAGCGAGGCGAGGTAGCTCATCGCCTCGTCGAGGTGGTCGGTGTCGACGTCGAAGGACACCTTGCCGTCGAGGCGGTCCACGTGCGCGACGCCCGGTACGGCGACGAGGCCGTCGGCGTGCCGGCGGGTCTCGGCGACGACCGTCGTGCGGGTCAGGTGCCGCAGCTCGGCGAGGGTGCCGTGCTGCACGACCTTGCCGGCCCGGACGATGCTGACCCGGTCGCAGAGCGCCTCGACCTCGGCCAGGATGTGGCTGGACAGCAGCACCGTGCGGCCGGTGCGGGCCTCGTCGCGGACCAGGTCCTGGAACACCGCCTCCATCAGCGGGTCGAGACCCGAGGTGGGCTCGTCGAGCAGCAGCAGCTCGACGTCGCTGGCCAGCGCCGCGACCAGCGCGACCTTCTGCCGGTTGCCCTTGCTGTAGGACCGCGCCTTCTTGCGCGGGTCGAGGTCGAAGCGCTCGAGCAGCTCCGCGCGGCGCTTCGGGTCGACGCCGCCGCGCAGCCGGCCGAGCAGGTCGATCACCTCGCCGCCGGTGAGGTTCGGCCACAGGTTCACGTCGCCGGGCACGTAGGCGAGCCGGTGGTGCAGGGACGCCGCGTCCTTCCACGGGTCCCCGCCCAGCAGCCGTACGTCGCCGGCGTCGGCGCGCAGCAGCCCGAGCAGCACCCGGATCGTGGTGGACTTGCCGGCGCCGTTGGGGCCGAGGAAGCCGTGCACCTCCCCGGTGCGGACCTCGAGGTCCAGCCCGTCGAGGGCGACCGTCGTACCGAACGTCTTGCGCAGCCCCGCGGCCCTGATCGCTGTGGTCATACCGGCATCGTGACACAAGTTTCACGATCTTGTGAATGTTATGAACGCTATGATGTCTGCCACGACCGCACCGCCCCTGGCCCGAGGAGACCGATGACCGGCACCGATCCCGACGACCACCAGAGGCTGCTGCACGCCGTGGAGCGGGTGGCCACCCTGCTCACCGAGGCGGGCATGCCGCCGATGGCATCGCGGGTGTTCGCCTACGCGCTGGCCGACGACTCCGACCGCTACACCGCCGCCGAGCTCGCGGCGGGCCTCCGGGTCAGCCCCGCGGCGATCTCCGGCGCGGTGCGCTACCTCCTCGATACCCGGCTGCTGTTCAAGGAGCGCGAGCCGGGCCGGCGCGCGGACATCTACCGGGTCTACGACGACGACGTGTGGAGCGCGATCATGCTGGCCCGGCTGCCGATGCTGGAGATGTGGGAGCAGGCGGTCGCCGAGGCCGCCGACCTGGTGGGCCCCGACCACCGCGGCGGACGGCGGCTGCGGGAGACCCAGGAGTACTTCCGGTTCACCCGCGAGGAGACGCGGGCGATGGTGGAGCGCTGGCGGGAGCACCGGAAGACGCTGACCTGACCTCCACCACCTCGTACGTCGGCACCGGGTTGTCACGCACCGCCCGGCAGGTGAGCTGCTCGCGCGCACCGGTGCCACGCCGCACCCGAGCGGCGTACGTCGAGCCGGAGACGTCGAACGACGCGTGCCACTCGTCGTCCTCGCGGCGCTGCCACAGCAGCCGGACCGCGGCGTCGCGGGTCTCCCCCGCGGCACGGCGCACGGCGACCTCGGCAACCTGCACCGGGAACGGGTAGCCGGAGCGCCCCCGCAGCCGGTCCAGGTCGAGGTGGCCGTCGAGGTGCCGGGCGGCGAGGAGCGGGGCGTCGAGGTCGCCGACCCGTCCGTAGTACAGGCCGTGCGGGAGCACCAGCAGGTTCGCGGCGAACCGGTCGCCGCCGATGTGCGAGACCTCCCACGCGTGCTCGGGATGCGAGGCGGCCAGGGCCGCGGCGGCCGGCCGGCCGAGCTCCGCGCAGCAGGTGTCGTGGCGGCCGTGCGTGCAGACCAGGAACACCGGCTCGTCGGTGGGCGTCAGCCCCGGCGACTCGCCGCGACCGAGGGCCTCCAGGTCGAGGTCGAGCAGCGCGTCCTCGGAGCCGATGGTGGTGGTCTCCAGCCAGGGCGCGGACGGGTGGGCGTAGGCGGCGAACAC